>CAZZBJ010000029.1:12117-22991 GCA_964652805.1 uncultured Mordavella sp. | reverse complement strand
CTTGTTCCGGGGATCGTCATCCGGATAGTAATTCTCCGGCATCTCGATGGGCAGTCCCTTGGCCAGCTCTCTCTTGTACTCCCCGTCCAGGGTGACTCTGTCGTATTCCGGGTGTCCCATGACGAAGACCTGGCGTCCGTCCTGGGCCATGGACAGGAACGCCCCCGCCTTCTCCGACTCCGCCAGGATGGTAATCCTGCCGTCCGCGCGGATCCTGTCCGCCGGTACGTCCGTGTGCCTGGAGTGGGGCGCCAGGAACACATCGTCAAATCCCCGCACGAGGGGAATCTTCCGGTTCAACACCCTGTGGCTGAAGACGCCGAACAGCTTCTTCTCCAAGGGCACCTTGTCGATCCCGTAGTGGTAGTAGAGAGCTGCCTGGGCTCCCCAGCACAGGTAAAGGGTGGAGGTCACGTTGGTCTTAGTCCACTCCATGATCTCGGTCAGCTCCTCCCAGTAGTCCACCTCCTCAAAGGGCATCTGCTCCACCGGGGCGCCGGTGATGATAAGACCGTCGAATTTCCGGGCCTTTACCTCCTTAAAGGGCAAGTAAAACTTGTTCAGATGGCTGGTGGATGTGTTCCTGGACTCGTGGCTGGACACATTGATGAACACCACATCGATCTGAAGGGGTGTGTTGGACATGGACCGCAGGATCTGCAGCTCTGTGTCCTCCTTCAGCGGCATCAGGTTCAGAAGCCCGATGCGGATGGGCCGGATGTCCTGATGGGTAGCCCTGTGCTCATCCATCACAAATATATTCTCCTGCTCCAGTATCTCTTTTACCGGAAGGTCGTTCTGTACTCGAATTGGCATAGTCTGTTCTCCTATATGTTCTTCTGTATTCTTCTATATATTCCCTCTGTTATCTCACTGTCTTAGTTCTGTCGTCTTAGCCACGGTCCTGCTTCCCGTTTCCCGGCTCGCTCTCCTGCCTGTCACGGGCATCGTCAGCATCCTCGCCGCGCACGCAGACGCCGTCGTCATCCACATAGCTCACCCTGTCATAAAAGTCCGACTGTGTCGGGAGATGCTTCATCTCCAGCCGCCTGTTGACAATTGTCTGGACGATATAGTAGATCACCGCAAAGGTGGGCACGCCCATGAGCATCCCCGGGAACCCGAAAAGCCCTCCTCCCAGGAGGATGGAAAAGATAACCCAGAAAGCGGAGAGCCCTGTGCTGTTTCCAAGGATCTTGGGGCCGATGAAATTGCCGTCCAGCTGCTGCAGGAGGAAGATAAATATAATGAAATACACACCCTTCAGCGGGTCGGCCAGCATGATGAGGATGGCCGAGGGTATCGCGCCTATGTAGGGTCCGAAAAAGGGGATCACATTGGTCACACCCACGATCACGCTGACCAGCATGACATAGGGCATACTCAGCAGGGAAATGCCGATAAAGCAGAGCACGCCGATGATGGCGGAGTCAATGATCTTCCCGATGATAAAGCCCCCGAATATCTCATTGCTCTTCCTTGTCAGATGGAGGATGGCGTTGGCGTTCCTGTTAGAAAACACCGCGTAAACCGTCTTCTTTGTCTGGGAGACAAACTTCTCCTTGCTGAACAGCACATACACGGACACGATGACGCCGATCAGTGCGTTGAACACCTCATTGAGGAAGCTGATCACGCCCTCCGTCAGGCTGGTCATCAGATCGTTGATCCGAGCCAGCAGGTCCGTGCGCAACCAGTTCTGCAGCATATCTGTCCCCTCGCTGATGGCCTGCTTTACGATATCGCCGATGGTGGAGTCGTCCGCATAGAACTTGTTGAACTCCTGCCCCAGACTGTTCAGCTGCCCCGGCAGCGTCATCACCAGATCCCGGATACTCTTGTAAAGCTCCGGTATCAGCATGTTGATCAGGGCGGTGATCAGAAAGAAGAGAAACACGACAGCCAGGGCGATCCCGGCCGCCCTGGAGAGTTTCTCCGCCTTTACCCCGTCTTTCATCTTCTTTTTCAGCGCCGGCCCGAGATGCCGGTCCACCTGTTTCACAATGGGATTCAGCAGGTAAGCGATGATAAGCCCGTACAAAATAGGCTTCAGCACATCCACCACAGTCCACAGCACATCCGTCAGATTGGTGGCCCGCAGCAGGGCAAAATAAAACATAATGCCTGCCGCCACTACGATAAAATATGTAACTCCCCGGCCGAACTGCTGTCGGATCCAGTAGGTTCCTCTCCCGCTCTTTGGCCTGTCCTTATCCTCTTTTTTTATTTCCCTCTCTGTCTCAGTCATATCCATCATTTCCTTTTATTCTGCACATATAAACTATTATAGCAATGCCCATCTGAAAAAGCAACGCAGAAGAGCATGTGTCTGTACAATACGCTTTAATTCTGGTATTGATACTACCTCCTTTATCTGTTTACCAGAGATAGTATCTGCATTTTTTTGAAAAATATCCTGTTTTTCTACTGTGCCTTCCTCTTTCCCTGTTCCATCATCACCACAAAGAGGGCATGGATATCCGGGTAATCCTTTTTCAGGGACACAGGGCATCCCTTTTCATTCAAAAAGCAGTGCTTTGTCAGTCCCCGGCAATGGACCATGCCGGTCTTCTCATCCGTCACCTCGTACTCCAGCGTCAGCTTGATGCCGTTGTACTCTTTCATCCTGGTCCGGATGGACACAATGTCTCCGAAGTGAACCATCCGCAGATAGTCCGCCTCCACTCCCAGAACCGGACTTCCTATGCCCAGAGCCTCCATCCTGTCATATCCCATGCCCATCTGCTCCAGAAGGTCTGTCCTGGCCTCCTCGAACCAGCGGATGTAGTTGGAGTGGTGGACGATCCCCATCTGATCTGTCTCGTAATACTGCACTTTATGTCTGTATTCCTGTATTTCCCTCATCATTTTTCCGGCCTCCTCACAGATCCGCCGTCCGGATGCAGTCCGGACCAGCCGGTCTGGGGCATGGTCCCCAGCCTGTACATGTCTTCTTCTGTGATCTCAAATCCGAACACATCCTGATTCTGCTTCATCCTCTCCATAGCAGAGGACTTAGGCAGGGGCACGACGCCCCGCTGGATGGCGTAGCGGATGCACAGCTGGGCCACAGAGACGCCGTACTGCCCAGCCATCTCCTGCAGCATCTCATTGTCCAGGAGGGCTCTCCTGCCAATGGGGCTCCAAGCCTGCACCAGGATACCCTTCTCCTGACAGTACCTGACCGTCACCTCCTGGGTGTAGCCGGGATGGAACTCGATCTGGTTCACCGCCGGGCGGACGCGGCAGTCCTCCAGCAGATTCTCAATGTGATGGGGAAGGAAATTGCTGACGCCGATGGCATTCACCTTTCCCTCCTCATACAGCTCCTCCACCCCTCTCCATGTCTCCTTGTCCAGCTGTTTCCAGTCCCTGCAGCCCTCTTCCGGCAGGGGCCAGTGGATCAGATAGAGGTCCAGGTAATCGGTCTCCAGCGTCTCCAGGGACTGCCGGAAAGCCTCCTTTACATTTTCGTAACCCATCTGGGTCTTCCATGCCTTGGACGTGAGGAAGAACTCCTCTCTTGGGACGCCGCTTTTGCGTATAGCCTGAGCCAGATACTCCTCTGTCCCGTAGAAGGAGGCAGTGTCAAAATACCGGTATCCCGCCTCGATGGCCATCTGGATGATATCCGCGTTCTTTTCCTCCGCCTTGTAGGTGCCGTAGCCAAGGCAGGGATTTTTCACTCCATTGTTCAAAGTGTAGCAGTCGTATATATTTTTCATATTTTTCATATTTTTCTCCTTTATCTGCAGATCCACATTTTCCAGACCGCAAAAAACTCTCTTGTCATGTAGTTCAGCAAAAGCACCGGGCCGCTGGGCGCCGGTATGGCCCGGGGATTTTGGTATCCTGTTCTCCTGGCATAGGCCTTTGCCCTGTACATGTGAAAACTGTTGGTTACGATCCCCACCGGCGCTGCCATGTCCGGTATGAGCGGGCTGGAAAAGGCAAAATTCTCCCTGGTGGACGTGGACCGCTCCTCCAGGATAAATCTTGCCGGACTGAGCCCCCTTGCCCGCATGTAGTCTCCCATGGCTCTGGCCTCGCTGACAGCCTCCCCCTTGCCCTGTCCGCCGGACAGGACAGCCGTCGTCCCCGGATGCTCCTCCAGGTAGGCAATGGCTGTATCCAGGCGCCGGCGCAAGGAAAGAGTCACTTCTGTTCCCCGGATCTGGGCACCCAGGACGATGATAAAGGAGCAGTCCGTCTCCTGGTCCGGGCGCATCCCCCAGAGGATCCTGATCTCCACCAGCATAAATACAAAAAGGGCAATAGAAAAAGAACTCTCCACTGCCAGCCCCAGCCAGCGGGGGCCTGCAAAGACGGCCGCATGTCCGAGAAGACACGCCGCCCCAGCCCCGGGCCAGAACCCGGCAAAGGTAGAATCCCATTTTCCCATCGCCTTACAGATGATCAGATAATAGGCCAGACAGAAAACCACTACTGCCAGTATCATCTTATCTTCCGCAGCAGTGCTTGTATTTTTTTCCGCTTCCGCAGGGGCAGGGATCGTTGCGCCCTATCTTCTTCGGCTTGCGGATCGTGCCTGACTCCTTCTGCTCCTTGTAGAGAGCCTTTCTCTCCTCCTCAGTGAAAATGTTGTCCCACTGGGGAAGATTGTAAAGCCAGTCAGCCTTGGCAGCCACCATGTTCTTATATAACAGAGCTTTGTCATACACAAGGTTTACCTGTGTGTCCTCATCCATGGTTTCAATAGGGTTCGGCACCTTCAGACTCTCGTCAATGCCGTCCAGAAAGCCCACCATAGTCATGACGCTGTGTCCAAATCTCTCTGCCAGCTCCTTGACTGTGCCGCGGACCTCCTCGTCCGGATCAGAGAGCAGTTTCTCATAAATCTCCTTTTCGATCTGGAAATAGGAATCCCAGAACTTCTGAAGCTGGCCTCTGTCTGCCTTCTCTTTGTAAGCGGTAGCCCGCCACTGTTCCAGTAATGTACTCATTTTTATACTCCTTTGTGCTCCTGCCTGCGCAGGTTTTTCTGTGCAAGCCCTATTATATACTATTTCCCTCGATTTTCAAAGAGGAGGGATTTGATTTTTTAACTGTTTCCCGATATAATGATGCCAGGACTGTGAAAGTGCGCAGCACGGAACCATCCGTGAGCGTCATAACTATGTTTCTGAAAGGAGTCTCTCCCATGGAAAAGATCAGACGGATCCTGGCGGCCTGCGGAGCCCTGCTGCTCCTCGTCATGTACGGCAGCACCCTGTTCTTCGCATTCACTGACCATTCACAGACAATGGGTCTTCTGAAAGCCTCCATTGTCTGCACCTTTGTCATCCCTGTTCTCCTGTACGCCTACACTCTGGTGTACAGAAATATTCAAAACAGCCGTCCGCCCTCCGGCGAGGAGAGCGCCTGTGAAAATGCGGGGAAGGCGGCAGAAGCGCCTGACCCGGGACAGGATCAGACGTAGAGTCCGGCCCACATCCAGGCCGGGCTTTTTTCTTTCTTGCGGCTTCTTCTGCGCTGCTGTGCCTCCTTTATCTTCTGTCTCTTACTCAAGTATTCTTCCATGGAAATCGCTTCCTGGCTGCTGTCTTTTCTCTCGCTGTTTCTCATGATGCATACCTCCACTTCTACTTATTTACACTCCATACTCCGTTTTCCCGGCCTTATTATTATATTGCCGGCTTTCTGTTTTTATGACTTTTTTCTTCTATGCTGTTACTATACTCCGCAAATGTGTCTTCTGTATGGAGAGAACCTAAAATAAAAGTAAGGAATTTCTTAAAAAAATATTGTCACTGCTCCTCCAGGGAGTGCTTTTTCCTGATCACTACTGTCTCATCGTAGCAGGCAAATATCTTCTCAATATGCTCCTTTTCAGGCGCAGGCGTCAGAAGGCTCACGATCGGCACGAGGATCATTCCCGCCACCATGGCCAGGGCGCCTGCGTTGATAGAGGAGGCGATATATCCTATGAACATGTTGGACACGGTGATGCCCACGCCGGCGATAAAGCTGGCCCACACGGCCGCCTTTGTGGTCCTCTTCCAGTACAGTCCGTACAGGAAGGGAGCCAGGAAAGCCCCTGCCAGGGCGCCCCAGGAAATCCCCATGAGCTGTGCGATGAAAGCCGGCGGATTCAGAGCCAGCACAACAGACAGAAGGATAAAAAACACGATCAGAAGCTGTATCACAACAATCTGCTTTTTCTCGCTCATCTTCTTTATCACTGTATCCTTCAGGAAATCCAGCGTCAGGGTAGAGCTGGATGTAAGGACAAGGGAGGACAGAGTTGACATGGATGCCGACAGCACCAGGATCACCACAATACCCACCAGAATATCCGGAAGTCCCGACAGCATAAAGGGAATGATGCTGTCATACACCACGGAGCCGTCCGCCCCATAGATCTCCGGGGAGTCAAAGAGTCTGCTAAAGCCGCCCAGGAAGTAGCATCCGCCGGACACTACAATGGCAAACACGGTGGAGATGATGGTTCCCGTCTGAATCGACTTCTCATCCCGGATGGTGTAAAATTTGTGGATCATCTGGGGCAGACCCCAGGTTCCCAAGGATGTCAGGATGATCACTCCCAGCAGGTTTAGGGGATCCGGTCCGAAGAAGGATGTGAAGGCTCCGGGCTGCCCCATTGTCACCTCCACGTCGCTTGGGATCTGGGCCATCTTCCCCACAGCCTCCAGGAAGCCTCCCTGGCCTGAGAGCACCGCCGCGATGACCGCCACAATACCCGCCAGCATGATGATGCCCTGGATAAAGTCATTGATGGCTGTAGCCATGTATCCCCCCAGAATCACATACACGGCCGTGATCACTGCCATGAGGATCACGCACCACTGGTAGGGAATGTTGAAAGCCATCTCGAAAAGTCTGGAAAGTCCGTTGTAGATGGATGCCGTATAGGGCACAAGGAAAATGAACACGATGGCCGACGCCGCGATCTTCAGCCGCCGACTTCCGTACCTCTCCCCGAAGAAATCCGGCATAGTCCTGGAGCTCAGGTGCTGGCTCATAACGCGGGTCCTCCTTCCAAGGACAACCCAGGCAAGAAGACTGCCGATGACTGCGTTTCCAATTCCGATCCAGGTGGAGGCAAGGCCGTACTTCCAACCAAACTGCCCTGCATACCCTACAAACACGACCGCCGAAAAATAGGAGGTTCCGTAGGCGAAAGCTGTCAGCCACGGCCCCACAGACCGCCCTCCCAGCACAAATCCGTCTACACTGCCCGCATGTCTCTTGGCATAGATCCCCACTGCCACCATGACAATAAAAAATAACAGCAGGATCGTAAGCTTGATGATCATTTTTGTTTCCTCCTTTTTCTCCGCGTTTTCTTTTTTCTGCGCCGCTTTAAACCGCAACGCTTTAAAGCATTAAATTATTCCTTTAAAAGGATATCACAGCCCAGGCGGTCCTGTCAACACAAAATGTATGACGAAAACAGGCGGCATAGCCTGTCAGCCATGCCGCCCGGAAGCGTTCAGATCAAACTATTTGTTTCTATAGATAATGTCTCTTCTTCCCGGTCCGTTGGAGATCATTGTGATGGGGTAGCCGATCTCCTTCTCGATGAACTCAATGTAATTTTTGCAGTTCTCCGGAAGGTCCTCGTACTTCTTAATGCCCCGGATATCACACTTCCAGCCGGGAAGCTTCTTGAGAACCGGCTTTGCCTTCTCCAAAAGATGGGTGATGGGGAATTCTGTCGTCACTTCCCCGTCGATCTCGTAACCCACACAGACGGGGATCTCGTCCAGATAACCAAGCACATCCAGCACAGTGAAGGCCACGTCCGTAGTTCCCTGCAGTCTGCAGCCGTACTTGGAGGCCACACAGTCGAACCAACCCATACGTCTCGGCCGTCCTGTGGTGGCGCCGAACTCGCCGCCGTCTCCTCCCCTGCGCCTCAGCTCGTCCGCCTCCTCTCCAAAGATCTCGCTGACAAAGGCGCCGGCGCCGACAGCGCTGGAGTAAGCCTTGCAGACAGTGATGATCTGCTTGATCTCATAGGGCGGGATACCGGCCCCGATGGCACCATAGCCTGCCAGAGTGGAGGAGGATGTGACCATGGGGTAAATGCCGTGGTCCGGATCCTTCAGGGAGCCAAGCTGACCCTCCAGCAGGATCTCCTTGCCCTCCCTGAGGGCGTTGTAAAGGTAGAGTGATACGTTGCACGCATAGGGCTCGATCATCTCTTTGTACTCTTTCAGTTCTCTATAAAGGTCAGCAGGATCGATCAATGGTTTATGGTACAGATGCTCCAGCAGCACGTTCTTCTGCTCTGCCACCCGGACAGTCTTCTCCTTAAGCAGCTCATCGTCAAAGAGCTCGCTTACCTGGAAACCGATCTTTGCGTATTTGTCTGAGTAGAAGGGCGCGATACCGGATTTCGTGGACCCGAAGGACTTTCCTCCCAGTCTCTCCTCCTCGTAGGCGTCAAAATTCTTGTGGTAGGACATTACGATCTGCGCTCTGTCTGACACAAGGATCTTCGGCATGGGCACCCCTTTTTCGACGATGGACTGGATCTCTCCGAAAAGTTTGGGGATATCCAGTGCGACCCCGTTGCCGATAATACTTGTGGTGTGACTGTAAAACACGCCGGACGGCAGTGTGTGAAGTGCAAATTTACCGTAATCATTTATGATGGTGTGTCCTGCGTTGGCACCACCTTGGAAACGGATGATTATATCCGCATTCTCCCCTAGCATGTCGGTAATCTTGCCCTTACCTTCATCGCCCCAGTTCGCACCTACTACTGCTTTTACCATTATCCATTCCTCCTGTGTATCATTAACATTCATGGCTCACAAACAGCCATATGCATTATACTATATTTTCCTCCTGTTGTACAACACTTATTTCCCAAAGGGCCTGCTTTGCCGGCTACATGAGAGGCGCAAACAGCCTGAGCACCTGACCCGCTATCTTGGAGAACAGACTCCTGTTTCTCAGCTCCACAAGACTTACCTTGTGGCACTTCATGAGTGTCTCCTGGAAATCTCTCTCCACCCAGTCTACCACGGAATTATTGTATATGAACACGCCGCACTCAAAATGCAGGTAGAGACTCCTGTAGTCCAGGTTGATGGTGCCCACTGTGGCCGTGTCGTCATCTGACACAAAGACCTTGGCGTGGACAAAGCCCCGCTTGTACTCGTAAATCTGAACCCCTGCCCGGATGAGTTCCCTGTAGTAAGTCTTGGCCACCACAAAGGCGTACCACTTGTCCGGAATGTGGGGCATGATGATGATGACCTCGATGCCGCTCTTGGCCGTTCTTGTCAAGGTAGTGATCATCTCATTGTCCAATATGAGGTAGGGGGTCATGATGTGCACGTACTTCTTCGCATGGTTCAGGATGTGGAAGTATACCTCCTCCCCCACGTTTTCATCGTCAAACGGGCTGTCTCCGTAGGGGAGCACGTACCCCAGCTCTCTTCGCAGCCCCTGCCGCCTTGGAGTCAGGTAATGTCCGTAGTGCTCCTCCTCCTTCTCGTCCACGTTCCACATCTGGAGGAAGAGCATGGTCAGGCTCTGGACCGCATCTCCCTTCAGCATGACAGCCGTGTCCTTCCAGTGGCCGAACCGCTCTTTTCGATTGATGTACTCGTCCCCCAGATTGACGCCTCCCGTGAAGCCCACCCGGCTGTCAATGACGCAGATCTTCCGGTGGTCTCTGTTGTTCTGCACAGTGGACAAAAAGGGCATGATGGGATTCATCATCTTGCACCGGATACCCTTCCGCTCCAACTCCTGGGGATAGTCGTAGGGCAGGTTTGAGATGGCGCAGGTGCCGTCGTACATGAAGCGCACCTCCACTCCCTCCCTTGCCTTCTGGACAAGGATCTTCAGGATAGTGTCCCACATATAGCCCTTCTCCACGATAAAATATTCCATAAAAATGTATTTGCGGGCCTTTTTCAGCTCACAGACAAGGGCCTCAAATTTGTCCTCCCCCAGCGGAAAATAGGTCACCTCCGTATTCCGGTATGTGGGAAATCCCATGTGATGGGCCAGGTAGTAGGCCAGATTGGCATTGGACGGCTTGCTGGCCCGCAGCGCGTCCACCACGTCCATGTCCTGCATCATGTAGGGATCTGTCTCTATCTTCAGGGTGGCCAGCCTCTTTCCCATCCACCGGACGCCCACCTGTGTCTTTACATATATATAGAACAGCGTGCCCACCGCAGGAAACGCCATGATGCAGAGCATCCACGTCATCTTAAAGGCAGGGTTCCCCTCCGCGTTGATGATATAGATCAGCACGGCAACACCCAGCACTCTGAGGATGCCGTTTATAAAAAGCGCATACGACTGCAGCAGATTTGTTGTCACTACAAAAAGTCCAAGCTGTATCAGGATCAGAAGAAAAACAAATCCTGTACGGCTGAATATGATCCTGGAAAGCCCTGACCGTGCCTTTCCCAGTTTGTTTTTTTCCATAAAGTCCTCCTTATCTTGTCTGACGCAATATAGTGTAACATACTTTCCCGGCCTCTACAACCGGACCTGTGCCCGGAATTTCGCTAGTATTTGCATGTTTCCCCTTTCTTTTTTTGTTCAAAAGTATTACAATATATCATAGCATACACGCAGTCTGCAGAAAGGAGTCATGAATATGTCTAAATGGATAAAACGCATGCTCGGTCTGGCCGCTGTGGGAAGCGCCGCTGCCGGACTTTACTATTATCTGAAAAAATCTCCTTCAGATAACACAGAGGACGATATGGATGAGTTTGAGGATGAGGATTTTGACCTTGACAACGACCTGAAGCCGGTGGGTGACCGGGAGTATGTTCCCCTCAACACCCCTCCCAGAGATGAAAGCAAGGGAGAGGAGGAAGCCGGCGACGAGGACAAAAAAGACGCCTAAAAAT
>CAZZBJ010000029.1:4971-12017 GCA_964652805.1 uncultured Mordavella sp. | reverse complement strand
GAAAGCAAGGGAGAGGAGGAAGCCGGCGACGAGGACAAAAAAGACGCCTAAAAATGAAGTCATGTAAAAAGCGGGAGCCTTCCCGGTGATCTGTAATGATCATTCAGGAAGAGCTCCCGCTTTTATGTTTCATTTTTGATTTATACTTCCCTTCTGTTTACGCTTCCCGCTTCCATATCCCGCAGAGAATATCGCAGGCCTCTCGGATCTGCTCCTCAGGCATGTTGGCATAGCCCAGAAGGATAACCGCCTCCCTGCCCGGCTCACCCACGATGTAGTCCGACATGCCGTACACCCGGATCCCCCGGGCGGCGGCCTTCTCTATCAGCTCTCTCTCCGTCCTGCCGTCGTCAAAGTGAAGGAGCAGGTGGACTCCCGCGTTCTCCCCGGATATCCGGCATGTGTCCGCCAGGGGCTTCAGTCCCGCTATAAGCTGATCATGCCTGCCCCTGTACAGGGACCGGGTCTTGTTGAGATGGCGCTCATAGTACCCCTCCTCCAGGAAACGGCACATGATGAGCTGATCCACCTTGGACACGGTGGAATTGATAAACCCCAGCTTTCTCTCGTACTCTCCGCACAGGGCTTCCGGGAGCACCATGTAGCTGAGGCGGATGGCGGGGGCAATGGACTTGGAAAAGGTGCCCAGGTATATGACCTTGCCCCTGGCGTCATAGCCTTGGAGCGCCGGGATCGGCTTGCCCTTGTAGCGGAATTCACTGTCATAGTCGTCCTCCACAATGTACCTGCCGCTTTTCGCCTCCGCCCAAGCCAGCAGCTCCATCCGTCGGCGGATGGGCATGACGATCCCGGTGGGATACTGGTGAGAGGGCGTCACGTAGGCGATGTCCGCCCCCGATTCCTCCAGCAGCCGGGTGTCCATTCCCCTCCTGTCCATCCGAATCGGGCAGACCCTGTAGGACTGGCTCCGGAAGAGCCTGTAGGCCTGCATGTAGGTAGGGTTCTCCACAGCAATGACGTGGTCTCTCCCAAGCAGAGAACAAAGGAGCATGAGAAGGTAGTCGCTTCCGGCGCCCACGACCACCTGCCGGGGCGAGCAGTTCACACCTCTGGCCTGGTAGAGATAGCTGCAGATGGCTCTGCGGAACTCGTACTCTCCCTGGGGCTCCCCCAGCCGGAAGAGCTCAGTCCTGTCATCCAGCAGCACCTCCCTGGACAGCTTCCGCCAGATGTTGTAGGGGAAGCTGTTCAGGTCCACCCCGTTGGGCGTGAAGTCAAAGCGGTATCCGGCGGACTGCTCCTTTTCTTCCCTCTTCTTTTCATCCCTGGCCGGGGCCGACTCCAGATGCCACAGTTCCTCCACCTCTGCCACAAAGTATCCCCTGTAGGGGACAGCCTCGATGTAGCCCTCTGACAGGAGCTGCTCGTAGGCCATCTCCACCGTGCTCCTGCTGACTTCCAGGTGGCTGCACAAAGCCCGGGTGGAGGGCAGCTTCTCCCCGCAGGAGATCCTGCCTGTCCTTATATTTTCTTTTATATACGTGTAAATCTGCTCGTACAGCGGCGTGCCGCTGTGAAGCCGAAGATGGATCATCAGCTCGTTCATAGTCTCTGTTATTGTTATTTGGGCAGCTTAAAGGAGCTCTTCAGGGACACGATTCTGTTGAACACAAGGGCGTCCGGCCTTGAGTCCTTGGCGTCAATGCAGAAGTAGCCGTTTCTCACAAACTGGAAGCTGTCGCAGGCTCCCGCGTCTTGGAAGCTGGGCTCCACAAAGCAGTTCTTTCGGATCTCCAGAGAGTTGGGGTTCAGGTTCAGGGAGCCGTCCTCCTTATTGTACACGCCCTTCTCCTCGTCGATCAGATTTTCGTAGAGACGGGCCTCCGCCTTCTGGGCGCAGGAAACTGGAACCCAGTGAATGGTCCCCTTGACTCTTCTTCCCGTAAAGCCGGAGCCGGCCTTTGTCTTCGGGTCGTAAGTGGCATGGACCACCGTCACATTGCCCTCCTCGTCGGTCTCATAGCCCACGCACTTCACAAAGTAGGCGTGCATCAGGCGCACCTCATTTCCCGGGAAAAGGCGGAAATACTTCTTCGGGGGCTCGATCATAAAATCCTCCCGTTCAATGTACAGCTCTCTCTCAAAGGGAAGCTGTCTCATTCCCAGTTCCTCGTTCTCCAGGTTGTTGGCCACATCCAGGTACTCTTTCTCCCCCTTCGGATAGTTGTCGATCACCAGCTTGACAGGGTCAAGAACCGCCATCATGCGGGGTCTCTTCATCTTCAGATCCTCCCGGATGCAGTACTCCAGCATGGCGTAATCCACAGAGCTCTGGCTCTTGGACACGCCGCACATCTCCACGAACATCTTGATGGACGCAGGCGTAAATCCTCTCCTCCTCAGAGCCGCGATGGACACAAGGCGGGGATCATCCCAGCCGTCCACAATGCCCTCCTGCACCAGCTTCTTGATATAGCGCTTGCCTGTCACCACGTTGGTCAGGTACAGCTTGGCGAACTCGATCTGGCGGGGCGCCGGGTCAAACTCGCACTCCCGCACCACCCAGTCGTAGAGCGGCCTGTGATCCTCAAACTCCAGGGTACAGATGGAGTGGGTGATCTTCTCCACAGCGTCCTCGATAGGGTGGGCAAAATCATACATGGGGTAGATGCACCACTTATCTCCCGTGTTGTGGTGGGTCATATGGGCCACCCGGTAGATGATGGGATCCCGCATGTTGATATTGGGGGAAGCCATGTCGATCTTGGCCCGCAGTACCTTCTCCCCGTCCTTATACTCCCCGTTTTTCATGGCCTCAAAGAGGACCAGGTTCTCCTCCGCGGAGCGGTCTCTGTAGGGACTGTTCTTCCCCGGCTCTGTGAGCGTTCCTCTGTATTCCCGTATCTCCTCCGGGCTCAGGTCGCAGACGTAGGCCTTTCCCTTCTTGATCAGCTTCACTGCGCACTCGTACATGACATCAAAATAGTCGGAGGCAAAATACAGATGCTCCCCGTAGTCAGCGCCCAGCCACTGCACATCCTCCTTAATGGATTCCACAAACTCCATGTCCTCCTTGGTGGGGTTGGTGTCGTCAAACCGCAGGTGAAAGGTGCCGCCGTACTTCTGTGCCAGCCCGTAATTCAAAAGAATGGACTTGGCATGTCCGATGTGGAGGTACCCGTTCGGCTCCGGCGGGAACCTGGTACACACATTGTCATACACTCCCTCTCTAAGATCTTTATCTATCTCCTGCTCAATAAAATTTTTAGAAACCACTTCTTCTCCCATGTCAACCTCCTGATAACAATAATTGATCTGGTCATGAAAAATATCTTACCACACTTCCCTGCAATCCACAAGCACAAGCCGCAAGGTCCGGCGAGAAAAGGCTCTGTTCTTCTCCATCCTGCTCATTGTCCCTCTTTATCCTCCCCAGACATACCCTTTTTCGACAAAGTATAACCTGAACCGGCAGAGATCATAAGATGGGCAAAGAACACTTAAGAAATGCAAAGAAATCCTTAAATTTTCGCAAAAAAAAATGGAGCATACGGGACTTGAACCCGTGACCTCCACACTGCCAGTGTGGCGCGCTCCCAACTGCGCTAAT
Organism: uncultured Mordavella sp.; assembly: GCA_964652805.1. Lineage (GTDB taxonomy): Bacteria > Bacillota > Clostridia > Lachnospirales > Lachnospiraceae > Claveliimonas. The sequence continues at coordinate 8,446 of CAZZBJ010000029.1, read as the reverse complement.
GCCCCATTCAACAATATGAATCCATTATAAATGGAAAAGCTGCCTAGCGGACTTGAACCGCCGACCTCCGCCTTACCAAGGCGACGCTCTACCGACTGAGCCAAGGCAGCATATATTTCGTAAGCAACACGAATAATATACAATATTAAGACAGTCTTGTCAATGACTTCTTTCGAAAATCTCTTTTTCTGTTTTCAGGCCCACGGGAGCCTCTGCTGCTTTACAGACGCTCCCGCACTCCTGTCCTGTGTTCTCACCAGTCCGGGCCTCCCTCCAGGCTCCGGGCTATTTTCTCTCCTGCGTCTCCTCCAGCTTTTCCTTCTTCCACACCACCGCTTCCTTGATCCGGTGGTTCTCCACAGCCAGGATTTGTATCTCCAGGTCGTCGGTGCTGCAGACAAAGGTCTCCCCGTCCTCCGGGATACGGTCTATGACGCCGCAGACGTAGCCTCCGAAGGTGTCGTAGTCCTGGGCCGGGAGCTCCACCTTCAGCTCCTCCGCCACATCCTCCACGTCCGCACCGCCCTGGACGCGCCACTGGCTGTCGGCAATCTTCACGATGTCCTCCGGCTCTTCCTCATCGTCCGGGTCATAGAGATCCCCCACCAGGGACTCCATCAGGTCGTGGAGGGTGATGATACCGCTGACGCCGCCGTACTCATCCACAAGCACGGCAAAATAGATGCGCTTCTTCTTCATGTTCTGGAACAGGGTGTTGGCCTTCATGGTCTCTGGCACAAAGTAGGCCTTCTCCACCGCATTTGCCATGACATTGTCCCTGCTTTTGTCTTTCAGGCGGAAATAGTCCTTCGTGTCCAGCACGCCCACAATGTCCTCCTGGTTCTCGTTACAGACCGGATAGTGGGTGTGTCTGGTGGAGTGGATAAGGGTCTCCCACTCCTTCATATCCTCGTCCAGGTACAGACAGGCCATGTCCACTCTGCGGGTACAGATCTGCTCCACGGAAATGTCGTCAAACTCGAACACGTTGCGGATCATCTCGCTCTCTTCACTGTCAATATTTCCCTGGGCATTTCCCTCCATGAGAAGCATCCGGATTTCCTCCTCCGTCACCTGCTCCTCCTCTTCCTCCGGGTTGATGTGCAGAAGCCGCAGCATACCGTTGGTGGATTTGGTCAGCAGAAACACGATGGGAGCGAACACCTTGGATACTCCGTACAAAAGGCCGGACAGAAGAAGGGAGAGCTGCTCCGACTTCTTCATAGCGATCCGCTTGGGCACCAGCTCGCCGAACACAAGGCTAAAGTAGGCCAGTATGACTGTAATGACGACAAGTGCCACCGTCCTCACCACCCGCTCCGGCACGGCCACTCCCATGCTGATGATCCAGTCCGAGAGCGGACCGGAAAAGCTGTCCGCTGCAAAGGCACTTCCCAGCTGTCCTGCCAGGGTGATGGCCACCTGGATGGTGGACAGGAACTTGGCGGGCTGTTCTGTCAGCGTGTACAGATGGCGCGCCCGACGGTCTCCGTCCTCCGCCATTTTCTTCAGTTTCGTCTCATTCATGGAGATCACGGCAATCTCCGCACTTGCAAAGATTGCGTTCAGCGCGATCAGTACAACCTGTAAAATTAATGGTCCAACCATTTCTTTCTTAATCCTCCCGATCGATCATTAATGTAATGTCATAAGTAATATCGCAAAAGGGTATAACCTGCAGGCTTCGCGTCGTACCGACGCGCACCTGCAGGCTATACCCTTATCTATTCATGATATCACATGGATCATTCTCTTCCTGTGCCCACAGATCTGCCGCACACGCTGTCATCTGAAAGCATGTACAACTCTCAGTGTCACTGTCATCGCCCATGTATGTAATCACACCTTTCTTTTCTGCTTGTTCCCGGCATTTATCAGATCAATACCGGATTGGTAAATAAAATATCACACTTCCGGCTGTCTGTCAATCTTTCCCGTCCTCGCTGCGCAGGATCTTCTGTGTCTTGGCCTTGATCCGCTGAAGGGCATTGTCCACAGTCTTGGGACTTTTGTCCAGCAGCCTGGCAATGGTCCGGTAGTCTGTCCCCAGGAGATGGAGATAGAGCACTCTCCTCTCCAGGTCGCTTAAAGCTTCCTCCAGCTCCTCCTCGATTCTTCTGGCGTTGTCTTTGCTGAGGAAGGCCTGCTCCGGGTCGCTCTCCGTGCCGGCCCGGATGGTGTCCATCAGCTTGGTTCCCTCCCCCTCCTCCAGGTTCTCCCTCTCGTAGAGGGAGATGTAGGAATTCAAAGGGCCGTGCTTCTTCCTCCTGGACGCCTCTATAGCGCTGTAGAGCTGTCTTCTGACACAGAGCCCGGCAAAGCTGTAAAAGGAAGCCTCCTGGGTCGTGTCATAGTCCTGGACTGCCTTAAAAAGGCCGATCATCCCCTCCTGAATGAGGTCGTCTTTCTCTCCTCCCAAAAGGTACATGGCCTTGGCCTCCTTTTTGACCAGTCCCTTGTATTTTTCCATCAGATAGTCTGTGATCGCCCGGTCTCCCTCCCGGAGCCTGCGTATCAGCTGCTCATCTGTCATCTGTTCATACTGGGACATACTATCTTCCTTTCCAGTTCCGCAAAAGTCTCAGACCATCTTCATGCTCCAGCTCCTCCTCTGGCGGACGATCTCATAGGCCAAAACTCCCGCCGCCACCGACGCGTTCAGGGAGTCAATGTCCCCCTTCATGGGGATGGCTGCCGTAAAGTCGCAGCTTTCCTTCACAAGGCGTCCCACGCCCTCCCCCTCGTTTCCGATGACAAGGCCAATGGGCCCCTTCAGATCCAGGTCATACATGAGCTCCCCGCCCATGTCGGCGCACACAAACCAGAGCCCTTCTTTCTTCAGCTCCTCCATGATGCGGACCAGGTTGGTGACCTTGGCCACCGGCGTGTAGTTAATGGCTCCGGCGGAGGTGCTGGCCACTGTGGCTGTCAGCCCCACTGCCCGGCGCTTCGGGATAATGACCCCGTGAGCCCCGGCCAGATTGGCTGTCCGGATGATAGCCCCCAGGTTGTGAGGATCCTCCACATTGTCCAGGAGGATGAGGAAAGGGGCCTCCTCCCTGCTCCTGGCCAGCTTCAGCATATCCTCCACGCTGGCATACTCCCAGGCCGCGGCCTGGGCGATCACACCCTGGTGATGTCCCGTCTCGGAAAGCTGTCCCAGTCTCTCCTTTGACACAAACCGGACAATGGTGTCGTGCTTTCTCGCCTCCCGCAGGATGGTCTGCACAGGGCCGTCCTTGCAGCCGTCCTGGACAAACAGCTTGTCAATGGTCTTTCCGGAGCGGAAGGCCTCAAGGACGGCGTTTCGCCCTTCGATCACAGTACTGTTTCTTTCTATCTCTCTGTCACTCATAGTCATCCTCTTTATGGTTTTCATGGACTTTGTCTTCACTGGCTGCAGCTTCACTGCGTACGTCTTCGCCAGCTCCTCCTGCCGCCTCCCCGGCTTCCATGCTGTCAAGCCCGGTGCGGA
>CAZZBJ010000029.1:0-4961 GCA_964652805.1 uncultured Mordavella sp. | reverse complement strand
TCTCCCAGTCCCTTTTCAGGTAGAGATACCCCATAAGGGCCTCGAAGCCGGTAGCCCGCCTGTAGTCTGTCACAGACTGGTTCTTGGCGGGGGACACGCTCTTGGCGTTCCTTCCTCTCTTGTAGACCCCATGCTCCTCCTCTGTCAGGATCCCCTGCAGGGTGCGCATCATCCGGGACTGGGCGGATGCCTGCACAAGGGAGCTGGTCATCCTGTGAAGCTGGTTCACGGGGCGGTTCCCTTGGCTGACCACCAGCGTCTTGATGACCAGGTCATAGATGCTGTCGCCGATATAGGCCAGGGTGAGCGGCGAATATTCCCGGATATCCGCCTCCTCCATCTGGAAGATCTCCCGCATATAGTCCTCAAACTGCCACTGTATCTTCTGTTCTAGGCTCTTTTCCATTTTACTCCTTCACGCGTGTCCTCAAGGATAATGCCCCTGGCTGCCAGCTCATCTCTGATCTCGTCCGCCCGGGCGAAATTCTTTGCCTTTCTGGCTGCCTGGCGCTCCTCGATGAGGGCCTCAATGTCCTCGTCCAGCATCTCCGTCTCCTTCACAACGATCAGTCCCAGCACATCACAGAGCTTCTCCAACACTTCCAGCATTCCCTTCGCATAGGCGGCGGAACTGTCCTCGCCGGCGGTGGTGTTGCAGTATTTCACAAGGTCAAAGACAGCCGCAATGGCGTCCGCTGTGTTGAAGTCGTCGTCCATGGCGGTCTCAAAGGCCTTTACATACTCCTCTGTCTTCGCCAGCGTCTCCTTCTCCTCCGGGGACATGTCGGCGGTCTTAGCGTTTCCGCTCAGATACTTCAGGTTTTCCGCCGCATTCATGATCCTCTCCAGACCGTTCTTGGAGGCCTCCATCAGGTCCGCGCTGAAGTTTAAGGGGCTTCTGTAGTGGGCGCTGAGCATGAAGAACCGGAGCACCTGCAGGTCGTACTGCTCACTGATCTCCCGGACTGTACGGAAATTGCCAAGAGACTTGCTCATCTTGTGATTATCAATATTCAGAAAGGCATTGTGCATCCAGTATTTTGCGAAAGGCTTTCCATTTGCCGCCTCGCTCTGGGCAATCTCGTTCTCATGGTGAGGGAACACCAGGTCCTCCCCGCCTGCGTGGATATCGATCTGCTCTCCAAGGTATTTCTTTGACATGACAGAGCACTCAATGTGCCAGCCCGGGCGGCCGTCGCTCCAGGGTGACTCCCAGGCCGGCTCCCCCTCCTTCTTGGGCTTCCAGAGCACGAAATCCAGCGGGTCCTCCTTCTCATCCTCGCCGCTCACCAGCAGGGTCCTGTTGCCGGAGCGCAGGTCATCCAGGTTCTTGTGGGACAGCTTGCCGTAGTCCTTGAACTGTCTTGTGCGGAAATAGACCGTGCCGTTCTTCTCATAGGCGCATCCCTTGTCGATGAGCTGCTGGATCATCTCCACCATGCCGCGGATTTCCTCTGTGGCCAGGGGGTTTTTTGTGGCGGGCTCAATGTTCATGCCCTCCATGTCTTTCTTGCACTCGGCGATGTATCTCTTGGAAATCTCGTCCGCAGACACCCCCTCCTCGATGGCCTTCTTGATGATCTTGTCATCTACGTCCGTGAAATTGGAGACAAAATTCACGTCGTAGCCCTTATACTCAAAATATCTCCTGACCGTGTCAAACACTATCATAGGCCTGGCGTTTCCGATGTGAATCAGATTGTACACCGTGGGGCCGCAGACGTACATCTTGACCTTGTCCTCTTCCAGGGGTACAAACTCTTCCTTCTTCCTTGTCATTGTGTTAAACAGCTTCATGTTGCTCCTCCTTGTCCTCTTCCATCTCTATGGTATTGTCTTTCATGCATTTCATGTGCTTTTCCAACTCTCTTAACTCCTTCTTCAGACGGATATTGTCCTGCCGAAGCTCCCGAATGTCGTTGCTCACCGGGTCAGGCAGATGCACCTGGTCCATATCCTCCCTTGGGATCTTCTGATCTCCCATCTTCACGATGCGGCCCGGAACTCCCACCACAGTGCAGCCCGGCGGCACCTCCTTGAGCACCACCGCCCCGGCGCCGATCTTGGAGTTCTCCCCGATGGTGAAGGAGCCCAGTATCTTGGCCCCGGCGCTGACCATCACATTGTCCTTTAAGGTGGGATGTCTCTTCCCCTTCTCCTTGCCTGTGCCTCCCAGAGTCACTCCCTGGTAGAGGGTCACATTGTTTCCGATGATGGTGGTCTCGCCGATGATGACGCCGGCCCCGTGGTCGATAAAGAGGCCCCTGCCGATCCTGGCGCCGGGATGAATCTCAATGCCCGTCTTCCTGGCCGCCCTCTGGGACACCCATCTAGCGAGAAAATAATGCTTTTTCCGGTACAGCCTGTGAGCCACCCGGTAGCTCAATATCACCTTAAAGCTTGGGTAGAGAAACACTTCCCAGTTGGACTTGATGGCCGGGTCTCTCTCCCGGATCACCTGTATCTCTTCCTGAATATATTTTACAAGTCCCATATCCTTCCTTCCTTTTCTGGTTTTTCCACGTCAGGGGCACACCGGTATGCCGCAAATCTGCAGAGGAGTCCAAAGGAGCTTTCCAAGAGAATAAAAAAATCTCTTACAATACATGTAAGAGACGACTGATAATCCGTGGTTCCACTCCTTTTGAAAGCACCCGCCTGCCTTGCGCACACAGCTGCTCCCCGCTTTCCGGCCGATAACGCCCGCCCCCTGCGTACCCGGCTAGTCAGCGCCGCACTCTTCTGAGCGCCCTCCTTTCGCCGGATCAACTCCCGGATGCACTTCATACAGATCTCGCCTGGAGCTGCTTTCAGCCGGTGACAGCTCCTCTCTGGTGGCTCCTTTCCATATTACTCTTTCCGTTCTCCGTTTTTACCGCTATAGGTACTATATATAGTATGTGAAAAGCCGGAATTTGTCAACCTTCGCCGGGCAGAGTTTTCTCTTTTTCCGTTCCGGTCACACTACCTCATTCAAATAAACGGACGACAGAGGAACGATCTTTTTCAGCTCCTCCTTCATTCTCTCTGTCACCGTGACTCCCTCTTCCTTCTCAATGTCGTCCGGTGAAATCCTGCCAAAGACAAGCTTGGTGAGCGCCTCCACAGTCAGGGTTCCCTCGCTGTTCTCCGGCTTTCCCTCCATCAGCATGACACCGGAAAACTCCGTCCCCGTCAGCATGAACACCTGGTTGTTCTCAGGGATGATGGGGTCTGTCACCTGAAAGCACATGGCCGTCAGATAGTTCAGTTCCAGAAGAAGGAGCAGCCTTTTCACATTCACCAGGCGGACCATGATCTTCGCTCTCTCCCCCGGTAGTTCCTTCACCGCAGGCAGGCAGTCCACGATTCGGCCCTCCTGCTCACAGATCATCAGACATCCTCCATCGCTTTCATATTCCCGGATGAGCCGCTCGTAGTAGGCCTGATCCCGCCTCGCATAGACCTTATACCGGCCCTTCAACTCACTCCCGGCCACATCCGCAATGTCCGCCGCATCCGCCAGACAGGCCTTTCTTGCGCTCCAGCCATCGGGAAGCTCCTCCCCCTGGAAGTATCTCTGCTCCTGCTCATACACTGTGGAAAAGCCATGAGGCAGGTAGATCCCCTCTGCTGCCGGCATGAGGAAGGTAAAGGGCTCTCCGGCCTGGTACATATCCCGAAGGGCCGTCTTTAAGAGAGCCGCCATATACCCTCTCTTCCGGTAGGCCTCCTCTGTGGCTACCGCCACAATATAGTGGGAGGGCACCTCCCTTCCGTTTACTATCAAGGTGTAGGGGTTAAGGTGGAGCATGGCCCGCAGGCCGCCCTCCTCCTCAACTACATAGATGGTGTTGTCCTTCGTCTTTTCTGTATAGTAATAGTCCACAAAGGAGGGGCTGTCCTCAGAGAAGATCTCCTCATACAGTCTCCGAGTGCTGCCCTTCTCCTCGTCTTTCAGCTTCCTGGTCTGCATCCCTTCTCACCTGTCCTTCCGCTGCCCGGACTGTCTGGGGCAGCCGCTGCAGAAAGCGCACCCCGCCCCCTCGCTCCAACTCTCCTGCTCCAGCCGGGGCTCATAGCTATAGTTGGCGATGGTTTCCAGGCAGGCCGCCGCCTGAGCCGCAATACCCTGACCGCTGCCAGTAAAGCCAAGACCCTCCTCTGTGGTAGCCTTGATATTGACCTGATCCTTCCGGATGCCCAGGGCCCCGGCTACATTGTCCCGCATCTCTTCGATATAGGGGGCCAGCTTCGGGCGCTGGGCGATGACAGTGGCGTCAATGTTGCCGATGACATAGAGTTCCTGGGCCACCAGCTCTCCCACCCGCTCCAGCAGCTTCATGCTGGAAGCGCCCCTGTAGGCCTCGTCCGTGTCAGGGAAATGCCGTCCGATATCTCCCAGGGCCGCCGCCCCCAGAAGAGCGTCCATAATGGCGTGGAGGAGCACGTCCGCATCAGAGTGTCCCAAAAGTCCCTTCTCGTAAGGGATCTCCACACCGCCCAGGATCAGCTTCCTGTCTTCTGTCAGTCTGTGCACGTCGTAGCCTGTTCCAATCCTCATCTTCTATTCCCCGCTTTCCTCTTCCTCCTCCGGCGTTTCCTCTACCGGCTTGGTCATATTCCGGATGGCATAGACGATCAGCCCAATACCGAACACAGCAAACAGCACGCCCGCCACCACAAATCCTATATATCCCTCCGGCTTCTGATTCATGACATCCATGACAAGCTGTACGCCTGTGTAGGTGAGATATCCTCCCACGATGATCCAGAGCCAGTCTCTCGTTTTTCCATTCATAGTATGCGCTCCTCCATTTTTCCATATGCAGTACAAGTATATAATTTCCACCGGGACCTTGTCAATGAGCGGCACCGTCCACAGGAAAAAAAATACGGCACCGAATCATATCCGATACCGTATCTCTGGGAATAGCGGGAACTGGATTCGAACCAGCGACACTACGGGTATGAACCGTATG
>CAZZBJ010000028.1:0-23055 GCA_964652805.1 uncultured Mordavella sp. | reverse complement strand
CCCTGTCTATCTCGGGCATGGGGCGGCCTGTGGACTCCACGGCCTCGATGTATCGGTAGGTGGCCTCCACCTCCTTCTCCGTCATCTCATGGATGAAGGCCTCATAGGCCGTACCTCCCGCCGAACAGATCAGAAGCTTGCACTCCGTGTAATGGTCATACACATAGTCCAGGATCTTTCCTATGCAGTCACCTGTCACCCGGGACATGGCGCCGGTCTGCTCACTGGCGGGCAGTTCCCGGATGGCTGTAAGTCCCTGGTCAAAAAAGCCCATCACCGCTTTTGCGCAGGGCCCCGCCAGCGCGTCAAAGAGCGCCTCCTTTGTGGGGTAATACCGGTAAAAAGCCCCGGTGGTGACGCCCGCCGCCTTCACGATCCTGCGAAGGGAAGCCCGCTCAAAACCCTTTTCCAGAAATTCCTCCCGGGCCGCCGCAAGAATCCTTTCCTGTGTTCCCTTTTCTTCTTCCATGGCTCTCCTTTCCTTATATCCTGCCTCTCCCCGCCAGAAACAGTCTTCGCCGCTTATGTTCTTTTCCATTCAAACCTTCCGGCAGAGATAACAGTGTGTGCTAACACTGTTATCATAGTAGCAGGAAATGGATCCGTGTACAAGAGGGAAAGCGGTATATGAGATTTTTTCTCAACTGAAAAGGGCACACCCGATTGACATCTGACGCTCTGCCTGGTATATTGATAATCAGATTATCGGTAATCAAATTATCAATTATTTTCCATGCAAAGTAAGGAGGCACGACCATGGCAGTACCCGACCATTCTATTGACCCGCGCATTATAGAAAGCGCCCGGAGGGAATTTCTGGAGAAGGGCTTTGAGAAGGCGTCCCTGAAATCCATCTGCGACAGAGCAGGTGTCACCACCGGCGCCCTCTACAAACGCTACAAGGGCAAGGAGGACCTGTTCTTCACCACTGTGCGGCAGACCGTGGAAGACCTGTACGCCATGGCATCCCAGCGGGGAGACAAAGACCCTTCCCTCATGTCCGATGAAGAGCTGATCAAAGCGTGGGATATGGACCACTCTGACATGATGTGGTGGTTTCGCTACCTCTACGACAGGCACGACGACTTCTATCTGCTCCTGGCCTGCTCGGAGGGAACCAGGTACTCCTGCTTCGCCCACGACTGGGTGGCTCTCCTGACAAAGGCCACCAGCGCCTTCCTGGAGGAGGCAAAAAGGCGGGGGCTTTGCAGGAGGGATGTGGATCCGGATGAGCTCCACATTCTCCTGTCCGCCTTCTGGACCACCATCTACGAACCCTTTATCCACCATTTTACATGGGAGCAGATCGAGGAACACTGTCATATCGTGTGCAGGCTGTTCAACTGGCACCGGGCGCTGGGATTTCACGCACCGGGACAGGAAGGGCCGGGGCAGGAAAGCAGCCTCTCTCCATAGGCACCGCTCCCCACATTTCCTCTCCACAGTCCCTCTCTTCGGGGAGGGCTTTCTTTTCTCTTGCAAGTTAGCTTTTTCTAACCAAAAAAAGGAGGTTTGAGACATGTTTAAAAAGGTTCTGGAATATGCCGGGGAATACCGCCGGACCACCTATGCTTCCATAGCGGTCATGCTGTTGGGCGTGGTCATGAGCGTACTCCCCTATTTCTTCATCTATCAGCTCATCGCCCCGCCCCTCACCGGGGAGATAGTAAATCCCGTGCAGTCCCTTCTGTGGGCGGCAGCCATCGCCCTGTGCGGGGTGTTGTATGCCCTGCTCTACGTAAAGGGCCTGTCCCTCTCCCACCGGGCCGCCTACAGCACGCTGCGCAATCTCCGGGTCTCCCTGCAGGGCCGCCTGGAAAAGCAGCCCCTGGGAGTCATCAGGGAGAAAGGTACGGGCACGTTGAAAAAAATGTTTACCGATGACATTGACTCCATCGAGCTTTTGCTGGCTCACGCCCTGCCCGAGGGACTGGCCAATGCAGCTGTGCCGGTCTTCGTGTTCATTGCCATGTTCTTCGTGGACTGGAAGCTGGCACTTCTGTCCCTTTGTTCCCTGCCCCTGGGGATGGCCGCCATGGGCGCCATGTACCGGGCGGGCACCAGCAAGATGGGGGACTACTACTCTTCAGCCCAGAAGATGAACAACACCATTGTGGAGTACATCAACGGCATGGAGGTGGTGAAGGTCTTCAACCGGGACGGGGACTCCTACCGCCGCTTTGAGCAGGATGTCCGGGGCTACCGGGATTTCACCTTAGCCTGGTACAAGGTGTGCTGGCCCTGGATGGCGCTGTACAACAGCATCCTTCCCTGCGTGGCCCTCTTCACTCTGCCTGCGGGCGCCTTCCTTGTTCTGAAAGGCTGCACCACTTTGCCGGACCTGGCCCTGGTGCTCTGCATGTCCTTCGGCACAGGCGCCCCTCTTCTCAGGGCCCTGTCCTTCATGGCCGCCATGCCCCAGGTGAGCTACAAGATCCATGCCCTGGAACAGCTCATGAGCGCCCCGCCTCTTGCCCAGACAGAGACTCCCTTCTCCGGGAAAGACCACACAGTCGCCTTTGACAGGGTACATTTCGCCTACAAAGAAGAAGAGGTGCTTCACGGCGTCTCCCTGACCGTGCCGGAGGGAAGCCTGACCGCCCTAGTGGGGGAGTCAGGCTCAGGGAAATCTACTCTGGCAAAGCTCCTTGTCCACTACTACGATGTGACCGGCGGGGCAATCCGCCTGGGCGGCCAGGATCTGCGGAACATGAGCCTTCAGGCTTTGAACGACCAGATTTCCTACGTGTCCCAGGAGCAGTTCCTCTTTAATACCAGCCTTCTGGAAAACATCCGCACAGGGCGTCTGACCGCCACCGATGAGGAGGTCATGGAGGCCGCCAGGAAGGCCCAGTGCATGGAATTCCTGGATCGTCTGCCGGAGGGCATCCACACCATGGCCGGGGACGGCGGAAAGCAGCTATCCGGCGGGGAGCGTCAGAGGATCTGCCTGGCCCGTGCCATCTTAAAGGACGCCCCGGTCATCGTCCTGGACGAGGCTGCCGCCTTCATGGATCCGGAGAATGAGGAGAAAATGAACAGGGCCATCGCAGAGGTACTTTGCGGCGACAGGTCCAAGACTGTCATCGTCATTGCCCACCGGCTCTATTCCATCGTAAACGCGGATCAGATCTGCGTGCTGGACAAAGGCAGCCTGGCAGACGCAGGCACCCACGAGGAGCTTCTGCAGCGGTGTCCCCGGTACCAAAAGCTCTGGCAGGCCGCCCAGGACAGCGCCCGCTGGGGCATCACCGCATCGAAAGGAGGAGAAAACAGATGATCTCATTAATGAAACGCATCCTTGCCGTATCCGGGCAGTATAAAAAACGCATCCAGCTGGCCTTTGTCTTTTCTTTCCTGAAATCTCTCCTGGCCAAGGCCCCTATTATGCTGGCCTTCCTTCTGCTGGCGGGATTTTATGAAGGGACGGTCACTGCCTCAAGCTGTCTTCGATACGGGGCCGCCATAGTCCTGTGCGTGCTGCTCCAGGTCCTCTTTCACCACATTGCAGACCGACTCCAATCGGCGGCAGGCTTTATGGTCTTCTCCGACATGCGCATGGCCCTGGGCGCCCATCTGCGGAAAATGCCCATGGGCTACTTTACGGAGGGCAATATAGGAAAGATCAGCTCCGTCCTCTCCTCCGACATGGTCTTTATTGAGGAAAACTGCATGACTGTGCTGGCGGACATGATGAGCTACATCTTTGCTCAGGCCATCATGGTGGGCTTTCTCCTTTTCTTTGACCTGCGGATCGGTCTTGCCGCCCTTCTCGTCATCGCTGTCGCGCTCCTCATTGCCAGAGGCATGAAGCGGGAGGCTCTGGCGGACTCGGTAAAGAGGCAGGAGCAGAACGAAGATCTCACCGAGGCCGTGCTGGACTTTGTAGAGGGCATCGGCGTCGCCAAGTCCTACAACCTGCTGGGCGAAAGGTCCCGGGAGCTGACCCGCAGCTTTGACGAGAGCTGTCGCACCAATCTTGCCTTCGAGGAGGACCACTCCCCCTGGCAGCTGGGGCTCAACATCGTCTACGGCCTGGGCGCCGCCTCCATTGTGTCTCTCTGCCTTTTCCTGGAGCAGGGAGGCGTGATGAGCGTCCCCTTCTTCCTCGGCATCATGCTCTTTGTCCTGGACCTTTTCGGTCCCATCAGGGCTCTGTACGGCCAGGCTACCCGGCTGACCGTCATGAACAGCTGCATGGACCGGATCGAGGAAGTATTTGCGGAAAAGGAGCTGCCCGACGCAGGCAGGGAAGACATCCCTGCCCCCGGCGCCGCCCCGGAGATCGAGTTCCGGGAGGTAAGCTTTTCCTACGGGGAAAAGAAGGTTCTCCAGCACATTTCCTTCTCTCTTCCCGGAAATCAGATGGCGGCCCTGGTGGGCCCTTCCGGCGGCGGGAAATCCACCATCGCCAGCCTCCTGGCCAGGTTCTGGGATGTGAATGAGGGTCAGGTCCTCCTGCGGGGCAGGGACATCCGCCAGGTGCCTCTGGCCGCCCTGATGGACCAGATCAGCATGGTGTTCCAGCGGGTCTACCTCTTCCAGGACACCATCTACAATAACATCGCCATGGGCCGTCCCGGCGCCTCCCGGGAGGAAGTCATGGAAGCGGCCAGAAAGGCACGGTGCTGTGATTTCATTGCAGCTCTCCCGGATGGATTTGACACGGTCATCGGGGAGGGCGGAGCAAGTCTCTCCGGCGGCGAGATGCAGCGCATCTCCATCGCCCGGTGCATTCTGAAGGATGCGCCCATTCTCATCCTGGACGAGGCCACAGCCAGCGTGGACGCTGACAATGAGCAGTATATCCAGGAGGCCATCAGCGAGCTGTGCCATGGCAAGACCCTTCTTGTCATCGCCCACCGGCTCCACACCATCCGGGATGCGGACCAGATCCTGGTCATCCAGAATGGCCGTATCGCCCAGCGGGGCACCCACGCCCGGCTCATGGAGGAGAGTGGTCTCTACCGGGACCTTGTCACGGCCAGGGAGCGAAGCCAGGGCTGGAACCGCAGGCCGGCTTAGAAAAGGGAAGAGACAGTCCGGAAGAGAATTCAGGCTTTTTTAAAGACTACATTCTCTTCCGGACTGTCTCTTCAGGATCCCTTCTGCAATCTGGATATTGGCATTGGATTCTTAATCAGCCATGACCAATTCTCCTGTCTCCCATTTTCTGCGGTATTCGCTTGGTGTCATAAGCAATTCTTTTCGGAATACTTTGGTAAAATAATTACCATCACAAAAACCTGTTTTACGCGCGATCTCTGAAAAAGGAAATTTTGTCGTCCTTATCAGGCAACATGCTGTCTCTATTCTCTGCTTTTGTATATATGATGACAGTTTTTCCCCTGTAACTTCTTTATACAAATGGCTCAAATAGGACGGCGTCATATAAATATGTGAAGCGAGTTCTTCCAACGTCAACCGCTGATCAATATGAGCTTGAATATATTTTTCAACTTTTGCAATAATTTCACGCTGTTCCAACCAAAACACCCCGGATTTAATCATATGTTCAGCACACAACATTTCTAAGAGCTGTATCCCCTCCACTGCATCCGCGCTTAATACAGCATGTGATTTATATTTTTTTAATAATACTTCTGTTTCCATGTTACAGATACTGCCCAGGTATCGAATATAATCTATATCCGCCTTTCTCTGCCGCATGCGGAACTGTCCCGTCACAAGAAATCCTGCATACACACTTTCATAATATACCGGACATATGATCTCTAATAACCCCGCATGACAAAAATAGGAAAAAGCGTTTTCGCTGCTCTGACATCGCTGATGCGTCTTTTCATCACACAGGCAGCATAATTTATTCGTTAATTGATTCCTCTCCAAAATATGGCAAAATGGCCTATTCCTTTTATTTGACATAATCCATTTTCTGGGCTCATAAGCATAAAAAAGCATAGGAACCCCTATTGCTTTAGAAAAAAGATGCAAGATACGGATCATTTTTTTCTCATCTATTCTTATTTTATAGTCCATTCGATCACCTCTGATCTAAATTATAATACACATAGATGCTTTCTATCAACAAATGCTTTCTATCAAATGTATGTTTTCACTTTTCCGACTAGTAATTTCTTTTGAAATGACATGAATTGTTATCTCATGATTTTTCAGCATTACTTTATTTTTTCTAGTAATATCTTGCAATTGATTTACTTTTTTCAAATCCTAAATTTACCATTTCTATACAATATTTCGATAAAAATTTGAAAAAAAGTCAAAAATATCATAAAATTTTACTATTTTAATTTTCGGAATATTAATCTAAAAATCCATTTTTGTCTAAATAATTTTATTTTTCTATAATGTGTCCATCGGACGAATGAACTAGTAAACGTTTACCTAGAAAGGTGATGATTTATGCAAAATGGTATTTCTTTAAATCTGGGATGGAAATTCAAACCTGATTTTCAAAAAGATTATTTAGATCTTTCAAATTACGATGATTTTACATCCATCAATATTCCTCATACCGTATGCGAACTTCCATACGACTGCTTCGATCAGACTATGACCTGTATATATTCGACCTATATGCGATATATTGAACTGCAGGAGCTGGAGTCGAAACGTATCCTTCTACAGTTTGAAGGGGTTTCTGCATACTACGATCTTTATATAAATGGCTGCTATATCGGGAATCATAAAGGAGCATATTCTACAGAGCTTTTTGACGTGACCGACTATGTACATCCTGGTCAAAATAAACTTCTTTTGATGGTAGATTCTCATGAAAGAAACGACATACCGCCAAACGGATCTACTGTAGACTATTTGATCTATGGGGGCATATATCGAGATGTAACTCTTTTCATCCAAGAAAAAGCATACATAAAGCATGTCTTGTTCCGCTATACTCTTAATGGGAATGTACCGAAAGTATATCCTGAAATCTTTTTTGACAACTGCGCAGAATCATTTAGTGGATTTGTTAATATAGCCCTCACACATAATGGAGACACGTTTTATGAATATTCCTCCCCCGTCAGGATTTTCACCGGAACCGGGTCTGTCACCCTTGATGAACAGACTCTTCCATCCGTATTGCTCTGGTCTCCCGAACACCCGGACTTATACGACGTTAAAATCACCCTCACTGATGGCACTTCACTAGTTGATTCAAGTTTTCTGCGTATCGGATTTCGTACTCTGTCGGCAGATACTTCCGGGATATATTTAAACGGCCAGAAAATAAAACTACTGGGAATCAATCGTCATCAGTCTTATCCTTATGTTGGTTATGCGATGGGGAAAAGAGCGCAAGAGAAAGATGCAGAAATCATAAAAAAGGAGCTTGGAATAAACGCTGTCAGATGTTCCCATTATATGCAGTCTAAATATTTTCTGGATAAATGCGATGAACTTGGACTATTAGTATTTGAGGAAATTCCAGGCTGGGGATATATAGGTGATGAGTCATTCCAGAAAGTTGTTATGAATGATCTCGATAATATGGTCATCGGGCATTTTAATCATCCCAGTATCATTATCTGGGGGACTCGCTTAAACGAAAGCACTGACTGTGATGAACTCTATTCACGCACAAATCGAAGATGCAAAGAACTAGATCCCCAACGATTGACCAGTGGTGCAAGATGGCATGCCGGCAGTCCTCTTTTTGAAGATATTTACAGCTACAATGATTATTCGCCGGAACAAAATGGCGAATTCATTCTCGCCGCCCCGTTAGAGATAACGCAAACCGATCATCCCGTTCCTTATCTGATCAGTGAACACTCAGGAGCGTTAATGCCTACCAAGCCTGACGACAGTGAAGAACGTCTGGAAAAGTTTGCTCTTTTCCACGCCAAAGTGGCAAGCAAAGTCTCAACTGACAATCGTTATCTCGGAGCATTCGGCTGGTGCCTTTTTGACTATAACACGCACAATGATCATAACTCCATGGAAAAGATCTGCTTTCACGGAATTATGGATATGTTTCGTGTACCCAAATGGGCATCCTATTTCTACAAAAGCCAAAAAGTACCCTCAGAGGAGATTGTACTGCAGCCGTGTTCCATGGTCGGGCGCGGTGAACGTATTGAACCTGTACCATTTTGGGTTTTTACCAATTGTGATTATATAGATGTTACTTTGTCTGCAGATATTACAAGACGTTATTATCCAAGCAGCAAATTCTCCGGGCTTTTGCACCCTCCCATAGAAGTAACAGAAAATGGTGAATTCTGGCAGCGCAGATGGCGCGGGGCAAAAATTACAGGATATATTAACAATAAAAAGGTAAAGGAGTGTGTCTATTCCGACAATCCGCACCTGGATGATATGACAGTCACTGCAGATGATACCGTTCTTTTTTGCGACCGTGTAGATGAGACCAGAGTGGTATGTACTTTTGTCGATGAGAATGGCAATCGTCTTTTGTACCATAAAGATATTATTTCCATCCAAGTGTCCGGAGATATTGAGCTGATAGGTCCGGATATTATTCCTTCAACAGGGGGGGCTGCTGCTTTTTGGGTCAAAACAAAAGCCAACTCGATTCCCGGTACCGCTTCAATTATGATAAAAACTTTTAGAAAAGAACTGAAAGAAAAAAATGTTTCTTTGAATTTAATCTTGCCCGGCAGCACTTTGAAAGACTGATCGTTTCTACATTCATGTGGCCGGCGATAGAAAGTATTATTGCAGCGCTTATCGTCGTTGTAAAACAGGAACTGACCTGAAACTCCAATTCAGGTCAGTTCAATTTTTACTTCCGTAAACGCTGCTCCTCAAACAGCGGCGTGGACCATGATGAATTCTTTTATCTGCCTGTGATCACATGTCTAAGACCACAACCTTATCCCCCTCCACAAGTATGGCCTGCTCATCGGTCATGACCTTCAGGTCCATCCTGTCTCCATATGTCTCAATGATCTTCCGGGCCCCCTCCCCCATCTCTTCGTTGTCCAGGTGGGGAACCACATAGAAGTCCACCAGCCCGAGGGCGGAATAGGTTGCAAGGTCCGGGGCCTTCTCCGGGGCGTCCATGAGATCACAGTATCCGATGTCCGGACAGGCCACGACAGCACCCGCCGACTCGCCTATATACAACTTGCCCTGCTCCACCTCCCGGATCAGCAGTCTGTCTGTCCCGGTCCTTTTCAGCTCCTGCAGCAGGAAAAAGGTATTTCCCCCACCCACAAAGATCAGGTCATTCTCTGTCAGACTGCGGGTAATCTTCTCCCTGGAGGCAGCGGAGACATCCAGCACGTCCACCTTAAGTCCCAGGTTTTCCAGCATTTCCGTCTCTTCCTTTATCATTCCATTTACGATGGCCGCATCGCCGTCCGCTTCCCCTATGATCGCTGTAGGGATGTACGACACCGTTTTTCCCCCAAGGTCAGGCTCCTCTCTCTTTAAAGTCTCCAAGACTCGATGCATCATGGAGACCAGTAAAATCTTCTTCATATTCTCCCTGCGCTCCTTACATTCTTTTATTTGTCGTAATAAAATTCCGTCCATTTTCCCCGATATGACAGGCAGGGAAGGGAGGGATGCTTCGTCCCCTTCAGTGTGCCGTTTTTCAGCTCCACGGCGTCCTCCAGGTTTCTCCTGATATATTCGGGCTCAATCGGATACGGGTGATGGCAGGGGATAATCGTCTCCACCTGGCCTGCCAGGGCGCACAGCTTTTTCTGGCTTTCTATGTACAGATCCAGACTGCGATGATCCCCAAACATGAAAATCGGCCCGCCCTTCTGTACAGAGTCGCCGGGCAGAAGCAGCTTTCTCTCCCGGTCCAGAAGCGCCACGCTCCCGTACGTATGGCCCGGTATCTCGACCACCTCCAGGCAGTAGCCGCCGCACGGAAAGACATCTCCCTCCTCCAGAGGCTTCAGGGATACCTTGTCTTTTACCAGATGCCAGTCCTCCCTGTGGAGAAATCCTTCTCCAAAATCCTTCAGCCCTCCTGCATGGTCCACATCCCCGTGAGTCAGGACGACTCTCACCGGCAGGCTTGTAAGCTTTCGGACGGCCTGGTGCACCTGGCCGTCCCCAAATCCTGTGTCGATCAGAAGTGCTTCCTCCTCCCCTGTGATCAGGAACTGCCGCACCCGTCCGTCATCCAGTATATAAAAATTTTCCATAAACAGCTTTACATTTGTCATGGGCAACCCTCCTTTTACTGTTCTTTCTATACCCAATCCTGCTTATATTGCAACATTCCGCTCAAACAGCATACTACTTTCTTCTATTTACCCTCTGCTCTCTCGTCGTACTCTGCCAGATATTTCTTCACATAGTCCACATCCGAGGGGCAGTCCAGATAGTCGCTGCCGTACTTCTGCCTTGTCTCGGCACCCTTTCCGGTGATGAGGAAGAGAGTCTTTCCCTGAGAGCTCTCGAAGGCGGCCTTTATGGCCTCGCCCCGATCCTCGATCATCTCATAAGGGCAGTTCTGGGCCTTTATGTACTGGGCAATATCGGCGGATATGTCAGCCACCGGTTCATATCCCGGATCCTCCGCCACAAGATAGACTTTCTTTGCGTACTGGCCTGCCACAGTTCCCAGGTCCCGGCGGCGGATCAGGGCTTTCCTGCCCGGGCAGCCGAAGATGGAGACAATGCCGTAATCCGGGTACTCTTCCTTCATGGAGGAGAACAGCTTCTCAAAGCTCAGCTTATTGTGGGCGTAGTCCACGATGGCGATCTTCGTCTTATCTCTGCTTGCATAGAGTTCCATACGGCCGCTGGATCTGGCTCTCTTAAGGCCAGAGTGGATGTACTCCCTGGGGATGCCCAGCTTTGTGGCCGCCGCTATGACGCCCAGGGCGTTTTCCACATTGAAAAGCCCGGGCATGGTGAGGATAAACTCCTCGTCAAAGTCCGCGCATTTCACAGAAAACAGCGTCTCGTAGCCGTCCTTGCGGATGTTGTAGGCATAGAAGTCCGCCTCCGACTTCTTTGTGCTGAAGGTAAAAAATTCCTTTGCGTCCTCTGCGTATGTCAGAACGCGGTCAATATAATCCGCGTCCAGGTTGACAAACGCCCGGTCCGCCTTGGCAAACATACCCATCTTGGATGTAAAATAGTCCTCAAAATCATTGTGCTCAATGGGACTGATGTGGTCTTCCGAAATATTGAGGAAAATAGCCGCATCAAACCGCATATCGTCCACCCGGTGATATTTCAGCGCCTGAGAGGAGACCTCCATCTGCGCATACTCAATGCCGCAGTCCAGGGCGTTGCGCAGGTGCTGCTGCAGCTCCACGGCCTCCGGCGTTGTAATATGGGACTCCACCAGGCTCTTGCCATCGTAAATATCAATGGAGGAAATGACAGCGCTCTCCTTTTTCCCCTGAGCCGCCATGTAATCATCCACCACTGCTTTCATATAGTAGGCGGAGGTGGATTTTCCCTTTGTCCCTCCAATGCCTGTCACGACCAGCTCCTCCCAGGGACGGTTGTAGAAGAAGTTGGCCAGGACGGACATAGCCTCCCTGATGTCCTTCACAAGGATACAGGGCACCTGCTGCTCCGGCTCAAAGGACTTCTCGCTGATATAGCAGACCGCTCCCCTCTCCAGGGCCTCCTGCAGATAGGCCGGCTTGAAGGCCGCTCCCTTGCAGATAAACAGGGTGTCGGCTCCGGCCTCCTTTGAGTTGTAAGTGAGCATGCGGATCATACGATCCCGCGCTCCCCTCACGTCTGCTTCCAGGAGCATACCCCTTTTTTCAAGCAGCTCCACATAGTCCTGTACGGTATAATACTGCATCTTTCCCATTTTTAACAATCTCCCTCAATGCTTTTCTTATGTATGACTGGTTTCTACTGATACTCCGCCCCTGAGCGCAGGATAGCCTCCCGCACCAGCACGTCCATGGCGTCCAGACAGATGGCAGGTATCTCGTGCTTTCCTTTAAACACAGACAGCTCCGTGCAGGCCAGGATCACCGCATCGCAGTTTTTTCTCATGAACTCGCTCAGAACCCGGTCAAATTTCGCCCTGTCTCCCCGCTTTCCGCTCTTGATGTCGTCGTAAATGAGAGACATCACATCCTTCTGTCTCTCCGGCGAGGGCTTCACCGGCGTCACCCCAAGCTTTCTGCACTCCTTGTGATAGATCCGGGAGTCGATGGTCCCGTCTGTCCCCATAATACCGATCCGCTTCACATCCGGCAGCTCCCTCACCGCATACGCCACGCTCTCGTGAATCATGTTGATGATGGGAATGGACACAGCCTTCTGAATCTGGTCATAGTAATAGTGGGACGTGTTGCAGGTGATGGCAATGTTGGCCGCTCCCAGCTTTTCCAGTGTCCTCGCATCCTCCTGCAGCATGCGGACCAGCCCCTGGCTTTCTCCGCTCTTGATGGCCTCCGTGCGGTCCGGTATGTCGGCGTGGCTTAAGATCACCATGTTCAGATGGTTCTGGTCCTTCCGCGCCTTGGTGTGGGTGATGACGTTCTCGTAGAAATAACTGGTAGCCTCCGGTCCCATACCCCCGATCACGCCGAGTATCTTTTTATCTTTTCCTTCTTCCATTGGCTCTCACCTTCTTGTCCCTGCCGGTTTACTGGTAATATTGATTGAAATAGCCGTACTGCTTCCAGTGGGTCTTCAGCATCCGCAGAAAACGCATGGGTCTTAAATCCCCCCGCATGAAGACAGGATTGACCATTTTTCCTTCTTTTACAAGCCTCTTCATCTTCGCCGCCATGGCAGGATCCTTCACATGCTTGTAAGCAACGCCCTTTGGCACAGTCATCCAGAGGTGCTCCTCGGCGGCTTCCTCATAGGGCAGCTCCCGGTTGTAAATGTAGTCCTCCACGAAATATTTCGCCACATTAAAGCCTGAGCCTGTCACGTAGTAGTTGCTGCGCCCCTGTCTCGTGTTGATCTCAAAGAAGCGGTAGGTGCCGTCTCTTCTGTCGTACTTGATATCAAAGTTGGAAAATCCCACATAGTGGAGATCCTCCAGAAGGTTTTTCACCCTTCCCATGAGCTCTCTGTTTGGCTCTGTAATAATAACTGCGTGATTGCCCAGGCCGTGAGGAGTGTGTTCCTCCAAAAGCACATGTCCCAGACACATCATCTTCACCTTCCCGTTCTGGTCTGAGTAGGATGTGAGGACCCGCATATACTCGTCATTTCCCGGTATCATGTCCTGGATAATGAGATCGTCGTCGTATCCTGCGTCGTAAATCTGAGTGATGATCTTCTCCAGCTCCTTCCTGCTGCCCGGCTTGTAGATCTTGTTCTGGGTCGGGAAGGGATGCTCCCAGTAGGCAATGCTATTGGACGGCTTCAGGATCACCGGGTACGGGAAATCACAGGCAAAGTCAAGTCCCATCTCTTTCTTGTACACAATCGTCTTCGGATAGTCCACACCGTGCTTCTCACAGAGCTGGTAAAACCGCTCCTTCTGCTGCAGACTGTCCATCAGGTCAAAGTCGATATAGGGAGCAATGACATTGTCCGGAAGTTCCTTTTTATGCCGGCTTGCCAGCGCCACATAGCTGTCCCCGCAGCCGATAAGGAGGATCTTCTTATCGCTGTGTTCTCCGGCGAAACGGCTGATCCTCTCCAGAAAATAGTCGTCTGTGTCGATCTTCGGATTGCCCTCATAGACTGTGATCTGGCTGTTGAAGCTGGGTCCTGTCTGATACTTTCCAAAGACATATGATCTCACCTGGTACTGCTCGTAAAAAGCCCGCGCCACGCTGTAGGTATTGATATCCCCGCCAAGGAGGACGGGAATGTATTCTCTCTCTTTAAATTCCATGCTTTCTGACCTTCTCTCCGTACAGATTTATACCAGCATATTATAACGCAGGAACACCCTGGCTTGTCAAGTAATGCGCCGCCCCTTTTACAACTCTTCTATCTTTTCTTTGAACCCCTCTCCTACTACCTCGTTTGACTCCATAATGATGGTGAAGGATTTGGGGTCCACCTGTCTGGCCACCCTCTTGATGGTGTACATTTCCTTGTTGTTGCTGGCGCACATGACAATATCCTTCTCCTGACCTGTGTAGCTGCCGGTACCCTTGATGATGGTGGAGCCTCTGTCCAGGTATTCATCGATCTTGCCGGAAACCTCCCTGCCCTTGTCGGTGACGATCAGAGTCATCTTTCCCTCGTCGATACCGTACATGATCCGGTCCATGACCGTGGCCATGAGATAAGTCACGATGAGTCCGTAAATAAAGCCGTCCACATCCTTGAACACAAGCACGCTTCCCAGCAGGATGGTCAGCATATCCAGCACAAAGGTGATCACGCCCAGCGTCATGTGGGGCTTCACTTTCTTAATGGACATGCTGATGAAATCCTGTCCCCCTGTGGAGGAGCCTCTCATGAAAATCAGGGCGTAGCCCAGCCCGGTCAGCACCCCCATGCACAGCGCCGCCAGAAGCCTGTCTCCGTCGTATACCGGGAGGAGGGGCGCCACATAGTCCATCAGGATGGAGGAGATAACTGTCGTCTTGATGGATTTCAAAAAGAATGTCCTGCCCAGAAATTTGTAGCAGAAAACCGCCACCGGCACATTCAGCAGGATCGTTCCCGCTCCCACCGGGAGCCCCAGCAGATGATACAGGATAATGGCCATCCCGGAAAATCCCGCCACCGGGAAGTTCGCATTGAGGGCAAAATTATAAATTCCAATGGCAATGACCATACCTGCGAAGATATCCACCAGTATGTCTATGCCTGTCTCTTTCCAGTTGATGCTTTTCATTTACTCTCCCTTCCTTTCACATATGTCACAACAAAAAAGCAGCTGCAAACTATAAAAATATCATTCGCTGCTGCTCTTTTACTTATTCATTATATCGATCTGCCGCGGGTCTGTCAATCTCCCCTGCCCCTTCGCTATCCTCCGCCTTTTCGAGAAAGCTGCCCCTCACCACCGCCTTCTCCCCGAACCTCTGGCGAATCTGATCCAGGGCCCGGGACAGCCTCTCCTGCTTCAGGGTGTTTACGGAACTTCTCTTCTGTTTCCCGGCTTCCGGGGGCGCTTTCCTCTGTGCGCCCCATGCCTTTTCGGGGACTTTTTCCCCGGTGCTTTTCGGCGCAGACAGGGCCGGCGCCTGGGGCAGGTCAAAGATACTCATCTGCCAGGGCTCGTCCTCCCTCACCAGCTTGGAGGTTCGTATGCCAAGAAGGCGGATGGGGCGGCCGTCCCACAGCTCGTCAAAGAGCTCCATGGCCGCCTGGTAGATCACGGTATCACTCGCCGTCTCCCCGAAAAGCTGCTTCTGGTGGGAGCTTGTCTCAAAGGTGGCGTACTTGATCTCCACGCTGACCATGCCCGCCTTCTGCCTGGCTTTCCTGAGCCTCCCGCCCACGCTCTCCGCCAGTCCGAGAAGGATTTTTGCGGCCTCCTCCCGTTCTGTCACGTCTGCAGGCAGGGTAGTAGAGTTGCCGATCCCCTTTGCCTCCGTCTTCCAGGTGACCACAGGAGAGTCATCGATGCCATTGGCAAAATTCCACAGCATCCTGCCGTGGCTTTTCAGATGCAGCTCCAGTATCTTCGGGTCCGCCCGGGCCAGCTCCCCGATGGTGCGGATGCCCAGCTTTTTCAGCGTCTCCACGCTGGAGCCCCCGGCCATGTACAGCTCCCGGACAGGGAGGGGCCACATCTTCACCCTGATCTCTTCCGGAAAGAGGGTGTGGACTCTGTCCGGCTTCTCGAAATCTGAGGCCATCTTGGCCAGCAGCTTGTTGGAGGAGATACCTATATTGACTGTAAACCCGAATTTCTCCCGCACTCTGTCCTTGATCTCAAAGGCCGCGGACACGCAGGAGTGATACCTGTGGGCGATGCCGGTAAAGTCCAGGTAGCACTCGTCTACGCTGACCTGCTCGATATCCGGCGTGTAGGTGTGCAAAAACTCCATCAGCTTTCTGCTGTACTCGTGATACAGGGCATGGTCGGGCGGCTCCATGTGGATGTCCGGGCATTTCCGCAGGGCATTTACCACCGGCTCCCCGGTGTGTATCCCGTACTTTTTTGCCGGGATGGATTTTGCCAGCACTACACCGTGTCTGGATTTTCGGTCCCCGCCTATGATGGCAGGAATAGTCCTGATATCAAGCTTTGCGCCGCTTTTCAGCTGCTCCACAGCGGTCCAGCTCAGATACGCCGAATTGACGTCTATGTGAAATATGACGCGGGACATGGGCTCTCCTCCTCTCCCGGAAGCCTGGGATCTCTTATTTCATTATTATTGCATCCGGCCTGCCGGATCACTTTGCGGCTGTCAGTCCTTCCTTCACCCTGGCTGTCAGCTTTCCGTTCTCGTCGTCTATGAGGATCGTGTCGCCGCTTCCCACATTGCCCTCCAGCATCAGCCTTGCGGCTGTGGTCTCCATATTCTTCTGGAGGTATCTCTTCAGCGGTCTTGCGCCGTACATGGGCTCGTAACCGCCCTCCACGATGCGGGCCTTGGCAGCCTCTGTCAGCTCAATGCCAACCTCCTTCTCTTTCAGACGGCGGCTCACGTCTGCCACCAGCAGGTCGATGATGTGGTAAATGTTATCTCTTGTCAGAGGCTTGAACATGATGATCTCGTCCAGGCGGTTCAGGAACTCCGGACGGAAATGAGCCCGCAGGTCATCTGTCACCGCCTTCTGGCTGGCCTCGCTGATATTGCCGTTCTCGTCGATCCCCTCCAGCAGGTAGGCTGACCCGATATTAGAGGTCATGATCAGGATGGTGTTCTTGAAGTCCACCGTCCGTCCCTGGGAATCTGTGATACGGCCGTCATCCAGCACCTGGAGGAGCACGTTGAACACATCCGGGTGGGCCTTCTCCACCTCGTCAAAAAGGACTACAGAGTAGGGCTTTCTCCGAACCGCCTCTGTCAGCTGTCCGCCTTCGTCGTACCCCACGTATCCCGGAGGCGCTCCGATGAGCCTGGACACGGAATACTTCTCCATGTACTCGCTCATATCGATGCGGACCATATTGCTCTCATCGTCGAACAGACTCTGGGCCAGCGCTTTTGCCAGCTCCGTCTTGCCCACGCCTGTGGGGCCAAGGAAGAGGAAGGAGCCGATAGGTCTGGTTGGATCCTTGATACCCGCCTTGGACCGGATGATAGCCTCGGTCACAAGCTCCACGGCCTCGTCCTGTCCTACCACACGCTTGTGGAGCTCATCTGCCAGGTGCAGGGTCTTGCTCCTCTCGCTCTCGTTCAGCTTCGCCACCGGGATGCCGGTCCACCCTCTCGTGCACAAGGGAGAGGTCCTCGTCCTTCATCTTCGCCTCCTCAGCCTCCAACATTTTCTGGAGCTCAGGCAGCTTGCCGTACTGCAGCTCTGCCGCCTTCTCCAGGTCGTAGGACTGCTGCGCCTTCTGGACGTCACCCCGGATCTGCTCGATCTGCTCGCGGAGCTTCTGCACTCTCTCCACGCTGACCTTCTCGTTGTCCCACTGGGCCTTTCTGGAAGCGAACTCGCTTCGCAGCTCTGCCAGCTCCTGCTGCAGGTGCTCCAGCCGCTCCTGACTGAGACGGTCGTCCTCCTTTTTGAGGGCCGCCTCCTCGATCTCAAGCTGCATCACCTTCCTGCGCAGCTCATCCAGCTCCGCCGGCATGGAGTCAAGCTCTGTCTTGATCATGGCGCAGGCCTCGTCCACCAGGTCAATGGCCTTGTCCGGCAGGAACCGATCGGAAATATATCTGTGCGAGAGAGCGGCCGCCGCCACAAGGGCTCCGTCCGTAATCTTCACGCCGTGGAAGACCTCGTACCTCTCCTTCAGTCCACGGAGAATGGAAATGGCGTCCTCCACTGTGGGCTCGTCGACCATGACCGGCTGGAAACGTCTCTCAAGAGCCGCATCCTTCTCGATATACTGTCTGTACTCATCCAGCGTGGTAGCTCCGATACAGTGGAGCTCGCCTCTCGCCAGCATGGGCTTCAACATATTGCCGGCATCCATGGCTCCGTCTGTCTTTCCCGCTCCCACGATGGTGTGGAGCTCATCGATAAAGAGGATGATCCTGCCCTCGCTGTTCTTGACTTCCTCCAGGACAGCCTTCAGACGCTCCTCGAATTCGCCTCTGTACTTTGCGCCGGCCACCAGGGCTCCCATATCCAGGGAGAAGATGGTCTTGTCCTTCAGCGTCTCCGGCACGTCTCCGCTGACGATCCTCTGGGCCAGGCCCTCCACGACGGCTGTCTTGCCGACGCCGGGCTCGCCGATGAGGACCGGGTTGTTCTTTGTCTTACGGGACAGGATGCGGACCACATTGCGGATCTCGCTGTCACGCCCGATGACCGGATCCAGCTTCTGCTCTCTGGCTCTGTCCACCAGGTCTGTGCCGTATTTGTTCAGTGTATCATAGGTAGCTTCCGGATTGTCGCTTGTCACCTTCTGGTTGCCTCTCACTGTGGAGAGGGCCTGCAGAAAGCCTTCCCTGGAAATGCCCAGCTCCCGGAAAAGCTGCTTCATCTCTTTGCCGGGATGCTTTAACAGCGCCAGGAACAAATGCTCCACGGACACATACTCGTCCCCCATCTGCTTCATCTCGTCCTCGGCGCTTATGAGCGCTTTGTTGAGATACTGCCCCACGTAGGGCTGGCCGCCCTGCACCTTGGGCTTCTTTGCTATGGCCTGCTCCACCCGGTCCACGACCAGATTTTTATCCAGGCCCATTTTTTCCATCATCTTTAAGATCAGGCTGTCATCCTGGGTCAGAAGCGCATAGAGAAGATGCTCCTGCTCGATCTCCTGATTGCCGTACTCTATTGCTGTCTTTTCGCAGTCCTGGACTGCCTGTAAAGATTTCTGTGTAAATTTACTTATATTCATAAAGGTCCCTCCTTACCTTTCACTGAAAAGGCGCCCTCTCAGGCACCTGGTTTTCCTGTTCTAGTAGAACTATAACACTTTTTGTCAGCACTGTAAAGAGGTGAGTGCTAATTTTTTTAATATTTTTTGCAACCCATTTTAACCCTTTCATAATTTCTCATTATAGAAAAATACTCCGATGCGTTGTTGGAAGCTGCCTGCAAAAAATTTTATCTCACACAGAATTACCTTGTACTTACGGCGCAAATGTCGTAAGTGTAAGATGATTCATGAGTATCCTTTCTGGGTTACTCCTAGCTTTTTTAAGGAATTTTATAACGCTTTTTTTATCCTTTCAACCAACCCCACGTCTGCCGGCAGCCAGTCTACACTGTATAATTTTTCTTTTGATAACCACCTTGCAGATTCATGCTCCTTCAATTCCAGTTCTCCATGTAGAATCTCACACCAAAAGCAGTCCATAGACAAGTGAAAATTCGGATAATCGTATTCGATTGTATCAATCAGTTCTCCGACATTGATATCGGTATCCAATTCTTCTTTGATTTCTCTGACAAGGGCCTGTTCAGGTGATTCCCCGTCCTCAATCTTTCCTCCAGGAAATTCCCATCCGTCTTTGAATTCTCCATATCCTCTTTGCGTGGCAAAAATTTTATCCTCTTTTCTAATTACCGCTGCTACTACACGTACAGTCTTCATCATATTTCTCCATTCTGTTTCTTCTATTTTCACTCATGCCTTTTACATCAATCACTCACAATATAATCATAGATATCACTTCTTACCGGCACGTCTAATCGATAGTCTATCTCAAAGGCATTGTCCTTTGTTTTTTCCATATAAATCTGTCTCGGGTTTCCCTCTGCAAAAATTTCTCCCAGAAAATAAAACTCTTTTGCCTCATTATCATCCTTATTTTTTCTGACAAATAGGAAAATCCGATTATTTTTATCCTCTTCCGACT
The DNA here is from genome assembly GCA_964652805.1 of uncultured Mordavella sp. Lineage (GTDB taxonomy): Bacteria > Bacillota > Clostridia > Lachnospirales > Lachnospiraceae > Claveliimonas. The sequence continues at coordinate 3,301 of CAZZBJ010000028.1, read as the reverse complement.
GCTTGTAAATATGAACAGCATCGCTGGATGTAATTTTTCTTGGATGTTTGGAAAGCGCAATTAAATGACCTTCCGATACAAAACGATCTTCATAAGCAATTGCGTCTTCGGCTTTGTGGTAATTAATAAATACCGGAAGCGTCTTCGTATCACTGTCATAATAATAGCCTCCGATATTCTGGGCATTTAAATTTTTGTTCCAGTTAAGCAAACGGCATACATCTTCATATGTATATTTTTGATATAACGTGAAATTGGTGTCTCTATAAATTTGTCCATACTTTTCTTTCCACTGTTCTATACCAAAGTTCAGCAATTCCATGATCATCTGCTTAAAGTTTTTATTCAAGAGAGCCTTCTGAAATTTTGAGGAAAGAGAATAGCTATCATCTGTATTTTTTTCTACCAGATCACAGTCCGAATATTTACGGCGCTCTTCTTCTTTCGGGAATTCATTTTTTAAATTGCGGATCACCGATCTCTCTACCTGTTCATTCATGCTCACATGATATTTTTCTTGCAGGAGTTTCCGATATTGCAGAAGACGATTTCCCCTGCTGATCAGCATTCTCAGCATTTCCAGCTCATGCATTCTTTTGTAAGCTATCAGTTTTTTTGAAAAATATTCTATCATAATTTCTTCCTGATTCGTCAGATGCACATGATATTCTGTTTCATATTTTTTCAAAAAGTTATGATAAGATCCGCACTTTTCAAAAATTTTTGTAACGTCCACAGAGCCAAATTTCTTAAAATCCCGTATAGTCGGAATTCTTCCCAACTTATATTTCAAAGTTCTATAAGACTCTCTAAGCAGCTTCATATCATTGGTTCTGGCTGTATCAATAGACGCATAGATTCTCTTTTTTGAAATTTCATCAAAGTGAATGGTGGAACTTCCAGGAATAACTCTGGCTCCTTCCCGAATGTAACGGCGCATTGCATCTTTGTTATAGCTTCTGTCCCCGGACAAAGCGATAGGAATCATAAAGTTGTTCATATAATTCCCAATGAAATCAAGAATCACTACATATTCTTTTCCTTCATATTTTCTGAGTCCGCGTCCTAACTGCTGAATAAACACTACTGGAGATTGAGTTGGTCTCAGCATAATGACCTGATTAATTTCCGGGATATCAACACCTTCATTAAAAATATCCACAGTAAAAATGTAATCGAGCTGCTCCTCATCATCTTCATCATTTGTCAATCTGGCAATCACACTTTCACGTCGTTCCTGGGCATCTTCTCCAGTCAAAACCTCCGTCCTCAATCCACGTTCATTAAACTTTTTCGACAATTCTTTTGCCTCATCTTTTCGGCTGCAGAAAACCAACCCTTTTACACGGTCTCCGCTAAATCCATAGTAATTTGCTTTATCGATTACATAATCGACCCGGGCGTCAGAAACCAGATTCGAAAAGTTCTTTACTCCGGCATTGTCATCGAACACTTCTCCATTTATTTCCAGATCTGTAATTCCAAAATAATGGAAAGGACATAGTAAATCTTCCTCAAGAGCCTGCTGCAGACGTATTTCATAGGCAATATGATGTTCAAAAATCGAATAAATATCATACTGATTGGTATCCGGACTGGCTGTCATTCCCAGCCAGAACTTTGGTTTGAAATACCGCATAATCTTCTGGTAGCTCTCCGCACCCGCATGATGACACTCATCCAGAATAATCACATCAAAATCCTCGGGACTATAATGAGACAAGATATCTTCTTTTGAGAGAGTTTGCATAGTAGCAAATAAAAAATCCGCCTCAAACTCTCTGCTATTTCCTGACAAAAGCCCATAAGTTCTTGATGAACCAAAAACTCTTTTATAGCTTTTTATTGTCTGTTTTGCAATCTGTTCTCTATGCACAACAAAAAGCGCTCGTTTCGTTCCCATCTCTCGTAACATAAACGCAGAAGCCAGCGATTTTCCTGTTCCTGTACTACTTAAAAGAAGAGCTCTATCTATTTGCCGCACTCTCATGTCCATTACATTTTTCACAAAAGCGACCTGCATCTTATTGGGCTTCAACCGATAAGTTTCAAGCTCTACGACCTGCTCTGAAACCGCTTGCTGTTTCTGCTTACGGATCATTTTTTCGTTCAGATATTCTTGTCGGTAAGAATCAATAAAATCTTCAAAATCTAAGGTATGCTCATCCTGCCATAACTCATCGAATTCCTGTAAAACTGCCTGAGCCAGCTCACCCTGTTCTGTAGAGACAATTTTGGTATTCCACTCTTTGTTCTTTGTGATTGCACTAAGTGTCATATTGGAACTTCCGATAATAATCCGATAAATTTCTTCTTCGCGAAAGATATATCCCTTTGTATGAAATCCGCCGGTTTCTGCATCTGTAACAAACATTTTTAATTCAATGTTTTTTAATCCTGCCAACTTTCCCAGAGCCTCTGGCTCACTGAACATAAGATAATTTGTTGTCAAAATTTTCCCCGGGATATTTTTTTGTTCCAGATCTTTTAAAGTCTGAAGGAGTGGCGTAATTCCGCTTTTAGTAATAAAAGCAACGCTGATACAGAATTCTTCACATTTTTGAAGTTCTTCTTCAATTGAAACAAGAACTTTTTTCCCAAGTTTATAATTATTTGAAATAAATTCCGGTCGATATGTCAGATTAGAATTTATGGTATGATCCAGATATGCTGTCTGGATTGCTGTCTGTAAAGTTGTTATTTTATCTTTCTGCAACTGCATTACCAGTAACCTCCCTGAGGTTTTATAATCGTAAATATTGTATCATAATTTATCTTTTCTCACTAATGATAGAAATTCTGTTCATGGATAAAATTTTTTCTATTCCAATCTTAGTATCACATTCATCCACCGAAATCCTTTTCTTCCAGTTACATCCTTTGTATACCACAACTGTTCCAACTTCAATTGTTTATTTACCGTTAAGATCTTTTCTATCAGCTGTTCTGAAAACTCCAGAAAGAATCGTCCGTCTTCCGCTTCTCCGGTAGGAAGCCCGTTTTTGCCGGAAATATATATTACCCCATCATCATTCAGATACAGATCCATCTTTTCAAAAAAATGCAATACTTCTTTTTCCTGCAGATGTAGCAACGATGCACACGCCCAGATCCCATCATACCGTTCCATCGGCTGATAGTTCTGAATACCCGAACATACAATCTCACCAGAGAAGACTTTCCGGATTTCTCTGCAGAGAATGTTTCTACCGCATAGCATTCTTCATTGCTTTCGTAATAATTACACATTATCTTATATCCTCAAATTCCAACTGGAAAATCCCATACTTTTTGCCGACTG
>CAZZBJ010000027.1:0-23394 GCA_964652805.1 uncultured Mordavella sp. | reverse complement strand
TCCTCTTTATGGCGCAGGTCAATAAAGAGACAGCGGCGGCAAAGAAAAAAGAGATCATGGCAGCGATGCGCTCTTTAAGGCGGATACTTCAGTGTTTCCCTTCCTTTAAGGAACTGTATATCACTCCGAACAAATATCAAAAACCGTCCCTGGAAGTACCAGGATCTGGCGGATGCTATGAAATCGGATGATCTGTTGAAGCGGGATTTCCCAAAAAGAAAAAGGGAAGGAACACATAAAAATCTCCCTCGAAGGAACCGGGGGAGATAAGGTTAAACAAGAGGAAAACCTGCCTTTAAGGTGGAGATCCAGTTGCTTTTTGCATAAAGAAAGCGGATTACTGTCACCTGGTTTCCTTCCACCACATAAAAAGCAAGATAGTTTTTTACCTGTGTGAAGCGGATGCCCCAGGCGGTCAACAACTTATCCTCCACAATGGGATGCTCCAGGGGAAAGGGCGGCAAGGCATTGATTTTCTGATCCGTTTCCTCAAGGAGATCGTCAGCGGCTTTGGGATTTTTCAGGACAAACTCAATGTAATCGGCAGCCTGGATAATATCCCGCTGTGCAATGCCTGTGATATGCAGATGGTAACTCATTGCCTGCGGCGGCTCCTGATCTCTGCCATGGCTTCAGAGAAGGGGCGGGTATTCCCGGAGGCAAGGTCGTCCATGCCTTCCCGGAGAAGTCCGTATAACTCACAGCGGCCTGCGAGCTGTTCATAAGCCTCAATGCTCATAACGGCAAGGTCGCCTTTGCCGTTTTTGGTGATGAAAACAGGCTCCGCATACTCGTGGCAGAAGGTAGAAATTTCATTATAGCTGTTGCGCAGATCTGCGCTTGAACGAATCTTTGGCATAATGGCACCTCCTTTTATAAAGAAATTATAACCGAATTTCTTTATATTGTAAACAGGAAAAATATTGCGGGAGGAGAAGTGGGAAGCAGAGACTTCCTTGCTGATAAATTTGGAATTTCTAAAGAGCATATCAAACGAGCGATAATAGAAGTACTTCAGAAAAAGCAGGGGGCATAAGCATGAGCTGTTTAATGGGAATTGATCTTGGGACTTCCAGTGTGAAAGCGCTGATCACAGATGAAATGGGGAATACAAAAGGGATTGGTCAGAAAGGGTACGAGGTTCAGACCCCGGTGGCAGGGTATGCCCAGCAGGATCCGGAAGAATGGTGGGAATGTACGAAACAGGCAGTTCGGCAGGCGTTTGAGTCTGCCGGCATTACTGGAAATGAGATTGCGGGGATCGGATTGTCCGGCCAGATGCACGGAATGGTGGCGTTGGATTGCGAAAAGCGGCCGGCCGGCTGTGAAGGACTGCTGTTCCTTCCATATCTTGCGGGAGAGCGGACACCTTTTAACAATCCGCTGGCCAAAGGTGTTTTCATGGGACTTAGCATGAAGCATGATCAGGCATATATGGTTCGGGCCGTGATGGAAGGGGTATTGTTCAATCTCAGAGAATGTAAAAAGATTTTCGATGAGATGAAAATCCCGCAGAAAAAAGTGGTGTCCTGGAATTCTGCCGTGACAGAGCCGATTCCGGAGAATGTGAGAAAGTATCAGGAACAGCAGGCGGTTTTCGAGGAATTATATGAGCGGGTAGAAGGGATATTTCTCAAGCTGTAGAGCAAAATTTCCTTTCGATGATAGTCTCATAAAAATGCTGTACCTGGACATGTCTGGGAACTGCATTATAATACAAGTAAGGGCAGAACCTCAAAAATTGATTTTTAACAGAGGGTTTTACAGGGAACAAAGAATCAGATATAAAAGTCCAAATAGAAGACACCCTGTGGTACATATGAACAGATATCGCTTATAGGGGCGGTTTAAACGATTGAGAGCACGGGAGTATCTTTCCTTTGTGTCGCCATCGACAACTGTGATGCCAATTTGAGCCTTACTCTTCCAGAAGCGTTTTTTATTCTGGTAAATTCCTAGCCCGGAGAGAGGAATCAGAAAAGCAGAGAAAACAGTAATGCCGCCAAAGCCTGTCACAGAAAGATTATACAAAAGGGAAAGAACTTCGGAATCTGAACCGTACAACCTGAAATTATTGCAGTCCACGATCAGCATTGCAGCCGTTACCAAGAGCATTCCGATAAAAAGGATCCGGCACAGGTGCGGAAGCACAGGATCATGATATATCTTAATGATAGAATCAGCTTTCTTCTTTCCGTAATTGCCATAGCGAAACCCGTCGGAGAAAAAAGTCTCTGAAGAGTCTTCTGCCAATTTATTCTTATCAAACATCATATCCACCTCTTTTTGATCAACTTGTCTTATTTTACTTTATAAATCTGAAATATTCAATAATTATGAAAAATTAACACACAAGTTTTTGGCTGTGGGTATAAAAGCGAAAATATGTTAGACAAAATCAACAAACAAACATACAATTTAAGCAACAGAAATAGCAAAATTACATATTGGATCAGGAATCTTTCAAGATTGATTTGTGAAAAAATCCTGTGCGGTTTTGATAAAGCAACGTTCTGCGGCATGTAATCTTTTCCCTTTTGAGTAGCAGATGGAAAGTGTTGACTGAAAAGAAGTTACATGTATAGGATAAGACAGTAGTTCTGCCGGAAGTCTCTGTGACATACTGCCAAACCGTCGTCTGACGTAATCAGTCGGGTGAAGAAGACATCCGATACCGCGGGGACACATATCATCAAGCAGATCTCCGTCCTCGGAGACAAAGCCGGGGGTTGGCGTAAACTGATATTCTGCAAATATGTTTGATAGATCCTGTACCATCTGGTGATGTCTGTCGTAGAGTAACAGAAAAGGCATCTCTTTTAAAACGGACAGATCCCGGGTTTCTAACAGTTGCCGCTCTACAGATGACCAGTTCTTTCCGTAGATCTTTTCTGCAAGATCAGAGTGAAAAGTGACGCAGTAAGGATCATCGGCAATGAGAGGAACTGCGTCGAGACTTTCCTCAAGTGGAAGGTAACTGATGTACAGATCGACATGATGCATATTGTGAAGAATATCAATATGCCACCGTTTAATGACAGATACTTCATACTGAGGATATTTTTTATAATACTCAGTCAGAAGATCCGGAAGAAACGGCGGTTCGCTGTAGGTGGATATTCCGATTGTGATCCTGCTTCTCCGGTTTGTAGTGATGTCGCTGATGTCAGAAAGCAGCCGATCATAAGCGTTGAGTAATTCTTTCGCCCCTTCAAAGAAACATTCGCCGGCCACTGTAAGAGTGAGCGCCGAACCTCTGTCAAAAAGAGGGACGCCAAGTTCATTTTCCATTTTTTTCAGATGTTCACTGAGAGACTGCTGGGACACGTAAAGTTTTCTCGCTGCTGCGCTGATGCTTTGTTCTTCTGCGATTGCGATAAAATACCTGATGTTCAGAAAATTCATAATGAACACTCCTTATCCCTTTATTGCGTGTTGTTACGTGTTGCTATGCGTCTCAATATATAAAATGTTTGTACTTATTATACAATTGAAATGACACGGCACGCAAGGAGAAAGTGAATATGTAATTTAAGCGATTTCAATTGGCAACAAACAACAAGCATATGGCAACAGGTCCATAAAAAGTACTGGGAGGTAAAAATGAAAATGAAAATGAAAAGAATCATAGCTCTATTACTGGCAGGAACAATGACGCTTTCACTCGCAGCGTGCGGATCCGGTGAGGATTCTTCTGATTCGACATCTGCATCAGATTCAGATGAGAGCAGACTGGTCGTCGGGCTTTATAACAGTCTGAGTTCTCTGAATCCGTGGACAAGCGGACAGATAACAAAAGACATGGTTACCTACTGCCTGTACGAGACTCTGGCAAGTGCGCAGACAGGCTCCACAGATTTGGAGTATATCCTTATGAAAGACTATGAACAAGTGGACGATTATACTTTTGATGTAGAGATTTATGATTACATTGAGGATGCGGAAGGCAACAATATTACCGCTTCTGATGTGGTGTTCAGTTTCGGACAGTATATGGAAAACTGGGCAACCACAGTGGAGTCTATTGAAGAGACAGGGGATTACACATTTGAACTCGTGCTGAACTCGGCGGCAGTAGGGGCTTTTGAATATATTGTATGTGAAGTGCCGATCGCAAGTGAAACAGCGTACAATAACAGCCCTGATCAGTTCGCGACTACTTCCTGCGGTACGATGCCGTATGTATGTGAAGGCGGTTCTGATTATGTTGCAGATTCCACTGTCATCTGCAGAAAAACAGATAATTATTGGCAGACAGATGAGGAGCTGATTTATGATGGAAGTACGGCCAATGCTGACATTATCGAGTTTAATATCATCACAGAGTCGACACAGCTTGCACTGGCGATAGAAAACAATACTGTCCAGCTTGCGCAGTTTATTGATGCCAGTCTGCTTGACGAAGTTTCTTCAACAGAAGGTGTCGAACTGGAAGGACTTCCGTTCCCGGAGGACAGAGGAATCATGTTCTGCATGACAGAAGACAGTCCGTTTTACGACAACCTTCCATTGAGGCAGGCAGTGTTGTATGCGATCGATAACGAAGCAGTTGCTGAAGCATGCGGCTATGGATATGGCGAAGCCTCGATCGTAACCTGCGGAAATTCAGAGCTTACGATCGGTTATGATTCATCATGGGAAACAGATGCATACCACTATGATCCTGAAAAAGCAAAAGAACTTCTGGCAGAAGCAGGATATGAAGAGGGAGAGCTTACTATAAGACTTCTCTGCAATGATAATCTCGCTATTACAACACTCTGGCAGACGATCCAGCAAAATCTCCAGGAGATTGGGATCAATGCAGAACTGAATGTTGCCGAAGGTACAACATACGGAACTTACAGAGACGGTACGAGCGGGCAATATGAACTTGCATATGCGGGGCCCACAAATGCGGGATATGCAACAACAGACTTCTGGAATACGCTGTTTAACAGAAATATGTACGCTTCCGGAAGGACATGGGCAGGCCTTCTTGATGACGACCTTCAGGCGCTGTATGACGCCCTGACAACACCGGATGGATATACACAGGAAAATGTTAACGCGTTTTATAACTATATTACGGATAACGCACTTTACTATCAGGTATATGACCTTGACTGGTATGCCGCGTATAACAGTAACGTGGTTGACAGCTTCTTTGTTGACAGATTTGGATTTATCCGTGCAAATACAGTTGTTTTAGCAGAGTAAAGAACAGATGGAAGCCGGACAGGAGAATAGTCTGTGTCCGGCTTCCGAAATAAAATGCACACGTGTATTTTGTACAGGAGAGTAGGCGGTCGGATTCCAGGCTTCTCCCGTAGACAGCATATGGCAGATAACCGTGAGGATCATCCGGGCGACTGCAGTGATGGCACGTGTGATCCGAACAGAAAACTGTGTCATATCCTTGCCAATCTCAGAGATCATCGTGATCGTACTGCTGCGGTCAACTCCGGGGATGGTACACAGTAACTGGACAGCATTTTCATAAGGTTCAGCCAACGAATCAATCATAGAGTCTATATCTGTAGGCGTGGATGTTGAGCGAACGAAGCAGTTTATGCATGCAAGGCGGAACCTACACGGATTTAAATGCTGTCTAAAACGAGAGAGTTTTTACGACTCACCCCCGTGCTTTGTAGTGTGCTTCTCGCTTTTAGTATAGAGCAAAACCTGGAGGAAGTCGAAACTTTCATCACTATTTGTGCCGCCAACTGAAAGGCGGCGGAATGGAGATTCGTATCGTATGGTTAAATATATTATAAAACGAATTCTATTGATGATACCTGTTGTCCTGTGCGTTACGATCCTTGTATTTACACTGATGCAGCTTGCCCCGGGAGACCCGGCGCAGGTGATTCTCGGAGTAACGGCATCGGAAGAACAGCTCGAAGCCATGAGAGATTCGCTGGGCCTTAACGAGCCTTATATCGTCCAATTGGGCAGGTATCTGTCAAATGTATTCCTTCATTTTGATTTAGGCGAATCATACCTTACAGGCGTTTCTATCTCAACGGAAATGGCGCTTCGTCTGCCGAAAACCCTCATTCTGGCAGTAGCGGGGATGGTGCTTTCGCTTGTTATCGGAATTCCTTTGGGTATTATGGCTGCAGTCCATCAGAATACTGTTGCGGATTATGGTACAATGACACTCGCTCTTATCGGAACCTCTCTTCCCGGATTCTGGTTTGCGCTTATGCTGATTCTGTTTTTTACCGGGAAACTGGGATGGTTGCCTGCTTATGGCATTGGAGGAGCCGAATACTGGATCATGCCTATCCTTTCTACTTCGATTGCCGGAGTCGCTACTATGGCGAGGCAGATGCGGTCGGGAATGTTGGAAGTCATACATGCCGATTATATCGTAATGGCAAGAGCCAAAGGAGTAAAAGAGAAGTTCGTGATCTACAAACATGCACTTCCGAACGCTCTGATTCCCGTTATTACGGTAGCAGGAATGAGTTTCGGCACGTCTCTGGGAGGAACTTTGATCGCTGAGACGATCTTTTCGATCCCAGGCGTAGGCATATATATCATTAATGCTGTAAACAACCGTGATTATCCGGTCGTCCAGAGCGGAGTTATCCTTCTTGCTATTATGTTTTCGTTTATCATGCTGCTCTGTGACCTTCTGATAGCAGCCATTGACCCCCGTGTGAAAGCGCAGATAGCCGATGGAAAGAAAAGGGGGAAGAAAAAATGACTGAAGCGACAAGAATAAATGAGAGTTATGAACCTGTTAAGAAGAAAAATCAGGTATTAGAAGTGTTGAAAAGAATGATGGCTAATAAAGGCGCTGTGATCGGAGGAATTCTTTTTCTGCTCGTGCTGATCATTGCGATCTTAGCTCCTTTCATCATACCGTATGATTATTCGGAAATGAATATCCAGGACAGGCTCCTTGCGCCGTCCCTGCAGCATCTGTTCGGCACTGACCATATGGGACGTGATGTCCTGAGCAGAGTGATCTATGGAGCAAGATATTCTCTTGTTATAGGTATCGGTTCTGTGGTTTTCAGTGCAGTATTTGGAGTGATCTTCGGCTCAATAGCCGGATATTTCGGAGGCTGGCTTGATAATCTGATCATGAGAATATGCGATATCATTCAGTCTGTTCCCGGTCTTATCCTGAACATTGTGTTTGCCTGTGCCATGGGCGCCGGCGTGTTCAATACAGTTCTCGCGCTTGGAATAGAGGGGATTGCCGGTACGGCAAGACTTATGAGATCATCTATATTGAAAGTACGCAAGATGGAGTATCTGGATGCGGCGACTGTAAGCAACTGCAGCAGTCTGCAGACGATCGTGAGACATGTTTTCCCCAATACCTTTGCGCCTATCCTGGTACAGGCTACTATGGGCGTAGGCGCGAAGATCATTACTGCGGCAAGTCTGAGTTATATGGGTATCGGTGTACAGCCGCCAACTCCGGAGTGGGGGGCGATGCTGGCAGACAGCAGAGATTATCTGATCAATAATTCTTATCTGTGCCTTATTCCCGGCATCTGTATCATGGTTGTTGTGCTGTCGTTGAATCTGCTTGGCGATGGTCTGCGGGATGCGCTTGATCCTAAGCTGAAGAAATAGAGGGGAAATGACATGAGTGAAAAAAATGCATTTTTAAAGGTACAAGACCTGACAGTTGAATATGTGACGAAAGAGGAAACCGTCCATGCTGTAAATCACGTTTCTTTTTCCCTCGAAAAAGGAAAAGTGTTAGGTATGGTAGGCGAGACAGGGGCCGGCAAAACCACGATAGCGAGAACAATCCTGAGAATCCTGCAGAAACCGCCATCGGAGCTGAAGTCGGGGCAGATCTTCCTTGACGGATTAAATCTTCTGGAACTGCCGGAGAATGAAATGAACAAAGTGCGCGGGAAAAAGATCACGATGATCTTTCAGGATCCGATGACATCGCTGAATCCGGTCATGTCCGTGGGGAACCAGATCGCCGAGGTGATCGGGCTTCACAATGATATTCCGAGAAAGGAGATCCGTAAACGCGCGGAGAAAATGCTTGAGACCGTGGGGATCCCGGCAGAACGATACGATGAATTTCCACATCAGTTCTCAGGGGGAATGAAACAGCGCGTCGTGATCGCGATCGCTCTGGCCTGTAATCCGGAGCTGCTGCTTGCGGACGAACCCACAACGGCGCTGGATGTGACGATCCAGGCCCAGGTGCTTGAGCTGATGCAGAAACTGAATCATGAAAACAATACGACAACAATTCTGATCACGCATGACCTGGGAGTTGTGGCTGAGATGTGTGATGAGGTAGTTGTCGTATATGCGGGAGAGATTGTGGAGTCAGGTACTCTGAGAGATGTTTTTGAATCGCCTGCACACCCTTATACAGTTGGATTGTTTGGCGCTCTGCCTGATCCGGCTTCTGATGTGGAATGGTTAAGTCCTATAGAAGGACTTCCGCCTGATCCGACAGATCTTCCAAAAGGGTGCAGTTTCCACCCACGCTGTCCTTATGCCTGCGACAGGTGTAAAACAGAGGAAGTAGGACTGAAAGAAATAACTGCGGGACATTTCTTTCGCTGTATACGTACAGAAGAGGAGGCATAAAATGTCCAGATTAGTAGAAGTAAATCATTTAAAGAAGTATTTTAAAACGCCCAGGGGCATGGTCCATGCGACAGATGACGTTACTTTTGTCATAGAAAAGGGCAGGACAATGGGAATCGTAGGAGAATCCGGGTGCGGAAAATCTACTCTTGGAAGAATGTTGGTACATCTTGAAGAAAGTACCGGAGGGGAGATTGTTTTTGACGGCGAAGATGTGACAAAACTGGATAAAAAGGGGCTGAAACAGTTCCGTGAACATGCGCAGATCATATTCCAAGATCCTTATTCATCTCTCGATCCAAGATATACTGTAGAAGACTCTATAAAAGAGCCGCTTGTCCTGTCGGGTAAATACAGCCGGGCTGAAGCGCTCGAAAAGACAAAAGAACTGATGGATCTGGTGGGCATAGCCCCGAGACTGCGGCTTTCCTATCCTCATGAACTGGATGGCGGGCGGCGTCAGAGAGTAGGGATCGCCAGAGCACTGGCGCTTGACCCGGAGTTTATTGTATGCGATGAACCGGTATCTGCACTGGACGTATCTATCCAGGCGCAGGTTTTGAATCTTCTTAAGAAGCTGCAGCAGGATCATAATCTTACCTATATGTTTATCACCCATGACCTGTCGGTCGTAAAGTACATTTCCGATGACATCTGTGTAATGTACCTGGGTCAGCTTGTGGAGACAGCACCGTCCAATGCTCTGTTCCGCAAACAGTATCATCCATACACAAAAGCTCTGCTTTCAGCAATCCCGACAGTAGATATCAACAATAGGATGCAGAGGATCGTCCTGAAAGGCGAGATCACTTCTCCGATCGATCCGAAACCGGGATGCCGGTTTGCCGCAAGGTGCGGATATGCATGTGAGAAATGCCACGAGCAGCAGACACTTGAAGAAGTGGAACCGAATCATTTCGTTTCGTGCTGCAGAGTCAGAGAGATCAATAATTTATAATGTGAGGTAATCTATGGGAAATTGTCTGTACTGTGGAGCAGCCCGGGAAAAGATCACGCCGCCTGTTGAGTGGCTTAAGGATCTGAGAGGACTGATGGATTCTTCTTTCGGAAGCGTGACGGACGATTTATATGTACGCGCGGCTGCTATTGAAAATGCCGGGGAAAAAATGCTTCTTTTCTCTTTCGATCTGGATAAAGTGCCCTGGCCGAAAGAAAATATGGAGAAGCTGGAACGGCAGACCGGTGTACCGAAGGAAAACATACTTTTGGCCAGCATACATACTCATTCCGCACCGATTTCAGGAGACAGACCGTATGAAGGTCCAAACTATATTGCGAGAAAGACGGAAAACGTGCGGAAGATCACTAAAAAATATGAAAAATTTCTTGAGGAAAAGATGCTCTCCGCAGCGAAACATTCACTAGAGAACATGAAGCCTTGTGCGATGCGTTTCAGTTATGGAAAAAGTTACGTCAATGTAAACCGACTCGGGTTTTATGAAGTGAGAGAAAAAGACGGGAGTGTCCATCGGGAACTGGGACCCAAAACAAATTTTGAGCGGGAAGCGGACAGGACACTTTTTGTTATGTTGTTTGAAGATACGAATGGGAAACCTGTTGCGTTTTTTATAAACTATCCTGTACACAATACGGTAATGATCCTGAATGCGTGCGGGAGAGACGGAAAAGCAGGGATCTCGGCAGATCTTGGCGGAAATGTCAGCAAGAAATTGGAAGAGGTGTACCCGGGAAGCGTTGCTCTGTGGACCAGTGGGGCGGCAGGAGATTTGAATCCGATCATGTCCAATCAGGTTTACAGGGAAGATTTTCATACAGGGAAACCGGTAGAGATTTATGAAAAAGACGGGGCAGTACCATTGTCTATGCTTAAGACTCTGACAGCCCACCACTTCGCAGATATACAGTCTGTGCTCCGGCATATGGGAGAGGCAATAAAGGAAACGCCCCTTTCCGCAGGAGAAGTATGGGCAGAAGTACCGGGGAAAGATGAGGATGACCAAGATGTGCCATACAAAGTGAGAGTTCATAAACTTTCCATCGGCCCTGTGGCGCTGTTTGGCTTCAGTGGTGAATTGTACTCGGGGCTTGGAAAAGAGATAAAGGCTGCCTGCGGCGCGGAGCATCTGATCCTGATCAATCATGATGCAAGTATGCTTTACAATACAGGATACATCTATAACGATGAGATCTTTGAACTGCACGAAAAGTATGGCGGCGATGTGGTCGGACTCGACCATACATGGCTGCGCCCCGGATATATAGCTCCTGAGCTTATAAGGTGTGTAAATTCTCTGATTGGCAGTGGTGAGGAACTGAAAGATTCGGAGCTGGCAGGCAAGGAGGAAACACAATGAATGACCACATGATGTCAAAAGAAGCAGAAGACCATGTAAAAAAGAAAATTTATGACATTCCGTATGCGGGGCAGTCCCCATCGCAGATCCTTGATATATGGTATCCGAATGAAGAACAGGAAGTTCCATATCCTGTCATTATTCATTTTCACGGCGGCGGTTTTGCTAAGGGCGGACATCGGGAAGACAGCTTTGAGCCGATGCTTCGAGGTGTTGACAGAGGGTATGTGGCGGTCAGTGTAGAGTACAGAAAAAGTGGTGAAGCACGTTTTCCCGCTATGGTGTACGATGCGAAAGCGGCGATCCGATTCCTGAAAAAGAATGCAGAAAAATATGATCTGGATCCGGACCGGTTCGCCCTGTGGGGCTCTTCCGCAGGAGGATGGCTTGCTTCTATGGCGGCGCTGACAGTAGGAAATCCTGCCTTTGAGGATCTGGAAATGGGAAACGGAGACGTTGATGCAGGCGTCAGAGCGGTTATTGACTGGTGCGGTCCCTGCGGGGGCTTTCTGGCGATGGACTGCGTTTACAGGGGGAATGGAATCGGGGTTCCGGATCATGAAGAACCTGATTCACCGGAATCTATATTTATGGGAGCACCTATAAAACAGATACCTGAGCTGGTGCGAATGGCGAGCCCGTACATATATGTCAGAAAAGACATGCCATATTTCTTTATTATACATGGAGACCGGGATGCTGTCGTTCCGGTGGATCAGTCAATCCGTTTTGCCCAGGCAATCCGCAAGTCTGCAGGTGAAGCGAAAGTTAAGCTCCATATAGAAAGGGGAGCGCCTCACCATGGAAGAGTATGGTGGCATCAGGAATGGGTGGCTGACATGTGTTTTGATTATCTGGATCAAGTTGTTGGAGTGTGCGGCACGGAATAGCCGCAGGCATCGTAGTTGAGGGCTTTTGTCCCTGACATCAGATTTACGAAATAAGGGAGGAACAATGATATGGCCGATAAAATATATGCTTTCGTGGGAAACTGGGGGTTTGCCCCTGCTCCGAAAGGGATATCTTCTTTTAAATATGATGAGAAGACAGGGGATCTCGAGTTGATTGAAACAATCAGTCCGGATATCGCAGCGGGACAGTTATGTCTGAATGCGGAAAATCAGATACTCTATGCAGTAAACGAATGTGGTGAAAGAAGAGGCGAGATCGGAGGGGGAGGCTACGTACTCGCCTTTAAGATCAATGTGGAAACAGGAAAACTGACGCTGATAAATGAGCAGGAGTCTCTTTTGCCTGAACCGTCTTATCTTTGCATGACAAAATCAAAAAAATATTTGATCGCGTGTCATTGTGCGGATCCGTGGCATGTGACAAAGATTGTAAAAAGATCAGATGGGACGCTCGAAAACAAAGTAATGTTTGACGATACCGCACTCGTGCTTTTCCCGATCAGAGAAGATGGTTCGATCGGCGCTCCCTGCGACGCGCTGATCACAAAAGGGACCGATGGGAAAAGACCAAATTCCCGGAAAAATATTGACCCTGTGACAAATCATATTCAGCTAGTAGAAGTGATCTCGAGACTTCACGCGGTGGTTGGAAGTCCTGACGGCAGCTTTTTTGTCGCACTTGATAAAGGGATGGACAGACTTATCACGTTTAAAGTGGAGGAGGAGGCCAAAAAGCTTGTAAAAATACAGGAATACACGGTAGAAGAGGTTGCAAGTTTTCCGAGATATGGAGCGTTTCATCCGACAAAGAAGATTTTTTACGCAAACAATGAAAACCGGGCACTTCTGAATGTTTTTCATTATGATGCCGAAGGAAGACTGGAACTGGCCGGCAAGTTGGAACTTCTGGAAGAAGATGCGGGACTTGTAGACGGAAAACCGGTCGGTGCGCAGGATATTCTGGTGCATCCTGACGGACATGTGATGTATGTCACCCTCTGCGGACTGAATGATATTATAGCAATGTCTCTGAATGAGACTGGAATACCTTCGCTGATGCAGCGGATCAACAGCGGAGGGGAACTGCCAAGAGGGATCGCACTTTCGCCGGACAGGAAATTTCTGTTCTCGGGGAACATGATGTCCGGGGATATTACGGTGTTTAAAGTCCTTGAAGACGGAAAACTTGAAGATATCGGAAAGAAGATTGAAGCTGTATCACCGTCAGCAATCCGTTTCTTTACGGCAGAGTAAAGTCAGAAAACGGATCTGTCATAGAAGAAAGAACAAAAAGAACAGATTTTCAGAGAAAGAAGGATAAATTTATGAGTTATAACAAATTACCGGAACTGTATCCGGAGGAGAAAAAGATGCCCCTTTCAAAATATTATTATGATTATCCGGTGAAAGATCTTCCGCAGAAACTGAAAGATAAGATATTCGGGGAACCGATGGATCCGGAAGATGCGGTGAAGCCGGATAATTTTATTGACTGGCTGAAACCGTGCGGACAGTATGAGAAAGAGGAAAACGGATACTGCATGTTCCCGGACGGAAGCGGATATATCTGTACATATATAAAGATACCTGAGACGATCGATGTTAAAAAGATATTCTGGTACCTGAACTGGCTTAACGTCCACTCCAGGAGCATGGTGCTCGGGCATGGGAATCTGAGGTATAAAATATGGAATCCGGCGGATCACTGGGATCACTATTTCGTAAACTGGACAGACAAGTCTGACGGGATCCATACTACGGAAAGTCTTGATATGGGTGAGGGAGACCGGAAATATGATACCATACGCCATTCGTTCAACCTTCGGGAGTTTGGCCTGACGGATGCGAAGATTGCGGAGATGAAAGCGTCCGGCTGCAATGTCAGCGAGACATCTGACTGGGAGTCCTTTGATGAACCGGGAGCGCATCTTACACTGGGGCAGATCCGTCCGTGCCCGGAAGGCGGATATGAGAGACGTTCTGTGGAATGGATCGGATGGCGCCCGGCGAAAGGCGGAGAGCTGATCAGAGAGCCGCGCACACAATGCGATGAAGCTTATCTGAGAAAAGTGGCTTATCATACTCTGATCGAATGGTATCATCTGTTTGATTTCATCAACGATCTGTATGGAGAATATCATGATCAGCCGATCGATGCGGACTGAGAGGGCGGCTGTGCAGATAGAAGGGTGAGACAGTGGAGAAAGAAAAAAAAGGAATTACAAATGTAGAAGTCCGTATCGGGCTCGGTGTTACGATCTGTCTGTTTATCTGTTATTTTATTCCTCAGATACAAAAGCTGGCGGCATGTACCTCAGTCGTAATGTGTACGCAGGAGATGAGGGAAGCCACGGGAAAAGCAGGTGTTACAAGGCTGCTCGGGGTCGCATGCGGAGGTATTGCCGGTATTGTTGTTATACTCCTTGATAGTTTGACCGGGAATGATTCTATCTTTTTTGTGCTTTGCGGGCTCGGTGTTATCCTTAATTTGGTTTTGTGCAGGGCTGTAAAGATGCCTGCGATCGCAGCAAGAGTCAGCGTGATCACATTTTGTCTGGTCGTATTTCTATTGGAAGGAAACGCAAGGATACATTATGCGGTGAGCCGTTTTATCGGAACACTGGCAGGAGCGATCATCGCGCTGATACTGACCGTTGTGTGGCAGGCGATAAACCCGTTCAGGAGTGGATTTGACCGGAAAGCAAAACCAGGAAGCGGGGATGAGAGGGAATGATTCATGTGGAAATATATTAAACCGTATCTCCATTTTGCTGTTATCGCAGCGCTGTTCATGGAGGGAGAAGTACTGATGGAACTGATCCAGCCCGGAATCATGAGCCGGATCGTTGATGAGGGTGTCCTCGGGCTTGAAACCGGGGGCATGGCAAATCTCAGTCTGGTATGGAGTCTTGGACTTGAGATGATCATTCTTGTCCTTTTCAGCGGTTTTTGCGGTTCAATGAACAATGTGTTTGTACATCTCTCCAGTCAGAATATCGGAAATGAAATACGTAAGGACTGTTTCCGCAATATTATGACTTTTTCTTTTAAGCAGCTGGACCGCTTCGGAACCGGCTCTCTGATAACACGAGTGACAAATGATATTACGCAGATACAGCTTTTTTTAGCCTCGCTTATGCGTGGAGCGGTCCGTATATGCACGCTTACATTCGGAAGCATATTCTGTATTTTCAGTCTGAACCGCAAATTCGGATGGGTCATCCTCTGTGTTTTGCCTTTAATCGTAGGGTGTCTTGTGTTTTGTCTTATAAAATCCGACTCTCTTTTTTCAAAATTACAGGCACAGTTAGACAATATCAATTCTATCATGCAGGAGGACGTGTCCGGCATTCGTATTATCAAAGCGTGTGTCCGGGAGATTTATGAAAAAGCGCGTTTCGGCAAAGCAAACGGTGCACTGATCAGAACACAGATTAAAGTCCTTGTGATCTTTGCGTTTATGAATCCTTTTATAAGTGCCCTGTTGTATGCTGCCGTTGCGGTCATCCTTTCAGTCAGCTCTCTCGAAGTGGAAAAGGGAATGACCACACCGGGGGACATTATGGCTGCGATCACCTATACGACCCAACTGCTCAATGGGATCTTTCTTCTTGTTATGCTGTTCCAGAATATCACAAGAGGCGCTGTCTCGTGGAAACGTGTACGTGAAATCCTTAGCAGCAGGCCGGATCTGCGGTCTGGTCCCGTTAAAGCTGGCGATACAGAACAAAAAGGCGAGATTGAGTTCCGGAATGTTTCTTTCTCATATCCGGGCTGTGACTATCCTGTATTAAAGAAGATTAGTTTCACTGTCCATAAAGGTGAAACGGTAGCGATCATGGGAACCACCGGATGCGGAAAGACATCCCTGGTAAATCTGATCCCGCGTTTCTATGATGTCACAGAAGGTGCGGTTCTGGTAGACGGGATTGATGTACGTGAGTATGATCAGCAGATATTACGCGGGAAGATAGCGTTCACGCTTCAGAAAAGCGAGCTGTTCAGCGGAACAATCCGGGAAAATATCCTCTGGGGCAATCCGGAAGCATCCGGGTCGGAGATGGAATCCGCCGCGCGTACTGCTCAGGCTGAAGAATTTATTCAATCTTTTGTTCTGGGATATGATACTGAAGTTGCGGAACGGGGCATGAGTCTTTCTGGTGGTCAGAGACAGCGGCTCTCCATAGCGAGGACTGTGCTGAAATCCTCAGAGATCCTGATCTTTGATGATTCTACAAGTGCTCTTGATCTGAAAACAGAAGCAGACCTTTATGCTGCCTTGCATACATTCAGCCCGGACAGTACTAAATTCATTGTCGCGCAGAGGATTGCTTCTGTGCGAAGAGCCGATAAGATCATTGTTCTGGAAAACGGTACGATCTCAGCCTGCGGTTCCCACAAAGAACTGTTGGAATCCTGCAGCGTTTATCAGGATATTTATCATTCGCAGATCGGAGGTGAAATTCTCAGTGTCTGAGTCGACTCATACAAAATTTCAACAGAAAAACATTCCGGGAATGAACCGCGGAGGGCACTTTATACAGGGAGGACATGCAGAAAATGCCGGCAGAACTCTAAGGCGAATCGTCACGTATTTCGCATATAAAAAAAAGGCCGTGCTCTGTATGCTGCTCGTTGTTTTCTGTGGGACTTTATGTGGTATCTGGGGTCCGAGTCTGCAGAGCAGCGCCATAGATATTATTGCCGGGAGTCAGAGCGGGAGCCTGTTTTATACAGTGATTCTGATGTTGTCGGCCTATTTGTTGTGTAGTATAAGCCAGTTGATCCAGGGGCTGCAGAGTGCAAAGATCAGCCAAAGTATCATCGGACGTATGCGCGAAGAACTGTTTAGTAAGATAGTAGATCTTCCGGTTTCTTATCTGGATAACCATTCACATGGGGACGTCATGAGTTGTATGATGAACGATATTGAAAACATCTCTACATCTATATCGCAGTCGCTTCCCTCTCTTTTTTCGGGGGTGCTCACGATGGCGGGAACTGTGGCAGTCATGTTCTGGTATTGCTGGCAGCTCGCCCTTCTCAGTCTCATGACGGTACTTCTGACCGTACTTGCTACAAAGATCCTTTCGAGAAAAGTACGAAAATATTCCATGAAACAGCAGATGCTTCTCGGACATCTTAATGGAACAGCAGAAGAAATGATCTCAGGTTACCGGACCGTTGTTGCCTATAACCGTCAGGATATTATAGTCACGGATTTCTGCCGGACAGCAGATGAGCTTACAAAAGCCGGTATACGGACTGATATTTTCAGCGGTGTCATGGGACCGATCATGAACTGCATTGGAAATATAGGATTCGTGATTATCGCCGCTTTCGGAGGATATTTCTCCGCTACGGGGTTGATTTCAGTCGGCGTGATCTCAGCTTTTATTGTCTATGCAAAACAGTTCAGCCGTCCCATCAATGAAATCGCACAGATATACGGACAACTCCAGACGGCGGTTGCCGGAGCTGAACGTGTTTTCGCAGTGCTGGATGAGGCAGATGAGGTTCAGACCGGAGAGGTCCTGAAAGAAAAAGGCAGCGCCTCCATTACTTTTGAACATGTGCGGTTTTCATATAAACCAGAGAAACCTGTCATACAGGATTTCACATTGACAGTGCCGGCGGGCAGAAAAGTCGCTCTTGTCGGAGCTACCGGAAGCGGGAAAACCACGATCGTTAATCTGCTTATGCGCTTCTATGACATGAATGGCGGAAAGATATACATCAATGGGCAGGATATTCAGGGGATTTCCCGAGCCAGCCTGCGCAAGAACATTGCGATCGTGCTTCAGGATACCGTGTTGTTTTCCGACTCAGTCCGAGAAAACCTTAAATACGGAAACGAAAACGCAACCGATTTGCAACTGGACCGGGCGGCAGAGATGAGCCGCTGCATCGAAATCATTCGGGAATTCCCGGAAGGCTATGACACCATATTAACTGGCGCCGGCAAAAACATAAGCCAGGGACAACGTCAGATGCTTGCTATTGCCCGGGCTTTTATTGCGGATCCTGAAATACTGATACTTGACGAGGCGACTTCAAACGTGGATACCCATACTGAAAAGCTGATACAGGATGCAATGCAGCAGATTATGCGCAACCGAACAAGCATTATTATTGCGCATCGTTTATCCACGATACGCGATTCGGATATAATCATCGTCATGGATCATGGGAGAATCGTTGAAAGCGGGACGCACGATGCCCTTCTGGAAAAGAAAGGGAAATATTATAATCTCTATATAACACAGTATGCCGGCTTTGAAACCTGATTATTCCGCCATCAGAAAGGGATTTTTTCTGTAATGTGCATACGCTTCATTGCGCCGATCAATTCACTGACCGAAGTTGATGAAATCAAATAGGCTCTTGTAATCCTCCCCGTCTGAAAATAGAAAGAATTCTTCCGGGAAAGAGACCTTCCGAAAAATAAATCTTCCTGGAAATGGATTTGACAGATGTTTCAAAAATCCTTAGAATAATGTAATGGAGTAGAAAGTGGGAGGGATTTACTTGAAAAAAATCAACAGAAACACCTTGTTTCGTGTGTTTTTCTATCTTCTTGGACTTCTTGTCCTGGCCCTGGGGCTTACACTCAACACAAAGACCGGCCTGGGTGTATCGCCTATCATATCTGTGGCTTACAGTATTTCTGTCATCTCCGGACATAATTTTGGAAATATGACTCTGGTTCTGTACAGCATTTTTGTTGTCATTCAGATTTGCCTGCATCTGTTCCGCAGCAGAAGAGCCTCCGGTGAGGAGGATGCCATCCTTGCCCATGCAAACAGGATAGACAGGAAGCTGACCGTGCTCATGGATCTGCTGCAGATACCGCTGAGCCTGGTGTTCACAAGGTTCCTGAATGTATTCTCGGCGGTGATTCCCAATCTGTATGGAGAGGGGGAGGATACGCCGGGACAGATGGCCTTGCGTATCCTGTTTCTTGTGATCGCCATTGTGCTGACCGGGATCGGAGCGGCTATGTCGCTGAACATGCGCATCATTCCCAATCCGGGAGACGGCATTGTACAGGCTATAGCGGACTGTATCCACAAAAGTGTGGGATTTACAAAGAACTGCTTTGACCTGACCAATATTGCCATCACCACCACGGTGAGCCTTGTCTTTGCAGGACATCTGGTGGGGATCGGAATAGGGACGATTCTGGCCATGATCGGAGTGGGAAGAGTCATGGCTGTATTCAATCATTTTACATACGACAGAATGAACCGGCTTTCCAAAGTGGAGGTGTAGAGCTTCTTCATCCGGGGAAGAAAGCCTGCGAAGCGCAGAATAAATCTGCAAAAAACTCCCGGCAGATGCCGCCTTTTGCACATCTGTCGGGAGTGTTCTTTTTAATAAGGAATTTACAGAGCAATTTTTCCGGTTGCCTCGTTGTTGATCACATAGTAGGCTGCCATTTCCTCCGGCTTCAGATACACGTTGATGGTCTTCATATCCTCTGCCTTTTTCCCCATGTCCTTTGTCCAGATATCTTTGACCTTTGCAAGAATATCATCGGTGCTGCGCTCTGTTCCGAGATACTGGAGAAATATCTGTGTCTTCAGATCTGCCTTTGGCGCCTCGGGTGCATCCTTTAAAATGCCGGCCCTTGTCTCGATAGCCTTGGTGGTATCCTTTGTTGTGACGATTGATTTGGCCGCCTGAGCTGTATGTGATGTTCTGTTATTCTTTTTCATGACTGATCACCTCCTATCACATATTGCATGTAAGCAGGGTGGATTTCTCTCTGCTATGAGATATATTATAACGCTTTTTCCTGAAAAGGTCAAAACCGCAGCAGACTCTGTGCGGCAGCTTCTCCGCAATGGCTCTCTCCACAGGCAGCCTCTATGACCGCTGCCTCTGCATTGCGGGGGCCGGGGAGGAGTATGTGGTGAAGATCAAGGTGCCGGTGAAGTAAACCTCCGCCATCCCAGATGGAAGACGGCACCGCCTGCGAGCGTGGCGCCGATATAGAGGAAGATGCCCGCAGTGTCTCCCAGGACGGCGGCTATATCCGAGAACACCTTCTGGGTCATGGGATCGTTCGGGTTGATGTAGAACATATTGATAGTGCCGTATTGGCTGCAAAGCAGATTGATCCCTGTGGCGGCCAGGCAGCAGGCGAGATAGAGACAGGCGCTCCAGGCATAATTTTTCCACCCGGCAGCGGAACGATCCGAGAGAGCCGCGGCAATGCCCAGCAGAATGAGAAAGATATGCCAGGCAAAGGAGTGGACGGTGAGGGGGAGATACCCGTAGTGCATGCCGCTGGTGTCAAAAAAGGCAAAGACGCCGCCCAGCATGCCGAAATCCACCAGAAAGGCAGTGAGAACCTGCCGGAGGCGCCGGCTGCGGATCCAGGGAAGGAGCAGACAGACGTACATGGGGATGCTGCAGAGCTGGAAGGGAAAATACCACCAGTTGTAGCTGCCGCCGTTGGTCAGGAAGGTCAGGGTGTACTGCTTCCACAGCTCCGACGCCAGCATCAGGATACCGGATATTAAGAAAAAACGTCTGAATTTCCACATAGGCTCCTCCTGTTCTCTGCCGCTGCAAGGGGTCTCGCGTTTTCTTTAGTATACACTTGAGTTTTTACAAAACACAATAAAAAGTGTGGATCCAAATTTCAGGATTATTCAAATCTGCAGAATTAAAGCGCATACGAATGTGCGCGCAGAAAGGTATGTAAAGAAACCGGTGCAGGGCAGAAACGGCGCCCGCCGGCCCGGAGCGTCTATTGACGAAAACCGGAGAAAGCAGTAAGATAGCCATGGCAGAAATCGAAGTGGAGGGACCGGACATTGAAAAAGAATAAATATGAAATAGATATGTGCAATGGAACCATCATGGACAAGCTGATCTCATTTTCGCTGCCCCTGATGCTGACAAGCATCCTGCAGCTCATGTTCAATGCGGTGGACATCATTGTGGTGGGGCGGTTCAGCGGGAGCGACGCCCTGGCGGCTGTGGGATCCACCACGGCGCTGATCAACATTTTCACCAATCTCTTTATCGGCGTCTCCCTGGGTGCAAATGTGCTGGCTGCCAGGTATTACGCGGCCGGCCGGGACAAGGAAATGTCCGAGTCCGTACATACCGCCATCGCCCTGGCCCTGGTCAGCGGCATCATCATGGCCTTTGTGGGATTTGCCATGTCCCGCTTTGCCTGAGCCTGATGGACACCCCGGCCAATGTGGTGCTGGACCTTCTGCTTGTCGTCGTTATCCCTCTGGACGTGGCCGGCGTGGCCATCGGCACGGTGGCCTCCCAGATGGTTTCCTGCATTCTGGTGCTCTGGTGTCTCTGCAGGACGGAGGGGAGCTATCAGCTCCGCTTCTCAAAGCTCAAGATCAGAGCTGTCTACCTGAAGCGGATTTTCCAGGTGGGCATCCAGAGCACGGTCATCAACTTTTCCAACGCCATGCTCCAGTCCTCGGTCAACTCCTTTGGCTCCATCGCCATGGCAGGCTACACGGCGGCCAACAACATCCTGGGTTTCCTCTACGTGTCCGTGAATGCGGTGACCCAGGCTTGCATGAGCTTTACCAGCCAGAATTACAGCGTGGGTAAGCAGAAGCGGATGGACCGGGTGCTGCTGGACTGCATGTTCCTGTCGGCGGGGACGGCCTTTGTGCTGGGCATGGGACGCTCCGCCGCGCCCATGCTCCTGTCCGTGATCGGGACAGTGAGGATCCGGATTGTGTGGCTCTACGGGTTCTTTCCCCACCGCAGATCCCTGCACTTCCTGTTCATCTCCTATCCCTGCTCCGGACACCTGGCGGAGGGACCGAAACTGGCAGGGAAAGAGTGAAGAAACCGTTGACATCTCCTCTGCTTTATGATATAAACTCTTTCATAAAGAGTTAGTCAAAACTTTATGGGCGGTTTTTTAAAGCCATATTTGCAGAAAGCGTATCTGGATCAGATATTCCGGCGGCTGCGCAGCGTACGTATGTACGTGGCAGCCGCCCTAAAAATGTCCAAAATCAAAAAAGTTGACAACAAGAAAAACGAAAGAGAAAGCGGGGAATATGTATGGAGCAGGAACAGACAGAAATCCGGCCCGGGCAGACGCTTCTGGCCGGGATTGACGTAGGGTCCACTACTACGAAGATCGCGGCTGTGAACCCGAAGAGCGGGCAGGTGATCTACGCGGACTACAGGAGACATCATGCCAATCAGGTACAGAGTATCATACATGCGCTGGAGAGCTTCCGGAAGAAATTCCGGGGCGTCAAGATCCGACTGGCCCTGACAGGGTCCGGAGCCAAGCCCATTGCGGAGAAGCTGAAGGCGCCTTTTATACAGGAGGTGGCAGCCAATGCGCTGGCGCTTCGAAAGAAATACCCTTCTGTCCGCACGGCCATTGAGTTGGGAGGGCAGGACGCCAAAATTATTTTCTTCAAAAAGGATGAGAAGACCGGCGACCTGAACGTGGCGGACATGCGGATGAACGGAAGCTGTGCGGGAGGCACCGGCGCCTTCATCGACGAGGTTGCTTCTATATTAAAAGTGCCGGTGGAGAAGCTGAACGCCCTTGCGGAGCAGGGCGGGTTTACATACGATATTTCCGGGCGGTGCGGGGTCTACGCCAAGACGGACATCCAGCCCCTTTTGAACCAGGGAGTGGCGAAGTCTGACCTGGCCCTCTCCTCCTTTCATGCCATCGCCAAGCAGACCATCGGCGGACTGGCCCAGGGGCTGGAAATCTGCGAGCCGGTCGCCTTTGAGGGCGGCCCCCTGACATTCAACCCGGCCCTCATACAGGTCTTTGCCAGGAGACTGAAGCTGTCCCGGGAGGATGTGATCATCCCTGAGCGGCCGGAGCTGATGGTGGCCTACGGGGCGGCCATCTCTTTGGAGACCATGTTTGAGAACAGGAAAAAGATCTCCGATCCGGAGGAGCTGCTGGCTGTGCTGAGGAGCCCCTCTTTTAAGGAAAAGACAGGTGAGGAGCAGGAGGCAAAGCCCTTCTTTGCCTCTGCGGAGGAGAGGAAGGCCTTTGAGAAGCGGCACGCCAAAGCCTCCCGTCAGTGGAAGCGCCCCCAGCCGGGACAGAAGGTCAATGTGTACCTGGGTATCGACTCCGGCAGCACTACCACCAAGTTTGTGCTGATGGATGAAAAAGAGACGATCCTGGACTCTTTCTACGCCCCCAACGAGGGAGAGCCGCTGCTGGTGGCCAAGAAGGCCATGATCGAGATGCGGGACCGCTACAGGAAGGACCATATGGAACTCAACATACTGGCAGTGGGCACCACCGGCTACGGGGAACAGCTCTTTGCCAAGGCCTTCCAGGCGGAGTACCACACGGTGGAGACCGTGGCCCACGCCCGGGCGGCGGAAAAATATGTCAAGGACGCCACCTTCATTCTGGACATCGGCGGACAGGACATGAAGGCCATCTGGCTGGACGATGGTATCATCACCAACATTCTGGTGAACGAGGCCTGCTCTTCGGGCTGTGGCTCTTTCCTGGAAAATTTTGCCTCTTCCCTGCATATCCCGGCAAAGCAGATCGCAGAGGCCGCCTTTGCCTCAAGGCATCCGGCAAA
>CAZZBJ010000026.1:23199-23451 GCA_964652805.1 uncultured Mordavella sp. | reverse complement strand
AGCATAAGGATATTCTTGGCATAGAGCAGCTGGACAAGGTGATCGACATCGACCAGTCCCCCATCGGGCGCACGCCCAGGTCCAATCCGGCCACCTACACCGGCGTGTTTGACCTGATCCGCGACCTCTTTGCGACCACCCCGGACGCCAAGGCCCGGGGCTACAAGAAGGGCCGGTTCAGCTTCAACGTGAAGGGCGGCCGCTGCGAGGCCTGCGCCGGGGACGGTATCATTAAGATAGAGATGCATTTCC
>CAZZBJ010000026.1:0-23189 GCA_964652805.1 uncultured Mordavella sp. | reverse complement strand
TCTGCGGCGGGAAGCGGTATAACAGGGAGACGCTGGAGGTCCGCTACAAGGGAAAGAATATCTATGATGTGTTGGATATGACGGTGGAGGAGGCGCTGGAGTTCTTTGAGCCGGTACCCGGCATCCGCAGGAAGATGGAGACACTCTATGACGTGGGACTGTCCTATATTCGGCTGGGACAGCCCTCCACCACCCTCTCCGGCGGGGAGGCTCAGAGGATCAAGCTGGCCACGGAGCTGAGCAAGAGGAGTACGGGAAAGACCATCTACATCCTGGACGAGCCAACTACCGGACTTCATTTTGCCGATGTGCACAAGCTGACGGAGATCCTGCGGCGGCTTGCCTCTGACGGAAACACGGTCCTTGTCATCGAGCACAATCTGGACGTGCTCAAGACGGCGGACTATATCATTGACATCGGCCCTGAGGGCGGTGACCGGGGCGGTACGGTGGTGGCCTGCGGAACGCCCGAGGAGATTGCGGAAAACCCGGCCTCCTACACAGGAAAATACATTGACATGATGCTGAAAAAGTAGCCGGCTTTGCCCGGGCGGCCGGTCCCGGCAAAGTCACAGGCGGAGCCATAAGAAAGTTTTAAGAAAAAAAACTTTCCATTTTCACGAAAGTTTATTATAATGTTATGTGCATGCAGGAACGTGTATGAACTGCGAAAATACGGCAAATCTGACGAAAGATGACAAATTATATAGATGACATAAACAGCTCGTGTGAAAGGAGACATTGCACATGTCAGTAGATATCGGAATTGATCTGGGTACAGCAAGCGTCCTTGTGTACATCAAAGGGAAGGGCGTTATTTTAAAAGAGCCTTCTGTAGTGGCCTTTGACCGGGACACCAATGCCATTAAGGCCATCGGCGAGGAGGCGAGGCTCATGCTGGGAAGGACTCCTGGAAATATTGTGGCCGTGCGCCCTTTGCGCCAGGGTGTCATTTCCGACTATACAGTGACAGAGAAGATGATCAAATATTTCGTGCAGAAGGCTATGGGCCGGCGCACCTTCAAGAAGCCGAGGATCAGCATCTGCGTTCCAAGCGGCGTGACGGAGGTGGAGAGGAAGGCCGTGGAGGAGGCCACCTACGCGGCCGGCGCCCGGGAGGTGCTGCTCATCGAGGAGCCTGTGGCGGCTGCCATCGGAGCGGGCATTGACATCTCCAAGCCCTGCGGGAACATGATCGTGGACATCGGCGGCGGCACATCGGATATAGCGGTGATCTCCCTTGGAGGAACAGTGGTCAATACGTCCATCAAGATCGCGGGAGACGACTTTGACGAGGCCATTGTCCGCTATATGAGAAAGAAGCATAACCTGCTCATTGGAGAGAGGACAGCGGAGGACATCAAGATTAAGATCGGCACCACCTACCCTCTTGTGGAGGAGGAGTCCATGGAGGTGCGGGGCCGTAACCTTGTGACCGGCCTTCCGAAGACAGTCACCGTCACATCCTCCGAGACGGAGGAAGCCCTCCGGGAGACCACCGGCCAGATCGTGGAAGCCGTGATCGGCGTTCTGGA
Source organism: uncultured Mordavella sp. (assembly GCA_964652805.1). Lineage (GTDB taxonomy): Bacteria > Bacillota > Clostridia > Lachnospirales > Lachnospiraceae > Claveliimonas. The sequence continues at coordinate 21,654 of CAZZBJ010000026.1, read as the reverse complement.
GAGGACACCGCCGGAGCTCTCCGCAGATATCCTGGACCGGGGGATCGTGCTCACAGGCGGCGGCGCCATGTTGCGGGGCCTGGAAGAGCTGATCGAGGAGCGGACAGGCATCAATGCAATGACCGCCGAGGATCCTATGAAGGTGGTTGCCATCGGAACGGGTCAGTTTGTGGAGTTCATGAGCAACCGGAAAGAAATTTAGAGACAGTCTGCCGTCGGAATGATTTCCGACGGCAATTTTACATTGCAAAGAGGATATAGCTTACATGGAAGAAATAAAGGGATATGTGGAGCACATTGTATTTCGCAATGAAGACAACGGCTACACAGTGTTTAATCTGAACAGCGAGGACGGGGAGCTGCCCTGCGTGGGGACATTTCACTATATCAGCGAGGGGGAACTCCTGAAGCTGACCGGGGAGTATGTGACCCACTCCCTCTATGGCGTGCAGCTCCGGATCCAGACATCGGAGGTGTGCGAGCCGGAGGATCTTGTCTCCATAGAGCGGTATCTGGGCTCGGGAGCCATCAAGGGGCTGGGAGCGGCCCTGGCAGGGCGCATTGTCCGCCGCTTTAAGGAGGACACCTTCCGCATCATCGAGGAGGAGCCGGAGAGGCTGGCGGAGATCAAGGGGATCAGCGAGCGGAAGGCCCGGGAGATCGCAGGGCAGATTGAGGAGAAGAAGGATATGCGGCGGGCCATGATCTACCTGCAGAAATACGGCATAAGCACTACCCTGGCTGCAAAGATCTATGATTACTACGGGAACAGGATGTACCAGGTCATGGAGGAAAATCCCTACCAGATGGCGGACGACATCAGCGGAGTGGGATTTAAGACAGCGGACGAGATCGCCCGGAGGATCGGCATCCATGCCGACTCGGACTACCGGATACGGAGCGGCATTTTCTACACCCTCATCCAGAGCGTGGGAGAGGGGCATATCTATCTTCTGGAGGAGCCGCTCCTTCGCAGGACAGGGGACCTGCTGGGAGTGGAGATCCGGCACATTGAAAAATATCTTATGGATCTTGCCATGGAGAGAAAGGTGGTCCTCAAGGAGGGAGAGGACGGCAGGCGGGTCTATGCGTCCAACTACTATTATATGGAGCTGAACACGGCAAAAATGCTCCATGACCTGAACATTGCCGCAAAGGTGGACAGAGAGGACGTGCGAAGAAGGCTGGACGCCACCCAGAAGCACATGGATATGCCCCTGGACGAGAGGCAGCGCCAGGCGGTGGAGGAGGCAGTGGGGCGAGGCGTCATGATCCTTACCGGAGGACCGGGAACCGGAAAGACCACCACCATCAACGCCATGATCCGGTATTTTGACAGCGAGCAGATGGATATCCGACTGGCAGCTCCCACAGGGCGGGCGGCCAAGCGGATGACAGAGGCCACCGGCTGGGAGGCCCAGACCATCCACCGGCTGCTGGAGGTGAACGGGAATCCGGAGGAGGAGGGGGCCGGCACCGGCTTCCAGAGAAATATGGAAAATCCCCTGGAGGCGGACGTTATCATTATTGACGAGATGTCCATGGTGGACCTGCCCCTCATGCACGCTCTCCTTTGCGCCGTGTGTCCGGGCACCAGGCTGATCCTGGTGGGGGATGTGAATCAGCTTCCATCCGTCGGGCCGGGCAGCGTGCTGAAGGACATGATCGCCTCGCAGGCCTTTGCTGTGGTGGAGCTGACCCGCATCTTCCGGCAGGCCAAAGAGAGCGACATTGTGGTAAACGCCCACAGGATCAACCGGGGAGAGTCGGTGGTACTGGACAATAAGAGCCGGGATTTCTTTTTCCTCAAGCGCCAGGACGCCAACACCATCATCAGTGTGACCCTCACCCTGATCCGAAAAAAACTCCCCAAATACGTGGGGGCTACTGCCTGCGACATTCAGGTGCTGACCCCCATGCGAAAGGGACTGCTGGGTGTGGAGCGGCTGAACCGGATCCTGCAGGAGTATCTGAACCCTCCGGATCCATCCAAGGCGGAAAAGGAGTACGGGGAAAAGAAATTCCGGGTGGGGGACAAGGTCATGCAGATCCGGAACAATTATCAGCTGGAGTGGGAGATATCCACGAAATACGGCATGACCGTCGACAAGGGCGTGGGCATCTTCAACGGCGACATGGGGATCGTGAAAGCCATCAACAGCTATGAGGAGACCTTGTCTGTAGAGTACGACGAGCGCAGAGTAGTCACCTACCCCTTCCGGCTGCTGGACGAGCTGGAGCTGGCCTACGCCATTACCATACATAAATCCCAGGGAAGCGAGTACCCTGCGGCGGTCATCCCCCTCCTCTCCGGCCCCAGGCAGCTGTACAACAGGAACCTGCTGTACACGGCGGTGACGAGGGCGAGAAAATGCGTGACCATTGTGGGGAGCGAGACTGTATTTCAGAGTATGATACAGAACGACAGCCAGCAGGACAGGAATACAAGTCTGGATGAGAGGATACGGGAGTTTTGCCAAGATAATATATAGATGAACAGAAAACTGCAGATCACCAGAAAGCCGCGGATGAGTCGGAATATCGGAAGATCAGCCAAAAAGGTGGCGGAAGCCCTGCTGCGCCTTCTGTACCCTAACACCTGTCCCCTGTGCGGCAGGGTGACGAAGGAGCGGGTGTGTCCGGCCTGTGCCGAGGCGGTGCAGCCTGTCAGGGAGCCCATCTGCAAGAAGTGCGGGAAGCCTGTCAGCAGCGAGCAGGCGGAGTACTGCCATGACTGCAGCCGCACCCGCCGCTGCTATGACGAGGGCCGGGCGCTGTGGCTCCACCGGGGAGGGGCGGCCTGGTCCGTCTATCAGTTCAAATTCCACAACCGCCGCATTTACGCCGGGTTCTACGCCTCCGAGATGGCCCGGGTCTACGGAGACTATGTGAGGAAAAAGCGCATTTCCCTCATCATCCCCATTCCCCTGGGCAGAAAGAAGAGGCGGATGCGGGGCTTTAACCAGGCGGAGATCCTGGCAGAGAAGCTGTCCGGGAGGCTGCAGATCTCCCTGGACGCAGTCCATTTGGTGAGGAGGCGGGACACGGTTCCGCAGAAGAGCCTGGACCCGGCTGCCAGGCGGGAGAATGTGCGGGGGATATTCCACTGGACGGGGCGGCCTCTTGCGGGGCGGAGTGTGCTCCTTGTAGATGACATATACACTACCGGGAGCACCCTGGACAGTGCGGCCCGGACGCTGAAAAAGGCAGGGGCTGAAAAAGTTTACTTTTTAACTATAAGTATTGGACAAGGGTACTGATATTTGTTATACTAAAAATAATGATTAGAAGCAGAAAATATACACTCCGAGGTGCTTTATGTTAGATAAACGAAAAGTCAGGCTGATGACCAGACTGGCCTTCTATGAGCAGAATGAAGGCGAGGAAGATATGAAGATCAGCGCTTATTATAAAAAAGATTATGTGAGTATGAAGATGATCGCCACATTTATCTGGACTACCATCGGATATGCGTGCGCCGTGCTCCTGGTCTTTGCCTGGGGCATGACCGACTGGATGGAGAAGCTGACGTTGGCTCTGATCTTCATGCTGGCGGCGGTGATCATCCTTGGTTATCTGGCCCTCCTGATCATTGCATTTATCATCACCAGCAGGATTGCCAACAGGAAACACAGAGACGCGAGAATGAGGATGAAAAGATACAACCACGGCCTATTACAGTTGATGAAGATGTACGAAAAGGAGAATAAATAGCGATGGATAATGTATATGTCATAAAAGGCCAGCTCCAGCAGGTGTATGCAAAATACTCAAAATTCATAGACAAAGGAGTCCAGTTCATCTTGGCCCTGGCCGCGTTCTATATGATCAATCACGATCTTGGCTTTATGAGTCTTCTGTCTAATCCCCTGATCACGCTGGGACTGGCAGTCATCTGCGCCTTCCTCCCGATGATCGTCACCGTGCTGGCGGCGGCCGTCCTGATTCTGGCGCAGATGGCGGCGGTGTCCCTGGGGATCATGGCTGTGACGGCGGCGGTGTTTGTGATCATGTTTGTGTTCTACGTGCGGTTCAGTCCGAGGACGGCGGTGATCCTTCTTCTGACGCCGCTGGCTTTCCTGTTTCACATCCCCTATGTGATCCCCGTGGCTTTCGGACTGGTGGGAACGCCTGCCAGCGTGGCGCCCGTCATCTGCGGAACCATCGTGTATTATATGATCGATTATATGAAGACATCCACATCTGCCCTGGAGAGTGAGGAGGCTGAGAGTATGATAAGCCAGATCACGACTTATCTCCAGGAGGTGTTTCAGAACAGAGAGATGATCATCATGGTCATCGCCTTTGTCATCGTTCTGTTCCTTGTGTACCAGGTGCACAGGATGGCCATCAGCCATGCCTGGAAGAGTGCGTCCGCAGTGGGGGCTGTTGTCAGCATCGTCATCATGGCGGCGGGCAGCGCGGTGCTGGATGCGCAGATATCCTACCTGGGACTGATCCTGGGGAATGTGGCTGCTGTGATCGTGGGACTGATCCTGGAGCTTTTGTTTTTTGCCGTGGACTATTCACGGACAGAGAGTGTCCAATATGAGGATGATGAATATTATTACTACGTGAAAGCGGTGCCGAAGATCGTTGTGACCGCTCCGGAGAAGACGGTGAAGCGCATCAACAGGCGGACAGAGAACCAGGAGACGGAGATCATCGACACAGACGAGATCCGCAGAAAGAGCGCGGATGGCAGCGAAGCCGGAAGCGGGGGCGGGCAGAAGCCCGGGAAGGGAAGAGCCGCCGGCAGGGCCCGCACTCCACGCAAGCAGGAAAGCCGGATCACCGGCAGCATGGATCAGCTCCTTCTTACAAGAAGTCTTCAGAAGGAGCTCCGTCTGGACGAAGAGGAGCGGAATGATTAAAGACGGGAAGTGAACGCATGGAAGCGAGAATTACGCAATTCTTTGAGAGATATATACAAAACGCCTATTTTCCGGAAATGCATATGACAGATATCGTAGAGATACTGATCATTGCGTTTCTGGTATACCAGATCATGATATGGATCAAGAACACGAAGGCCTGGATGCTGCTCAAGGGCATCCTTGTTCTTGGTGTATTCATTTTTGTGGCGTTTCTTTTTCAGATGCACACCATACTCTGGATCGCCAGAAACTCCATGGCAGTCCTTGCCACGGCTCTGATCGTGGTGTTCCAGCCGGAGCTGCGGCGCGCTCTGGAGAAGCTGGGAGAGAGAAAATATATCAGCGTCGTGGTGCCCTTTGACAGATCAAAGGACAAGAGCCGCTTCAGCGAGGAGACCATCGACGGCATCATCGACGCTTCCTATACTATGGGAGAGTCGATGACCGGCGCTCTCATCGTCGTGGAGCAGGCCATCAAGCTGACTGAGTACGAAAGCACAGGCATCCAGCTGGACTGTATCGTATCCAGCCAGGTGCTTGTCAATATATTTGAACACAACACACCCCTCCACGACGGGGCCATCATCATCCGGAACGACAGGATCGTCTCCGCCACCTGCTATCTCCCCCTGTCTGATAACATGGAGCTGAGCAAGGAGCTGGGCACAAGGCACAGAGCGGCGGTGGGCCTCAGCGAGGTCAGCGACGCCCTTGTCATTGTGGTGTCCGAAGAGACGGGATATGTATCCGTGGCCCAGGGAGGAGTGCTGGACAGGAATGTCTCCAGGGAAAAGCTCAGGGATTATCTGGAGGAGATCCAGAACAAGCGGAGCGAATTGCGCGGCATACGCGGCATATTAGCAAAATGGAAAGGAAGGCTGATCCATGAAAAAAAGTCTGACAAATAATATTGGCCTGAAGCTCCTTGCATTTATCTTCGCTTTTATGCTGTGGCTGCTTGTGGTAAACATAGACGACCCGGTGAGTTCCAGGACCTTTGACAATATTTCTGTCACCATCGAGTACTCGGAGGTGGTGACCCAGGACCAGAGATCCTACCAGGTTCTGGACGGGACAGACACGATCAGCGTGAGCGTCTCGGCTACGCGGTCGGTCCTGGAGAAGATCAGTGCGGAGAATATTGTGGCCACCGCGGATATGCGGGAGCTGTATCTGGAGTCTCAGATTCCCATAGAGATCACGATTCCCGGCTACGAGTTCGAGAGCGCCACTGCAAACCCGAGAAACGTGCAGGTGCAGATTGAACAGAATAAGAGTGATACTTTCCCGATCACTGTGACGACTACAGGGACGGTGCGGGATGGCTATGTGCTGGGGACCGTGCAGGCAGACCCGGAGAGAGTGACTGTTAACGGTCCGGAGTCTGTCATCGACCAGATCAGCAAGGTGGTAGCGGAGGTTGATGTGTCCGGCCTTTCTGAGGATTCCTCCATTGACACCGTGCTGACCTACTATGATGAGGACAATAATGAGATCAGCGAAGAGCAGCTGGCCAACAACCTGGGGACCACAGGTGTGAAGGTCAATGTGACCCTCTACCACACAGTCCGTGTCCCGGTGACAGTGGATACCTCGGAAGTCACGGCGGCGGACGGTTACACTATCTCCGAGGTTAGCTGGACGCCTGAGGAGATCCAGTTGGCCGGAGAGGAGGAGGTGCTGGAGGATCTGGAGGAGATCCGCATACCCGCGGATGCCATTGACATCACATCCATTTCCCGGAGGACGGAGCAGACGGTGGACGTCACGCCCTATCTGCCGGAGGGGATAAGCCTGGTGGATGAGAACGGCAATAATATCCTTGTGACCGCGCGGGTGGCAAGGGAAGGCACAAAGAGCTTTGATATTCCGGTGGGCTCCATCACTGTCAACAATCTGGATGAGGGTCTGACGGTCGCCAGCTACGGGAATGGCGACGATCTGGAGATCTACATCGGCGGCCCCCAGGAGCAGCTGAACAGCCTGGAGCTGAGCGATCTGTCGGTGAGTATCGACCTGAAGGACTGCACAGAGGCAGGTGAGTATGAGGTGCCTGTGACCATCACCCTCCCGTCGAATGCCTCTGACTGTACGGTGGAGACGTCCGTGACGGTGACGGTCACCCTGGAACAGAGAACGACAGCGGCGGATAACAGCGCCGGAGAAGATACGGATAATGAAGCATCAGGAGGTTAAAGTGATTATGGTAAGGAAAAAGGTGGTCATCAACAACCCGACAGGGCTGCATCTCCGCCCGGCGGGTATCTTCTGTAACACGGCAGTACAGTTTGACTGCAAGGTCACATTTTGGCACGACAACACTACGGCCAACGCCAAGAGTGTGCTCAGTGTCCTTGGTGCCTGCATCAAGAAAGGCGACGAGATCGAGCTCATCTGCGAAGGCCCTGATGAGGAGGAAGCCCTGGCGGCCCTGGTGAAGGCGATTGAGGACGGACTGGGAGAGTGAGGGAGGATTTCGCGTGACGGTATTGCGCAGATGATAAAAAAGACAGAAAATTCTGCAAAATACCGAAAGATAACAAAAAACTTGACGATTGAGGTGCGATATTGTATACTGGTTTCGTAAATGGTAATGGTACGGGAAGAGAGAATGCCGGAGAGGGATTTAAGCTCAAGAGCAGTTATGCTTACGATGTTCTTCTGGCCGCTATCCTGGAGGGTAAATTAACTCCCGGAGAACAGCTGTCAGAGACATCGCTGGCAAAAGAGCTGGGCGTAAGCAGGACGCCCCTGCGGGAGGCGCTGCGGATGCTGGGGGCAGAGGGGTTCGTCCAGCTGCATCCGAATGCGAAGGTGACAGTTGCTCCGTTTTCCCACAAGGACGTAATAGAGATCCTGCAGATCCGGCGTCTTTTAGAGGGGGAGGCGAGCAAGCTTGCGGCGAGAAGGGATGACCAGGCCAAGCGGGAGCAGTTAAGGCGCATGTGCGCCAGGGTGTCCGGGATCTGCGAATATCCTGCAGAGGAGCGCGCCGAGGTGTTTATGGAGATCGATGTCTCGTTCCATAGGATCGTTTTTGAGCTGGCGGGGAACCGCCATATGCTCAAGGTGAGCGCTTCTTTGAATGACAGGCAGGCGCGGCTGTATTTTGCCCGCCACACGGTAGACAGCATGTTTGATATCTGCCTGCGGCAGCACGAGGATATCCTGAGCGCTATTCTGGAGTATGACGCTTTGCGGGCGGAGGCGTATGCGCAGGCACATATTGATTTTATCATCGAACAGGTAAGAGCAATGCCCTGACTCATGACAGGCAGCTTTTATCTGTCGTTTTTAATCACAAACTGTATACTGTATACCAGTATATTAAAAAGACAGGAAACGATAAAAGAGCAAAAATATGCAGATTTAGAGACAATATTGCAAAAGGAAGGAGGGAATTTGAAGATAAAGCGGTATACAGTATACAATATAGATTTTAGCCATCGAAAAGGTGGAATAAAGAAAGGAGGAGGCGTCAGTTTGTCCAAGAAAGTTTTTATGAAAGGAAACGAGGCGATCGGCGAAGCGGCGATACGAGCCGGTGTGATGGCTTACTACGGCTATCCGATCACGCCCCAGAACGAGTTGACAGCCTATATGGCAAAGCACATGCGCGAAAAGGGCCGGGTGTTTATCCAGACAGAGAGTGAGATCACAGCGATCAACGCCGTGTTTGGAAGTGCATGTGCGGGATTCAGAGCAATGACCTCTTCCGCCTCGACAGCCATGAGCCTGAAGCAGGAAGGAATTTCCCATCTGGCATACCTGGAAATTCCCGCTGTGATCGTCGACATGATGCGCGGCGGTCCGGGATTGGGAAATATCCTTGCAACCCAGAATGATTACAATCAGGCGGTGAAGGGAGGCGGAACGGGAGATTACCATACCATTGTGCTGGCTCCCAATTCTGTGCAGGAAGCGGCGGATCTTACCAGGCTCGCCTTTGAGTTGGCGGATAAATACCGGAATCCTGCCCTGGTGCTTGCGGACGGGACCATCGGCCAGATGATGGAGCAGGTGGAATTTCCGGATCCGATCGATCCGCAGGAGCTTCCGGAACGCGACTATGCGCTGACTGGCTGCGCCGGCCGACCGCCCCGCAAGGCGGAGCCAAAAAACTCTGCAGAAGAGCTGGAGGATCATAACCTCCACCTGCAGGAGAAATATGCGGTCTGTGAAGCGTCGGAAAAGCGTTCGGAGTCTGTTATGACAGAGGACGCAGATATAGTTGTCGTGGCTTTTGGGCTTGTCTCGCGGATTGCAGGAGAGATGGTGTCTGAGCTCAGGGAGGACGGTGTTAAGGCAGGTCTGTTTCGGCCGATCACCCTGTGGCCCTTTGATGTGGAGGGGCTGCGCCGGGCGGTACAAAACGCAAAAGCGGTTGTGGTCCTGGAGGGAAACGCCGGTATGATGTGCAGCGACATACGTATGTTTCTGGGAGAGAGCAAACCGATCTACTTCCATGGCCGCATGGGAGGAAGCATCATCAACACAGACAGTGTGAAACCAAGGATATGTCATATCCTGGAGAACAAGAATGATTGGAGGGAGCTCAATGGAAGAGAAGGTGTTTGGAAGATCTGCCAGTCTTAATGAGAAGAATTTCACCTATTGTCCCGGCTGCGGACACGGTGTGGTCAATCGCCTGTTGGCAGAGCTTATTGACGGGATGGGGATAGCGGAGGATACGATAGGAGTCGCTTACGTGGGTTGCGGCGGCATGATCTACGATTTCTTCAATATAGACTTTGCGTTTCCTCTGCACGGAAGATGTCCGGCCACGGCCACAGGCATCAAGCGGGTCAGGCCGGATAAGATCGTGATCGGTTATCAGGGAGACGGAGATCTGGCCGCTATTGGAACCGCAGAGATCATACATGCAGCTGCCAGAGGAGAAAAGCTGACGATCATTTTCGTAAATAATGGGATTTATGGAATGACCGGCGGCCAGATGGCGCCTACGACCCTTATTGGGCAGGAGGCGACGACATGTCCCGGAGGACGTGATCCGGAGTACCATGGCAGACCTGTCCGCATGTGTGAAATGCTGTCGCAGCTGGACGGCGTGTGCTATGCGGAGAGAGTGACCATTGACACTCCTGCGCACATCCGGGCAGCAAAAAAGGCCATCCAGAAAGGGATCCAGTATCAGATAGACAAAAAAGGCTTCTCTATTATAGAAGTGATCAGCCCGTGTCCGGTGCAGTGGGGCCTTGCCCCGGTCGACGCTTACAAGCGCATCGCCAAGGAGGTACTGCCTTTCTATAGTCTGAAGGTGTTCAAAGATGTTGGATAAAGGAGGGACAGTGAAAATGGAAAAGAATAATTTGAAGATCGTATTTGTGGATAACATTTTGCCCCTTTGCGACATTGAAAAGAAGATTATTGGTGATTTTGGATGCGAGGTTACCCAGTACAGCGCTTTTTCGCCGGGAGATATCCTGGAGGTAGCCAGTGACGCCGACGCCATTTTGACAGTAGGGGGCAAATTTACAAGGGAAACAATAGAAGGGCTGAAAAAATGTAAGGTCATTGCCCGGTACGGCGTCGGATTTGACAATGTGGATGTGACGGCGGCCACAGAAAAAGGGATCGTGGTGACATATGTTCCGGTGTACTGTCAGGAGGAAGTCGCCACGCTGGCTCTGACGCTGATGCTGGCGTGCAGCCGCAAGATCTTTCAGGGCGACCGGGCTGTCAAGGAAGGGAACTGGGCAAAGGCTGTCGCCGCCGTGTCGGGAGCGGCCAGTCCCCGTGGGAAAACAGTAGGACTGGTTGGCTTTGGCTCCATTGCGCGGCAGGTAGTGCCTCTGGTGAAACCGTTGGGCGTTCGCGTGATCGCTTATGACCCGTACATTGATCTGCGGTACTGTCAGGAGCTGGACGTGGAGTCTGTGGAATTAGACTATCTGCTGGAGCATGCCGATTATGTTTCGCTCCATGCGCCGCTGATGGAGAGCACCCGGCACATGATCGGGGCGAAGCAGCTTTCCAGGATGAAGAAGACTGCTATTCTGGTCAATACAGGCCGGGGAGGACTGGTAGACCAGGACGCTTTGTGTCAGGCGCTCAAAGCAGGAGAGATCGCCGGCGCCGGACTGGATGTGCTGGAGTTCGAGCCGCCCAGGGAGCAGGAGGAGATCTTTACACTGCCCAATTGCATTACCACCGGCCACATAGCGGCGGCCACCGAGGAGGCGATCGTACGGCTGCGTACAGCGGCGGCCACGAGCCTTGTCCAAGTATTGTCAGGCGTTAAGCCTCAGTTTCCGAGCGGTATCGCTAATCCCGATGTGCTGAGCAAGGTTCATCTGAGCGAGTAAGGAGGCTGTAGGGATCATATGAAAACAATTACGAATTTCAGTCAGCTGGAAGAAATGGTTCTGCGCGGTCCCCGGCAAACGATCGCCGTGGCCGCGGCGCACGGCGAGGAGATACTGCTGGCGGTGGATCATGCCAGGAAAAAAGGGATTGCAGATGCGCATCTGGTGGGGGATCAAGAGACGATTTCTGCTGTCTGTCAAAGAGAAGGGATCGACCTGGACGCCTATGAGATCACAGATGTGAAAAATTTGAAAGAAGCAGCAGAGACTGCCGTGTCACTTGTGCGAGGGGGCCGGGCCCAGCTGCTTATGAAGGGCTTGGTGGAGACCAGCGATTTTCTCCGGGCTATCATGGACCGGGAGAAGGGCCTGCGAGGTAAGGAACGGATATGCGGGCTGGCGCTGGTCGAGTGCCGGGCGGTAGACAGGCTTCTGCTCCTGGGAGACGTAGGCGCGAACATTTCGCCGAATATAGAAGAAAAAGCCAGCATCCTGCGCAGCTGCTTCAAGGTTGCGGAGGCGATGGGGCTTAAAGAGGCGAAAGCGGCAGTTCTCTGTGCAAGTGAGCACGTAAAGGAAACCATGCCGTGTACGCTGGATGCCCGGCGACTGTCGGAGATGGCTGCCAGCGGAACGGCAGGCTTTGGCAGCGGCCTGGTAGAAGGGCCGGTCTCCATGGACATTGCCGTTAGTCAGCATGCTGCGCAGATCAAGAAATACGAAGGGCAGATCAGCGGAGACGCAGACATCCTTCTGGCGCCTGATCTGGAGGCCGGGAACATCCTGGTCAAGGGCCTTATGTACCTGACCGGGAACGTGCGCGTAGCTGGCGTGGGTATGGGCGCAAGCGTGCCCCTGATACAGACTTCCAGAGGGGACGACCACGAGACAAAGTATTATTCGATCGTGCTGGCGAATCTTGTCAGCCAGTACATGCAGCGATAACCGGACAGGAAGGAGGGCAGGGTCTTGCGGGTATTTCAGCTGCCTGTGAGACTGTACAAGGACGATATGAACGACAATAAGAAATTCCTTTTGTGCTGGGCTGCCGACGGACTGCTCCAGGCGGCGGTCTCAGAAGACGCCAGGATCATAAAGAGGGAAACGTTCTCTCTGCGCCAGACGAGCGCCGGGACGCTGGCGGAGTTTGCCGGAGAAGCAGAGGCGGCGTTGTGTCCGGGCGGTTGTCTTGGCATTGTCGGACCGGGTACACACCAGATCACGGAAGCCGTGTGCAGGAGGTCTGCAGATGAAGAACTGGGTTACTGGGACTGCGACGCTGTACTGGGGATCATGGCGGCAGCGGCGGAGGCGCTGGGGGTGCCCGCCTATTATACGGAGGCCATGTCTGTGGACGAGCTGCTCCCGGCGTGCCGCATTGGCAGCCATGCGTCTGTCCCTAAATACAGCAGGGGGTTCAGGGCGGAGCATCTTGCCATGCTTCATACCGTCTACGGCGCGGGAGCGGCAGAGGACGGGAATTATATAGCTGTCTGGGCGGACGACCTTGTGAGTATCGGAGCTTACAGCCGGGGACGCTGTCTGGATCTGAACGATTGTATCGGAGCGGAGGGACCGATGGGTTTCACATCCTCCGGAGACATTCCCTGCGCACAGCTGGCGGGGTGGTTTGCTTCCCGCCAAGAAGAACTGGAGGAGATGCGCTGTGTTCTGCTGCGCGAGAGCGGTATCCTGGGCTATACGGGAACTTCAAATCCGGCAGTGCTGGATCAGTTGTGCGAGGCAGATCAGAATGCAAGGTTGGCAGTGAAGGCGATGGCGTATCAGATGGCGAAATGGAGCGGTTCAGCCGCTTTGACGCTTCGTGGAACAGTGGACGGGATCGCAGTAGGCGGTAAGGGGGCGCACTCGGAGACGCTCATGGCGGAGTTTTGCCGGAAGGTCTCGGGAATCGCGCCGGTCGCAAAGACACCAGAGACTGGCATGGCAGAGTGGCTTGCCAGGAAAGCGGCGCTGCTGCACAGTTACGCGGAGCCGCTGAAAACGGACTAAGGAGGGAAGCAGGATGGAGAAGCGGATATTATGTATCAACCCCGGTTCCACCTCTACGCGGATTGCGGTATTTTGCGGAAAGGAGAAGATTTTTTCCTGCAATGTGTCCCATACCAACGAGGAGCTGGACGCTTTTGACAGCGTACAGGAGCAGTTGGATTACCGCTATGGGCTTATTGTCCGCACTCTAAGGGAAAAAGGAGTGGATATAAGACAGATGGATGCAATAGTGGGCCGCGGCGGCGCTCTGCGCCCTATGGCCGGGGGCGTCTTTGCTGTAAATGAGGCTATGCTGGAAGACTGCCGTAACTCCCGCTATGCAGAACATCCATCCAATCTGGGATGTCAGTTGGCCTATCGTTTTGCCGAGCCTCATGGGATCCCCTGTTTTGTGGTGGATCCGCCGCTGATGGATGAGTTTGATCCGGTTTCGCGCCTGTCGGGATTTCCTCCCCTGCGGAGAGTAAGCGCTTTCCATGCCCTGAACGAGCGCATTGTGGCGAGGTATATTTCTCAGGAACTGCAAAGGCCGCTGGAAGAGCTGAATCTGGTGACCGTGCACCTGGGAAGCGGAGTCTCGGTGACTGCGCAGAGGGGCGGGCGTTGTGTAGACAACACGTATGGCTCCGGCGGAGATGGCCCCTTTTCTCCTGAGCGGGCGGGGCGTATGGCAGGCCTGGAGCTGCTCCGGTATATGGCGAGTGTTCCCGGGTTCAGGGAAAAAAGCTGGAAGAAGATGTTTTCCAAGCAGAGCGGGCTGGTCTCCTGGCTGGGCACTAACAATGTAATAGAAATCACAGACCGCATGGAAAAAGGAGATCCCCTTGCCGGGGCGCTGCTGGACGGCATGGCTTATATGATCTCGCGGGAGATCGCGGCTTTTGCCGCCGGATTGGACTGGTCAGTAGATGCCATCGGTATTACAGGGGCTATTGCCCGCAGCGATTACATAGTAGGAGCCATTCGCCGCCAGACAGAATTTCTGGCGAAGGTGTTCGTGTATCCGGGAGAGTTTGAGATGGAAGGACTGGCCGATGGTGGAAACAGGGCACTTTCCGGGAAAGAGAAGATCAAGGTTTACTGAGGAGGTGCAGAATTTGAAAATATTAGAAAAAACATTGTTTGCCGGTTTTGGCGGGCAGGGAATCCTCTCCACCGGCAGGATTTTTGCAGATACTTGCGTTGAGAAGGGATTGAACGTATCTTGGCTGCCGTCATACGGCCCTGAGATGCGGGGCGGCACTTGCAACTGTCTGGTTGCAGTTTCCAACAAACCTGTGCTCAGTCCCTATTTTGTCCGTCCTACCAATGCGATTATCATGAACCAGGCCTCTATGGATCGGTTCCTGCCGACGCTGAACACTGCGAAGGTGGTTGTAGTCAACACATCGCTGGTAGACGTGACACAGGAAATAAAGCAAAGGCTGTCCGGCGTCCGGCTGATCGAAGTGGATGCGACGAATATCGCCATTTCGATCGGTGCGCCGAAAAGTGCCAATATGGTCATGCTGGGCGCATATGCGGCCAGCAGCGGGGCACTTAGTCTGGATGACCTGAAAAAGAGCGTGGAAAAGAAATTTTCAAAGAATCCGGAGACCGTTGAAAAGAACATGACGGCTCTGAACAAAGGCTACGCCGCTGCTTAGCATGGCGTGATGGAAAGGAGGGCTGATCGTGAATTATGTTGTTGTAGATAAAAATTACTGCAAAGGATGCCTTCGGTGTGTGGAGGCATGTAACAAAGGATGTCTGAAGCTTTCCGGCCAGACGAATATCCATGGCTACGATTACGTGGCGTTCCAGGAAGGTTCTGACTGTATCTCCTGCAGCCTTTGTTACCTGGTCTGTCCAGATGTCGCCATAACTGTTTACAGAGAGAAAAAGAAAGTAACCTGAAAGAAGGGAAGAAAGGAGTGAAGTTATTATGCAAACAACGAAATCATCAAAGAGAGCCGGATTTTCCATTGCGGCCGTCTGGTTTGGCTCTCATTGCGGAGGGGGATTCGCCACAGGTACGCTGGCGGCTAATTATTATGTCAAATACGGAGCCTGGGCTTTATTTACTCCGCTGATCGCCGTGGCGATCATGGTGGCGGTAGTTGTCATCCAGTGGGAGATCTGCCGTTCCAACAAGGCGTACAATTACCGGGCTTTCGGTGACGTGCTGTACCGTCCCCAGCAGAAATTGTGGAGCACTGTCTTCGAGATCATGTTCGTTGTGGATGTGATCATGGCACTGGCCATTGTGTGTTCCAGCGCCGGCAACCTGATCATGGGCTGGGTGCCGGTATCATACGTTGGCTCTGTTGCGATCTTTGTTGTGATCATCGTGCTTCTGACCATGTTTGGGACCAAATTCCTGATGCGCATGGGTACGCTGCTGAGCGTCCTTTTGATCGGCTGCCTGATCATCACGTCCGTGGCGGGGCTCTCGGGCAACACAGAGAATTTTGGCCGCGTGATCTCGGAATGGGATGTAAGCACCGGTTTTCTTCCCGCTCTCTGGGCGGCGATTCTGTATGCATCGTTCCAGTGTGCCTGTCTGGCAACGACGCACGTGTTTACGGAAGAACTGCCGGACCGCAAGAGCGTGGTGTGGGCGGGTATTTTTGGTTTCCTGCTCAACGGGGCGATGATGATCCTGACCTGCTATATGCTTCTTAGCTACTATCCGGATCATGTTACAGATAATCTGCCGGTGTACAACATCCTGAGCATGAACTTTAATCAGCCGCTGCTTCTGGTGGCCTACTCACTGGCCCTGTTCCTGGCGCTGGTGACTACCGGGATCACCTGTTCCAGTGCGCTGACAGCCCGGGCGGAGGTCTATACTGCAAGATGGATCAAGAATATCACGACGAATCGGTTCGTCTGCAACCTGGTAGTAATGATCGTGGGATTCTGTGTGGCGCAGTTTGGTCTGCTGACGATCCTCAACAAGGGATATTCCTTTATCGGTTACATCTGTATTCCTCTTGTTATACTGCCGACGCTGATCCTTGGCGTCAGCCGGTTCAAAAAAGAGGAGCTGGAGAATACACAGTCCTGAAAGACTCTTTCGTGATATGAAATTAAGCAGAAGGAAAGGGGGAAAGGAACCTTGCATGTTATACTGATCAACCTGGCGGCGCTGGTGTCGGGTACGCTGCTGGGCTGCGGCCTTAAGAGCCTTATACCGGTGCGGCTGCGCCAGGATTCGATGGTCTATTTTGCCGTGATCACAGTGGCTCTTGGCGTGCGGCTGCTGGAACAGACGGTGAACTTCAGCGCCGTGGTCATTGCCTTTCTCTTGGGTGGTACAGTCGGCCATTTTCTGCATCTGGACGCGGCTATTTCCAGGCTCCCAAAGCGCTTTGCCTCACAGGGGGGAGCTGTTGATGCCAGTGTATTTCTCTCGGGGCTGACCATTTTCTGCATTTCCGCCTCGGGGATCACAGGTTCCGTTATCCTCGGTTTTTCAGGCGATGCCACTTTGCTGACCACGAAAGCGGTTATGGACTTTGTGGCTGCGATATTTTTCGCGGCGGCGGGAGCGGGAATGGCACAGATGCTGATCGCAATTCCGCTGGGGATCATGCTCTTTGGGCTTTATGCCGTCTCCGGACTGGTCATGCCGCTGCTGAGCGACTCCATGATCGGGGATTTCTCCTCCTGCGGAGGCATGATCCTGATCCTGAACAGTCTGCGGATGGCAAAGCTGAAAGATCCTCCTGTGGCAGATTTTATCCCTGCCCTTGTATTGGTCCTTCCGATATCCTGGCTGTGGGGTGCGTATGGACCGTGATCTGTCTGTGTACGGCCGGAATTACAGGAAATCAGGATTTGTTTCTATAGGAAAAGGTTAGGGAATCATATTCCTTAACCTTTTTTGACGTCCCCGATCTGTGCTGTTGCGACAGGGGTCTGTACAGGGGAGGAATACTCTGAATAAACAAGGGGCATACTGCGTGATGACGGGTTGAAAAGAGTCATTTTTTGCGTTATAATACTACAAGTTTAGAGATAGGAGAAGTATGCCATGGGAAAAGCTGCTCTGGTCATTATGGCCGCCGGAATAGGAAGTCGCTTTGGCGGTGGGATCAAACAATTGGAGCCAGTGGGGCCGAACGGAGAGATCATTATGGATTACTCCATATATGATGCACTTGAAGCGGGATTTGATAAAGTTGTGTTCGTGCTCCGGAAGGATCTGGAGAAGGATTTCCGGGAGATCATCGGCGGACGAATTGAAAAACAGGTAGAGACTGCCTACGCCTTTCAGGAGCTGGATGATATTCCGGAAAAATACAGGGATAAGTTTCAGGGAAGAACAAAGCCCTGGGGAACAGGACAGGCTATCCTGTGCTGCAAGGATCTGGTACATGAGCCCTTTCTTGTCATCAATGCAGATGATTATTATGGAAAAGAAGCGTATAAAAAGGCGTATGATTATTTGCAGAAGATGAAGGACGAACCACCGTCGGATAAGCTTCCGGTGTGCATGGTTGGTTTTGTGCTGAAGAATACGCTCAGCGACAACGGCGGCGTGACCAGAGGAATATGCAGGGTAAACGATGCCCATATGCTCACGGATATCGTTGAAACTCATAATATAGTAAAGACTGAGGACGGCGCTGCTGTTGAGACAACAGATGGAAAAGAAGATATAGACGTTGAATCCGAAGTCTCCATGAACATGTGGGGCCTGACTCCGGGTTTTTTTGAGATTTTGGAGAGCGGCTTTGCTGATTTTCTGAAACGGACAGAGCCTGATGATCTTAAGGCGGAGTATCTTTTGCCCACGATCATCGGAGATCTTTTGATGACTGAAAAGGTGAATGTAAAGGTGCTGCGGTCCAAAGACAAATGGTTCGGAGTTACATACAAAGAAGATAAAGAGACGGTTGTGAGTTCGATCAAGGAACTGATCAGCCAGGGACATTATCAGAAGAGAGTGGTGCAATGAAGAAATTATTGTCACAGATCATAAAATTCGGTCTTGTGGGTTTCCTGTGCTTTTTTATTGATTATGGGATCATGGTCTTCCTGACAGAGGTTGCCGGCGTGCATTATCTCCTCTCATCGGGGATATCCTTTACGGTTTCCGTGATTGCTAACTATGTCTTGAGTCTGACATATGTGTTTGAGACAGAGAAGAGGAACCGGGTTAAGGAGTTCCTCATCTTTGTGGTGCTCAGCGTGATCGGACTGGGGATCAATCAGGCGCTGATGTGGTTCTGCGTGTCTTTTTTGGGGATTTTCTATATGATATCCAAGATTGGAGTTACAGCAATTGTGATGGTGTATAATTTCATCACACGGAAGATGATCTTAGAGAAGAAGTGATCTTGTTGTAACGGAGGTATAATCATGCATAAACAAGCAAAAAGAATCTTTCTAAAAGCAGTTCTTTCATTTGTACTCGCACTTGCTGCTGCAGTGTTCTTTGCGGTATATCAGGAATACGTGCAGGCTTTTGCGCAGGAAAATCTGCAGGGGGGACTGAAGTATTATATCTGCAAGGCGTGCCTGTCGGAGGGAACCTGGCTGCTCA
The DNA here is from genome assembly GCA_964652805.1 of uncultured Mordavella sp. GTDB lineage: Bacteria > Bacillota > Clostridia > Lachnospirales > Lachnospiraceae > Claveliimonas. The sequence continues at coordinate 2,905 of CAZZBJ010000026.1, read as the reverse complement.
CGCTCTGCTGTTTTCCTGTTTTTGCGGTCGTTGCTCTCAGTGAGGGAAAAGCGGCGGCGCTGATCTATCGCTATCGGTATCTGCTGGCCCTTCTTTTCTTTGTCGTGTGTGTCTGTTTAGAGATCAACGGATCCTCTCTCGGTACGTGGGCAGAATATCTGGATCTTGCTGACACGGGCGATATACTGGGAGTTGACAGGCCTGTAAGATCGGATGAGTGGGCTGTGTCCACTCCCATGATGCTGTCCCAGTACTATAATGACTTTGGCTACTTTGGCGATATAGTGCGGGGGACGGAGACGGACATGTTCCTGGTGTACGGGCAGGCCGTTGCCGACATTGCCGTGGTCTTCAGGCCTTTCTACTGGGGGTATCTCTTTCTGGAACCGGGGAGAGGGCTTGCTTTTTTCTGGTGCGGAAGGTGGATCGCCCTGTTCATGGTTTCCTTTGAGATGTTCATGCTGATCACAAAAAGAGAAAAAAGGCTTTCTCTTGCGGGGGCATGCCTGATTGCTCTGGCTCCCGTGGTACAGTGGTGGTTTGCCATCAACGGCCTTGTGGAAATGCTGATCTTTGGGCAGCTTTCGGTGATCTTGCTGCACAAATATATGAACACAGAAGACAGCCGTATCCGTGCCGCCATGGCTCTTGTCATCTTCGTTTGCGCGGGCGGCTTTATCCTTGCCATGTACCCTGCATGGGAGATCCCGATGGCGTATGTGGTTCTTGCCCTTGGGATCTGGGTTATTTTGGAGAATATTCGGAATTTTCGGTTCAGAAAAAGAGATCTCCTGGTCATTCTTATTCTGGCGATCTTGTTCCTGGGGATTATGTTCCATATTTACAGCAACTCCAAGGAGACGATTGATCTCTTCATGAATACAGCGTATCCGGGTGCCAGGTCAGAAACAGGGGGAGGGGCCTGGAAACGATTTTTTAATTACTTTTTCAATATGTGGTATGCCCTCCTGGGGGATGGGACGCTGGGAAATACAAGTGCAGGCTCACAGTTTATTGACTTTTTTCCATTCTGTTATATCATTCCGGCAGGTGTACTGATGAAGAAAAAAGACAAGTTTTTAGTAATCATGTTCTGTGCGGCGTTGTTTCTGGGAGTCTACTGCGTGGCAGGATTCCCTGAGATTCTGGCCAGGGTGACGCTTATGAGTTACTCTTCCGCACCCAGAGCGTTTATTGTCTTGGGGTTTGTCAATATCCTGCTTTTGATGCGAGGACTCGCACAGAGCGAGATCTGTATTCCGAAGCTTGCGGCGGCGGTTGCGGGAATTGTGGCAGCAAGTGGGATTTATGCAATCTCTGCTCTTGCTATTTCAGATGATTTCTATCCGGGGATCAAGTATGTTGTTGTGACCATTGGGGTCTTTGCCATCCTGTTTGCCCTGTTGCTGAGGATCCGGGACAAAAGGGCCGGGAAAATATTTTGTTCCCTGTGCGTGGCGGTGATGGTTTTGGCGGGAGCGCTGGTCAATCCTGTTCATCTGGGGATAAAGCCAATCTCGGACTCAGAGCTTGTATCTGCTATAGAGGATATCAGCGAGGAAGACCCAGATGCGCTCTGGGCGGTGGTAGGAGCGGGGCTTCCAATCATTAACCTCCCTATTATGGCCGGAGCATCCACAATTAACTCTACAAACACATATCCGGTTTTGGAGAGGTGGGAGGAACTGGACGATACGGCTTCAGAGGTTTACAACAGATACGCCCACATTCGCATAGAGCTGAAGGAGGAAGGCAGTGCGGAATTTGAGTTAGAACGATCAGATGTATTTACTGTTACAATGAATGTCAGCGATCTGAAGGAGCTGGGGGTCAGCTATGTATTAAGCGCCAGGAGCGATCTGGAATCCTGTGGAGGGGACGGAGTGGAGCTTAAAATGATAGAGTATCACGAGAGATACTATATATATAAAGTCTATTAACGCTAAGGAAGGAAAGAAAATGGATAAAATAGCAGTGCTGATACCATGTTACAATGAAAGTCAAACAATTGAAAAAGTAGTAAAAGATTTTAAAAGAAGTTTACCGGAAGCTGTGGTTTATGTCTATGACAATAATTCATCTGACCATACAGATGTTATTGCCAAAAAAGCTGGCGCTGTGGTCAGGTACACATATCAACAGGGAAAGGGGAATGTTATTCGTCAAATGTTTAGAGACATTGATGCGGAGTGTTATGTAATGACGGATGGAGACGATACATATCCCGCAGAATTTGCACCTGAAATGGTAGAAAAGGTTATGCAAAGAAATGTAGATATGGTGGTAGGAGACAGATTGTCTTCTACTTATTTTCAAGAAAATAAACGTCCATTTCACAATTTCGGCAATTCTATTGTGAGAAAGAGCATCAACATATTGTTTGATACAGATATTAAAGATATTATGACAGGATATCGTGCATTTAGTTATCAATTTGTAAAAAGTTTTCCTGTTTTGTCTAAAGGATTTGAGATAGAGACAGAAATGAGTATTCATGCGGCGGATAAAAACATGTTTGTTGAAAATGTCATTATAGATTATCGTGATCGGCCAGAAGGAAGTGAATCGAAATTAAACACCTATTCTGATGGATTAAAGGTACTTTTTACTATCATAAAGTTATATAAGACATATAAACCCATGCGTTTTTTTGGCGCTTTATCATTAATACTAGTATTGATAGCGGCTGTTTTGTTCGTGCCAGTTTTTGTGACATATTTACAGATAGGAGTTGTTCCTAAAATGCCGACATTGGTAGTTAGTGGATGTATTGTTTTGGCTGCCATCCAATCTTTTTTTTCCGGTATGATTTTGCAAACAATTACGCAAAAGAATAAGCAAGATTTTGAAATGGAATTACAGAAGATAAGTTTGACTAAAAAGCAGTTACAGGAAAAACAAATTT
>CAZZBJ010000025.1:16127-24336 GCA_964652805.1 uncultured Mordavella sp. | reverse complement strand
TTATGGAAAGAATGAAGGTATGCGGAAGCGTTGGAAAAGCATAGTTTAAATCTATGTCCGTGACAATCTTTTCATCTGCGACGTGGGGCTGCCGCCCGGCAGGTACAGGAGGGCGGCACTATCACACGTCCGATTATGATAAACGCAACACTGTCGATATTGAGAAATTCCTGAACAGGAATAGGAAAGGAAAGACCGAAGCCGGGAGCCGCTGGATTAAAATCACCAGCGGCTTTTGCTCCTGTCTTTGCTGTGCTGGATTTCCCCTTTTTGGGGCTTTCAAAACCTGCATTTTTTCGTATACTGGAAAGAGCAGTATAGGAAAGAGAGATTCCGAAATCTGCTAAGAGTATATCTTGGAAATGAAGAAAGTTCTTTGGGAGACATTATCATAAGTGAATAACAGACGGGGATCCCCTTTATTTGCTAAATAAAAATGGATATATTATAATGATTTCCGGACAAAAAACTTTATATCTGATCCGAACGGAGAAAAACAGACACAAGTGACTGCAATGATAAGGAGAAAGAAATGGAAATTATGATTGATACCCACACCCACACCATTGCCAGCGGCCATGCCTACAACACGATCCGGGAGATGGCCTCCATGGCTGCAAGTAAAGGGCTGGAGGGGCTTGCCATTACGGAGCACGCGCCGAAGATGCCCGGCAGCTGCGGCCTTTATTATTTTCAGAATCTGAAGGTAGTCCCCAGAAGGATGGGAGATCTGAGGCTTCTCTTTGGCGTGGAGCTGAACATACTGGACGAGGAGGGTACAGTGGACCTGCCGGAGGAGACGATCCGGTCTCTTGATATAGCGGTGGCCAGCATCCATCCGCCCTGTTACGGAAAGACAAGCGGCAGGGAGGAGAACACCAGGGCCTACGTCAATGCCATGAAAAAGGACTATATCGATATTATCGGCCATCCTGACGACGGGCGGTACGGGCCGGACTATGACGTCCTTGCCAGAACGGCCCGGGAGACAGGGACGCTTCTTGAGATCAACAATTCCTCCCTTCGGCCGGGCGGCTTCCGGCAAAATACCTACGACAACGCCCTGGAAATGCTGCGCTGCTGCAAAAAGTACGGCACAATGGTGACACTTGGCAGCGACGCTCACGTGGATGTGGATATTGTGAACACAGAGTACTCGGCAAGGCTTCTCGCTGAGGCGGATTTTCCGGAGGAGCTGGTGGCAAACACATCCTTTGAAAAGTTGATGTCCGCACTGAAGCGCGGCACTATGAGATAATGACCTGAGGCGATAGACAAAAAACATGCGCAAAGTATGGCGTAAAAGACGGGGCGGGAAAATATTCCCGCCTCCTATGGACTTTATGGATTTAGTGTGCTAAAATGTATGCATAATGAATTTCGTTTCGGAGGAGAGAAAAAATATGAACAAAAAAATCAGGACCGAGGCGGTTGACTATCTTTTTAGCGCCATACTGAGTCTGAAAGATAAAGAAGAGTGTTATATATTTTTTGAAGACATCTGTACCATCAACGAGTTGCTCTCCCTGTCCCAGCGGTTTGAGGTAGCCAAGATGCTGCGGGACCACAAGACCTATCTGGAGATCGCGGACAGGACCGGGGCCTCCACAGCCACCATCAGCAGGGTGAACCGCTCCCTCAACTACGGAAACGACGGCTATGACATGGTGTTTGAGAGGATCAACAAAAAGGAAGAATAGATACAAAGAAGATTGCCCGGAGGCAATCTTCTTTTGCATAGATGCACTGATAATATGCTATTTTTTCTCCTCAGAGCCGGGGAGGTGGTCGATCAGCTTTTCCATGAGGAGCTTTTTCACGTAGACATCAAAGGCAAGGCTGCAGATAAAAGAGAAGAGCTGCAGCGACTCCCGGTCCTCCTTTGGCGCGTCCTGGAAGGTCTCGGCAGATGTGTTGTACATTTTTGCGATATCCTTTGCCAGCTGGTCGATCCTGGACTTCTCCAGGCTGCACACCTCCTCGTAAACGGATGTGATGTCAAAGTCCTCCCCGTTGTGAAAATATTTCTCTGTGAGAGGCATAAGGAGCGTCTCGATATCCTTGATGGAGAGGATATTTTTGAAATAGTAGATAAAGATCAGGACCAGCACATGCTCCTTTGAGTATTTCTTCTTCACCGGAGGGGGAAGGAGATTGTTCTTTGCGTAGTTGTTGATCATGGTCTTTGTCAGAATCTTGTCCTCGCCGTGCCGGCGGGTGGAGCCGAGCTGGCTCTCCATAAAGGTCGTGACCTGGTCCATGTACAGGTCAATATTTGGAATATCCTGTGGCTTCACGTAGTCGATGCGGGAGAGGCTCTGCAGGATACTGTCCAGCATATCTTTTGTATTAATTGTCATAGTCATCACCTCAACACACCCATTATATAGTATTCAAAACCAGATGACAAGAACGGCTTGAAGTGTTTCGATGTTTTTTTTGAAAACGTTTTTGGTTACATTTTACTATGTAAGACCGGAAAATTCTGCTATAATAAATAAGAATGTGTTATTCAGACCGGAAAGATTGAATGGGAGGTAACAGGCGTGGAAGACAGATTTGCGCTGCTCATCGATGCGGACAATGTATCATCCAGGTACATTGAACCCATACTGGATGAGCTTTCAAAATATGGAAAAGTGACATATAAAAGGATTTACGGGGACTGGACCAGCACCAACAATTCAGGGTGGAAGGATGAGCTTCTCAACAACTCCATCACTCCCATCCAGCAGTTTAGCTATACTCACGGGAAGAACGCCACAGACTCGGCCATGATCATTGACGCTATGGACATGCTGTACACGAGCGAGCTGGAGGGCTTCTGCCTTGTGTCCAGCGACAGCGATTTCACCAAGCTGGCCAGCCGTCTGAGGGAGAGCGGCAAGATTGTGATCGGGATGGGAGAAAACAAGACGCCGGCTCCCTTCCGCAAGGCCTGCGACATTTTCACTGTGCTGGAGCTCCTCATGGAGGAGAGTATGGGAGACAGCGACGTGGTGGACAGAAGCCAGATCGAGGAGGCGGTCATCCGGATCATCACAGAGAACCAGAACAACGACAGGAAGACTGGCCTGGGCGAGGTGGGAAGCCGTCTCGTGAAGTTGTATCCGGACTTTGACGTCCGCCGCTACGGCTACAGCCTTCTGTCCCGGTTCCTGGAGTCCTGCCACAAGCTGAAACTGATCCAGTCCGGCTCCCAGATTACAGTGACTTTCTTTGAGGACAAGAGCAGAAAAGAGCAGATCGAGGAGTTTATCCTAAAGCAGATCAAGGACAGCGGGAAGCACGGCATTTTCCTGAGCGTCCTGGGAAATCGGATACGGAATAAATTCGGGGACTTCAAGGTGCGGGATTACGGGTATTCTCAGTTCAAGCAGTATATTCAGAGTTTCCCCGGCGTCCACGTGTTGGGTGACGGAGAGCATAACAGAGTGATTTACAGCAAAAAGGATGAGCATAAATGAAAATAGACGGGCTTTTTGACCTCCAGGTCATGATATTTCTTCTCATGGCTGTGGGGGTCGTCCTGAGAAAAATGAATATTATCACAGAAGAGGGCAAGAGCATGATAACAGATCTTGTTATTGATCTGATCCTTCCCTGCAATATTATATCTGCCTTCTACATGTCCATGGATGAGTCGGTGTTTGTGGCAGAGTTGGAGATCCTTGTCATCTCCATCCTGATCCAGATTTTCTGCACCTTTGTGAGCGCTGTGCTTTACCGGCGGGCGCCAAAGGAGAAGAAGAGGGTCCTTCAGTATGCCACGGTCTGCTCCAACGCAGGTTTTCTTGGAAATCCGGTGGCGGAGGGGCTCTACGACTCGATTGGCCTTCTGTACGCCTCCGTCTACCTGATTCCCCAGCGCATTGTCATGTGGTCGGCAGGGCTCTCCTATTTCACCGAGTGCCCCAGCAAAAAGGAAGTGGTGAAAAAGGTGCTGAAGAACCCATGTATCGTAGCTGTGGAGATCGGCATCGTGCTGATGGTGACCCAGGTACAGCTGCCTGGGTTCTTAAGCTCTGCCATCGACAATGTGGGGGGCTGCACCACGGCTATCACCATGATCCTTGTCGGCACCACCCTGGCGGATGCGGACACGCGCCACATTCTGACAAAGACCACGGCCTTTTATTCCTTTATCCGTTTGATCTTTATCCCGGCGGTGGTGTTCGCAGGGTGCTGGCTGGCCGATATTGACTCCATTGTGGCCGGCGTCTCCGTGACTCTTGCGGCCATGCCCGCCGGCATGACCACGGCCATCCTTGCCATGAAGTACCACGGAGATGAAGAGTTTGCCACTCAGTGTGTGGTCCTCACCACCCTTCTCTCCGTGGTGGCCATCCCTGTGTGGAGCCTGATCATACACAGCGCCCTGTAAGGCAGCGGCAGGGCGGGCGTTACAGCGCGCTATAGAGCTGCAGAAAGGAGCGTTTAGCCGGCCAGGTCCGGCAGCTCCCGGATGGAGGAGATGGAGGCAAAGCAGTCCTTTTCATCCACCTGGCCAAATCCGTAAGAGGCAAAGATAAACGGGATGCCCGCCCAGGCGGCAGCCTTCTGATCCCCGGCAGTATCGCCTACATAGCAGGCGCTGCCGGGGATATTTCTGTCCATGACAAGTCGGATATTCTCTCCCTTTGTCTTTTTTGTGTTGCCGAAACATTCAATATCTGTAATATACTTTTCCAGTCCGGTCTTCCGGAGAAAGAGCTCAATATAGCCGCGCTGGCAGTTGCTGACGATAAAGAGCCTGTGGGTCCCGGAGAGGGCGGCGATGGTCTCTCGGATATTCGGGTAGAGGGGCAGGATATCCAGCCTCTCCAGAAATTCGTCCCCGTAATGGAAGCAGGCTTCCATGAGCACATCCCGTTCAGGCAGAGGCAGGTGGGGGAAGAGGTCACCCGCGATCACGTCCATTGTTTTTCCAAATTCATTTTTCAGCTGCTCCCCCGTAATGCCCGCAGGGGGATAGCCCAGCGTCTCTACTGCGTAATTCCACGAGTCAGCCACAGTTTTGGTGGTATCCCACAAAGTTCCGTCCACATCGAAAATAATATTCTCAAATTTCATAATGATTTCCTTTCTGAAAAGCCAAAATTCCTATTCCAGTCTATCATAACTCCCACATTTTTGGGGAAAATATTGTGCAGTTTTACGGGGGAAACAGATGGATTTTCCGGGTGGGAAATAAAAAAGTTGACAGGCTGGGAGGTTTATAATAAAATAGCCGGCGTAACACTTTTGTAATATTTGTAATATATGTGCAATAAAGTGTATATAAATATAAAATAAATGTAAGAATACTGCAGGAAATCAGGAGGAGTATATGAAGTTAATACGGACGAGAAACCTATTCTGTACTGCGGCTGCTATGACGGCCTGCACCTTCTGCACAGTCGGATTTACCAGCTATGCCATGTCCCCCGACCAGGATAGAGACGGCGGCGTGCTCACGGCAGAAGACAGTGTGCTGACAGGAGAGATAGTCCAGACTCTGTCAGAGTCGGCCATACAGATCGCTGCGGAGAGCAGGACACAGAGAGAAGAGGAGCTGAAGGCCCAGGCGGAAGCTGCCAGACAGGCGGAGGAGGTCAGGAAAGCGGCAGAGGAAGCTGAGCGACAGGCCCGGGAAGAGGATCAGAGACTGTTGGCAGCCCTGATCTTCTGCGAGGCCGGCAACCAACCCTACGAGGGCCAGGTGGCCGTGGGGGCCGTGGTCATAAATCGGGTGGACAGCGGTGCCTATCCGGACTCCATCCGTGAGGTCATTTACCAGTCCGGCCAGTTCGGACCTGCCATGACCGGATGGTTGGATCAGGTCCTGGCAAACGGCAGCTATACCCAGACAGCCCTGCAGGCCGCGGCGGATGCCCTGGCAGGCAGTGACCCGGTGGAGGGATGCCTTTCCTTTGGAAATGGAAATGATGGCATCCGCATTGGTGACCACTATTTTCACTAAATAATGAAGCACATAAAATAATTGAGAAAAGTTCTCGAATAAAAGATTGATAATCCATCTTTCTTCTGGTACTATACATGTAGTTAGTTTTTGCTAACTACATGTGAATAAATCATGGACAACTCCTTTTGCCCTTTTCCTTGGCAGGCAGGGCAAAAGGCAGGCCCATGGGAAAGGACAGAAGGAACGATGGATTTTTTACAAATTGAAAAAGTAACAGGCCGGGAGATCATTGACTCGAGAGGCAACCCCACTGTGGAGGCCCAGGTGTATCTGGCGGACGGCACTACCGCAAGGGGATCCGCTCCCAGCGGCGCATCCACGGGAAAGTTTGAGGCGCTGGAGCTGCGGGACGGCGACAAGACAAGGTTTAGCGGAAAGGGCGTCTCCAAGGCAGTGGAAAATATCAACACAGTGATCAACGACACGCTGAGGGGGATGGACGCCTCCGACATCTACGCTGTGGACAAGGCCATGATTGAGGCGGACGGCACAAAGGACAAGTCAAAGCTGGGAGCCAACGCTATCCTGGCAGTCTCCATTGCCTGCGCCAGGGCGGCGGCCTGCGCTCTGGAGCTTCCCCTGTATAAATTCCTGGGAGGGGCAGGATGCAACCGTCTCCCCGTACCTATGATGAATATTTTGAACGGCGGCGCTCATGCAGCCAACACAGTGGACGTGCAGGAGTTTATGATCATGCCCGTCGGAGCCCCCAGCTTCCGGGAGGGGCTGCGCTGGTGCACGGAGGTGTTCCACGCCCTGGCGGCGCTCCTGAAGGAGAAGGGTCTGGCCACTTCTGTAGGGGACGAGGGGGGATTTGCCCCTGACCTGGCAAGCGACGAGGAGGCCATCGAGTACATTCTACGAGCTGTGCAGAAGGCCGGATATGAGCCGGGAAAGGACTTTGTTCTGGCCATGGACGCAGCGTCCAGCGAGTGGAAGAACGGCACAAAAGGCGAGTACGTGCTCCCCAAGTGTGGAAAGAAATTCACATCCGCTGAGCTGGTGGCCCACTGGAAGAGCCTGTGTGACAAATATCCCATCTATTCCATCGAGGACGGTCTTGACGAGGAGGACTGGGAGGACTGGCAGATGATGACAGAGGAGCTGGGCGGAAAGGTACAGCTTGTAGGTGACGACCTTTTTGTGACAAACACGGAGAGACTGAAAAAAGGCATTGACCTTGGGTGCGGCAATTCCATTCTCATCAAGCTGAACCAGATCGGCTCCGTGTCCGAGACGCTGGAGGTTATCAAGATGGCCCACAAGGCGGGATACACAGCCATCTCCTCCCACCGTTCCGGCGAGACGGAGGACACCACCATCGCGGACCTGGCGGTGGCCATGAACACATGCCAGATCAAGACCGGGGCTCCCAGCAGGAGCGAACGGGTGGCCAAGTACAACCAGCTTCTGCGGATCGAGGAGGAGCTGGGAGACGCGGCCGTCTACCCGGGCTTTGGGGCTTTCAACATTAAGAGATAAGTAAGTGAAGACATGTTCTCCTTTCAGGCAGGTCAGCCGGGATTTTCCCGGCGGCCGCTGTTTTGTGGGAGATTACTGCGGTCTGTTCTGTCATGTTCTGGGCGGGAGGCGCTTATATGTGTGACAGCAAGGCTGCATGACGGTGGCTTTCCCTTTTGTAATCGGACTTCTGTGCCTGATACGGAGATACATCTGATACATCCTGCGGGCGGGGCAGAGAATTGAATTCCAGGAGGAAGTCCTAAGCTGCGCTGCCCGGAGTTCTCCCAAGTTCTGCTTTATGGCGGGTCTGGGCTTCGCACATGTTCATATAGGTTCCTCCCTATTCATCGCAATGAAAATTATAAGTGATTTCTGCACGCAAATTTTCCGACACGTATGTCTGTAAAATGATTATACGACACACATGTCGGAAAAAAACAAGTGAAAAGAACAATAATGGGAATGGTTACGAGATTTTGGCCTTCAGATATTCGACATCCGTTTTTAAAGTAGAAACGACCTCCACCAATAGATTGATCGTGCTTTGCTCTGATCGTACAATGACTTTATTCTCCAGATTTCTGATGCGGCGCTGAGCTCTGCGCAGTGCTCCTCAGACCATTCCTGGATACGGTCTACCTCTGTGAGTATCATGTTTTCCGTCTCTCTGAGATCATCCTTAGTGACCATCTTTGTTTCCAGAGCCTTGAGAGCGTCTTTAGTGGCCATCTTTGTTTCCAGAGCCTTGAGAGCGTCTTTAGTGGCCATCTTTGTTTCCAG
>CAZZBJ010000025.1:0-16027 GCA_964652805.1 uncultured Mordavella sp. | reverse complement strand
AGCCTTGAGAGCATCTTTAGTGACCATCTTTGTTTCCAGAGCCTTGAGAGTGTCTTTGGTGGCCATCTTTGTTTCCAGAGCCTTGAGATTGTCTTTAGTGGCCATATTTTTGATATCATCCTTAGTCGCCATATGCTCCGCTATGTACCGAAGCAGCTCGTCGTTTGACATATGCGTTCACCTCCTGTTTGTCAAAAAGCGCTTTGTCTGCGAGAAACTCAGAAGTTTACGTAAAAACCTGTAAACTAAGTATAGCACGGACAGAGGGAAAATGCCAGTGGTATCCCCTTAAAAATTTCATAATTATGTCCATTCCTTTCGCTTCGCTCAGACACAAAACGTTATGAAAATGTTTTTCCTGAGCTTATTTAGTACCATATGATAACACATAAGCAGCTCGCTTTAGCAGATGTTTTTGAAGATTGCCAGAATAAATTTGACAACGACAAATATGCGTTCCTTCAGATCAACGGGGACGCCCCTCATTGACCCGGTCAACATCGACGCCGCCGTGCCGGATACGGTTTCCCAAGACGCGGGAGAGGATGAGCGAAAAAAGGTTATAAAAATTTAATAATGGGCTCTGTTGACTATAAAAGCGCCGCCCGCTATACTTGAGACTAGATTGTTTTTTTGCGGGCGGTGATCTTTTGGGCAAAGGTCACCGTGCAGACATTTACAGGAAAGAAGGAGACGGGATCACACATGCTTCAGATCAAGGACATCTGTAAGGAATACAGGACAGGAAGCCTGGTGCAGAAGGCGCTGGACCATGTAAGCCTGAACCTGCGGGACAACGAATTTGTGGCGATTCTGGGGCCCAGCGGCTCCGGGAAGACCACGCTTCTAAACATCATAGGGGGACTGGATCGGTATGATACAGGGGATCTGATCATCAACGGCGTGTCCACGAAGAAATATAAGGACAGAGACTGGGACTCCTACCGGAACCACACCATCGGCTTTGTGTTCCAGAGTTACAATCTCATCGGACATCAGACCATTCTGGCCAACGTGGAGCTGGCCCTCACCATATCCGGCATCGGCAAGACGGAGCGGCGGCAGAGGGCGGCGGACGCCCTGGCCATGGTTGGGCTGGGAGAGCAGCTCCACAAGAAGCCGAACCAGCTCTCAGGCGGGCAGATGCAGAGGGTGGCCATCGCCAGGGCCCTGGTGAACAACCCGGACATCCTGTTGGCGGATGAGCCTACCGGCGCTCTGGACAGCGACACCAGCGTGCAGGTCATGGATCTTCTGCGGGAGGTGGCTCGGGATCGTCTGGTGGTCATGGTGACTCATAACCCGGAGCTGGCCCAGGAGTACGCCACCCGCATCGTTCGCCTGCGGGACGGGAAGATCCGGGAGGATTCAGACCCCTTTGAAGTGGATGAGAGGGAGCTGGAGGAGCCGGCGCACAGAAACCTGGGAAAGACGTCCATGTCCTTCCTAACGGCCCTTTCCCTCAGCTTCAACAACTTGCGGACCAAGAAGGCCCGGACCATCCTCACTTCCTTTGCGGGCTCCATCGGCATCATCGGCATTGCCCTCATCCTGGCCCTCTCCACGGGAGTCGACGACTATATCCAGAATATGGAGGAGGAGACCCTGTCGGAGTATCCACTGGAGATCCAGAGCACAGGCTTTGATCTGTCCTCCATGATGATGACCGGCTCCGGGAGTGGCGCCGGCTCCGGGGAGGTAAACGTCATCCAGATGGTGACAGACATGTTTTCTAAGATGAACTCTAACGACCTGAAGTCGCTGAAGGAGTATTTTGACAGCGGTGAGAGCGGCATCGAGGACTACACGAACGCGGTGGAGTACAGTTACAATGTGACGCCCCAGATTTACAGCATAAATGACGACCAGGTGCGCCAGGTGAACCCGGACAGCTCCTTTGACTTGCTCGGGTTCGGCTTCTCCTCCAGTTCCGGTAGCCTCATGTCCTCCATGATAAGCACGGACGTCTTTTACGAGATGCCGGCAAACGCCTCTCTCTATGAGGAGCAGTACGACGTGAAGGCGGGCAGATGGCCCCAGAAGTACAATGAGTGCGTGGTGGTTCTGACCCAGGGAGGCGGCATCAGCGACATGATGCTCTACACCCTCGGGCTGCGGGACCCTCTGGAACTAGATGAGATGATACAGCAGTTTTTAAATGAGGAAAATATTGACACGCCGGAGGATATCGGCACCTACTCCTACGATGACATCATCGGCACCACCTTCAAGCTGGTGAACAGTGCGGACTACTACACCTACGACAGTCAGTACCAGGTGTGGACGGACCGGTCCGGTGACCAGTCCTACGTCCGAGAGCTGGTGGAAGCCGGGGAGGACCTGACCGTAGTGGGTATCGTGCAGCCTTCACAGGACGGCAGCGCCATGATGCTTCAGTCCGGCATCGGCTATCCGGCATCCCTGACAGAGCATCTGGTGGAGGAAGCAGGGAAAACGCAGATCGTGCAGCAGCAGATTGCGGATCCGAATGTGAACGTGTTCTCCGGTGAGCCATTCGGGGAGGAGAGCAGTCAGGGGCTGGATATGGACTCTCTCTTTACCATTGACGCGGAGGCCCTGCAGAACGCCTTCTCCTTTGACTCCTCCGCCATGACGGCCGGACTGTCCGACTCCCTTGATCTGACGGACAGCTTAAGCGGAGGCGGCGGGACCTTGGACCTGTCCGACATGATCGACCTGGACGCCATAGAGACCCAGCTGCCCGCCATGGAGGACTTTGATCTGTCCTCCCTCGGTGAGGCTATGGATCTGACTGTCACGTCGGAGCAGCTCGGCAGTCTGGCCCAGGGCTTGCTGGAGGGCTACCAGGCCTATGCGTCCCAGAACCCGGCCACGGACTATACAAAGCTGGGGGAGGCCTTTGTGACCTACCTGAACACGGCGGAGGCCAGGGACATCCTGGAGAGGAACATCCGGGATATCATCCAGTCCGGCAACGGGACCACCGTCACCACAGACCAGCTCCGGGACCTGCTCTCCAGGATACTGACGGGCTATCAGTCTTATGCCCAGACAAATGGCCTGACAGACGGAGAGAAATTTGACGAGTACCTGATGGCCTATCTGCAGACAGCGGATGCCCAGGCCATCCTGGAACAGTGGGCGGCAGAAGTGTTCTCCTCCGGCATAGACATCAATATCACCCAGGAGCAGCTTCAGAAGCTGGCCAGCGAGCTGGCGGATGGCTATCAGACCTATGCGGCACAAAATAGTCTGCCGGACCCCTCGAAGATCGGGGAGAGCTTTCTCGTCTATCTGGGGACAGAGGAGGCGAAGGATCAGCTGACGGCGGCTCTGGCGGGCATGCTGGATGCGGAGGCGCTGGAGCAGCAGCTCATGGAGGCGGTGGAGAGCTACATGTCCTCTGTCATGGAAAGCGGCACAGCCCAGGCTCTGGAAGGGCAGATCACCTCCGCTGTCCAGACCATGATGGAACAGATCACCTCCGGCATGGAGAGCGCCATGCAGAGGGCGGCAGTCCAGATCGGTGACAACATACAGAATGCCCTTTCCATCGACCTGGAGGCCTTTCAGAGCGCCTTTGAGATGAACATAGATGAGACGCGGATGATGGAGCTGCTCATGTCCTTCCAGTCCGCAGGGACAGACTCCTACAAGAGCAATCTGCAGACCCTGGGCTATGCGGATTTCGATGAACCTGCAGGCATCAGCATCTACCCGAAGGATTTTGAGAGCAAGGATCAGGTGGTGCAGATACTGGATGACTACAACAGCCGCATGGAGGAAGAGGGGCAGGATGAAAAGGTGATTACCTACTCCGACATGGTAGGTACACTGATGAGCTCTGTCACGGACATCGTCAATGTGATCAGCTATGTGCTCATCGCCTTTGTGGCCATCTCCCTCATCGTGTCCTCCATCATGATCGGCGTCATCACCTACATCAGCGTCCTGGAGAGAAAGAAGGAGATTGGTATCCTGCGCGCCATCGGGGCTTCAAAGAGGAATATCTCTCAGGTATTCAACGCAGAGACTTTTATCATCGGGGGCTGCGCAGGGCTCATCGGCATCGGCCTGAGTCTTCTGCTCCTGATTCCGGGCAACATGCTGATCCACTATGTGGCCGACTCCAATGAGATCAGTGCTGTGCTGCTGCCCGTCCCGGCGGTTGTTCTCATCGCCCTGAGTATCGTGCTCACCCTGCTGGGCGGGCTGATCCCCTCCAGGAAAGCGGCAAAGAGCGATCCGGTAGCGGCTCTCCGGGTGGAGTAGGTGTTTTCGGGGACGGATACCCGAAATGAAAAAAGGATATACCTGCCTTTGAAAGCAAGTATATCCTTTTTGCGTTTATTATTTATTTGATATGCCTTTTGATCGCCTCGAAGCTCTCGGCGCTGATCACATGTTCCATACGGCAGGCATCGGTCACGGCCACATCCGGGTCCACACCCAGATGAATCAGCCAGGAGGAGATAAGTTGGTGCCGCTCGTAGATACAGTCGGCTATCTTGCGGCCGGACTCAGTCAATGTGATATATCCTTCCGGGGACACGTGGATGTGGCCGTTCTCCCTGAGCTTCTTCATGGCGACGCTGACGCTGGACTTCTTGAAATCCAGCTCATTGGCGATATCTACAGAACGGACAACGGGATGCTGTCTGCTCAGGATCAGGATCGTCTCCAGATAATTTTCGGAGGACTCGTTTGTGTGTGTGCTCATCAGTTTCACCTCGGTTCTTTTTCTTTCCCTCCGCCGGACAGGAGGGGAAGGTTGTTTCCTGTAGTATAACATAAAAAAGGGGGCGGAGTAAACCGGGAATTGAGGCGCTGGTTCCTGCCTGTAAATGATAAAAATTTTTATTTGAGAAAAGAATTGACAAAACCATATTGTTAGTTTAAACTATCAATTGTTAGATGAGGCAGAAAAAAGTTAGTATAAAAATGCCTTTCTGCAAAATAATATGATCATATGTAGGAGGCAGCAACAGATGACTTTACTGGAAGCTGAAGAGGGAAAAGAATACATCGTAAAGGAGATTGCCGCGGATGACGACGAGCTGAAGGCGTTTCTTTTTTCCCTTGGCTGCTACAGTGGAGAACCGATAACTGTAGTCTCCCGGATGCGGGGCGGATGCGTGGTTTCCATCAAAGATGGCAGATACAATATTGATACGGATTTAGCGAAAGCTATTTCAGTTTCAGTATAAAAAAGAACAGTTGGCAACAGCTGTTCTGCACAAGAGTTAGTTTATTCTAATCGAATAAGAGATGAAGGAGGAAAAATGTGCTATGAGAATTGCTTTTGCAGGAAATCCTAACAGCGGCAAGACAACCATGTACAATGCGCTGACAGGCAGAAACGAGCGCGTTGGGAACTGGGCCGGTGTTACGGTGGAGCGAAAAGAGAGCCTGATCAAGAAGGCATATTATGACGGGGCGGAGGAGCTGGTTGCGGTGGACCTGCCGGGGGCTTATTCCATGTCGCCGTTTACTTCTGAGGAGAGTATTACAAGCGGGTATGTGAAGAATGAGCATCCTGATGCGATCATCAATATTGTGGATGCTACAAACTTAAGCCGCAGCCTGTTCTTCACCACACAGCTGCTGGAGCTTGGCATCCCGGTGGTGGTGGCTCTTAATAAGAGCGACCTCACTGAAAAGAAGGGGACTAAGATTGATGAAAAGATTCTCGCTGAGAAACTGGGATGTCCGGTTGTAAAGACTGTATCCACATCCTCCGACCACGAGGGTCTGAAAGAGGCTGTAGGCCAGGCTGCCTCTCTGAACGGGAAGGGGCAGAAAGCGCCCTATGTCCAGGCGGATATCGACCTGAAGGACAAAGACCAGGTGGAGGCTGCGGACAGAAAGAGATTTGAGTTTGTCAACGGCATTGTGAAGCAGGTAGAGCAGAGAAAAGTTTTTACAAAAGATAAGAATTTCCAGGATAAGATCGATGGTGTGCTCACCCACAAGATCGTTGGTATTCCCATCTTCGCGGTGATTATTTTCCTTGTGTTCTACATATCTCAGACGACGCTGGGAACCTGGATCGCAGACTGGCTGGTGGCCTGGATCGAGACATTCCAGGAATGGGTCGGCGGACTGATGGAAAACGCCAATCCGCTTCTGTATGCAATCCTGGTTGATGGTATCGTTGGCGGCGTCGGCGCAGTTGTGGGCTTTCTTCCTCTTGTTATGGTGATGTACTTCCTCATCGCCCTTCTGGAAGACTGCGGCTATATGGCCCGGGCCACGGTTGTGCTGGATCCCATCTTCAAGAGAGTGGGACTCTCCGGAAAATCGGTCATCCCCATGGTCATCGGTACAGGATGCGCTATCCCCGGAGTCATGGCATCCAGGACTATCCGCAATGAGAGGGAGCGCAGAACGACAGCCATGCTCACGCCCTTCATGCCATGCGGCGCAAAGATACCGGTCATCGCCCTGTTTGCGGGAGCCTTCTTTGCGGACGCCTGGTGGGTGTCGGCCACCATGTACCTGGTAGGCATTGTGCTTGTTCTTTTTGGCGCGCTGCTGGTAAAGAGGATCACCGGACAGAAGTACAGGAAATCCTTTTTTATCATCGAGCTCCCGGAGTATAAGCTCCCCAGCTTGAAGAGAGCCTGCGTGTCCATGCTGGAACGCGGAAAAGCCTACATTATCAAGGCCGGAACGATCATTCTGGTGTGCAACACAGTCGTGCAGATTATGCAGAGCTTCAACTGGCAGTTCCAGCTTGTGGAGGAGGGTGCGGAGGGCACCTCTATCCTTGCCAGCATCGCTCAACCTATCTCCATCCTGCTTATTCCTCTTGGGTTTGGAATATGGCAGCTGGCAGCCGCAGCCGTTACAGGATTCATCGCAAAGGAGAACGTTGTGGGAACACTGGCGGTTGTGTACGGAGTTACCAACCTGATCGACACAGATGAGCTGGCTCTGGTGGGCAGCGGAAACGAAGTGGCGACCATCATGGGACTGACCAAGGTGGCAGCCCTGGCCTACCTCATGTTCAATCTCTATACACCGCCCTGTTTTGCGGCTCTGGGAGCTATGAACTCAGAGATGAAGAGCGGTAAGTGGCTGCTTGGCGGCATCTGTCTCCAGCTTGCCACAGGCTACACGGTGGCCTTTGCGGTATACCAGATTGGAACCCTCATCACCACAGGGTCTCTGGGGACAGGCTTTGTTCCGGGTCTCATCGCAATCCTGGTGTTCGTAGCCATCATCATATGGAGAATTCGCAAGTCCGACCAGGAGTTTGCGACAGAATACAGCCTGCACACCGCTTAAGCGGCTTCAGGGCTGGAAAGGGGGCAGTGGACAGAGCGGCAGCGCTTTGTCCACTGCCTGCATTAAGGAATGTCTTTGAAAATGGCATTTGACAATCAGCAGAAAGGATGGCGGACAAAGATGATGGCAGATATCATTGCATTGATCGTCATTGCGGTGATCATCGCAGCGGCGGTTGCGTATATGGTGAAGGCGAAAAGGCGCGGCGTAAAGTGTATCGGATGCCCCGCCGGGGGAAGCTGTCCCAGCGGCGGCAAAACGCCGAAGAAGAAGCTGGACGGCCCTGTCATTGGCAGGAGAACCCTGAAGATCTCGGGCATGCACTGCCAGCACTGCGCTCTGGCTGTGACACAGGCGCTGAACGGGATTGACGGAGTCAGAGCCGAGGTGGATCCCGTGAAGGGAAAGGCCAGAATTTCCTTTGACAGGCAGGTCAGCGAGGACATCTTGAAAAATGCGGTGGAAAAAGCCGGGTATCATGTGACCGGCATCGGCATTTTGTAGGGAAGGGGATTTGGTCTCCATAGACTCATAGCTGGCTGCGGCAGTCGAGGGCCGCGGCAATAGGAGGAGACGGCGTGGACAAAGAGAAGGAACGTATCATAGCCAAGCTGAAGGCCAATGGCTGCAGGATCACAAAGCAGCGCATGGAGCTCCTGGATATCATCCTGGAGAACCGCTGCTCAAGCTGCAAGGAAATTTTTTACCGGGCGTCCAGGGAGGACGAATCCATCGGCATTGCCACCGTATACCGGATGGTAAATGCCCTGGAAGAGATCGGTGTGATCAGCAGAAGGATCGTCTATGAGCCGGAAGACACCGAAAAGTGATAAGATTTATCGTTAACCCCATTTAGAATTGACTAACTGCCTGCTCGAAAACTATCATGGTTTATATCAACTCAGTATATGAAAGCAAGCAAGGGAGTGATGAAGATGAAATCCCATAAGTTCTGGGCATGGATGATGGCATTTTGCTGTCTCATGCTGTTCTATACTGGTTATAAACATAAATAAGGAGGCAGAAACATGTTCGAGATTTCTAAATGTTTAAAATGCGGAAAAGGTCTTGGTATTTTTGCGGGAGGAGTGCTGTTCGGCACAGCCGGCGTAAAGCTCCTGTCAAGCAAGGATGCGAAGAGTGTATACACAAAGTGTACGGCGGCTGTCCTGAGAGCCAAAGAGTGTGTTATGACGACAGTGACCACTGTGCAGGAAAATGCGGAGGATATCCTGGCCGAGGCAAAGCAGATCAACGAGGACAGGGAAAGAGAGGACGCGGCCTGCGTGCAGGAGGATGCAGACGCTGTGTCGGAAGAAAATTAGAGCACAGGACGAGAGGTCTGAAATAGAGAGGAGAAGGCGGAGCCCCATCGACAAAGGCTCCGCCTTCTCCTTATGGAAGATGGAGGGATCAAAGTTGAAATACAGGATCAAACATGAGATAAAAGGGCGCATCCGCCTGCACGTGGAGCAAAAAAGAATGAGTTGCCGGGAGGCCGACACTCTGCTCTACTTTCTGGAGACACTTCCCGGCGTGGACTCTGCAAAGGTCTACGAGCAGACAGGGGACGCCGTGGTCTGCTACAGCAGGGACAGAGAGGACATTCTCCAGGCCCTGCGGACCTTTAGATATGAGCATGTACAGGTGCCTGAGCAGGTGCTGGAAAATTCCGGGAGGGAGCTGAACAGGGTTTATCGTGAGAAGCTGATCGGAAGGACACTGTTTCATTTCGGAAAAAAGCTGCTCCCCTTCCCGGTGAGGGCCGCTTACACAGGCTGCAAATCCGTCCGATACATTGCCAGGGGACTTAAAAGTCTCTCCGGGGGAAGACTGGAGGTGGAGGTGCTGGACGCAGTGGCCATCACGGTTTCCGTCCTTCGGACGGACTTTGACACAGCCGGCTCTGTCATGTACCTGCTGGGCGTGGGAGAGGTACTGGAGGAGTGGACCCACAAAAAGTCGGTGGGCGACCTGGCCCGGAGCATGTCCCTGAACATCCGGAAGGTGTGGCTGAAGACAGGGGAGCAGGAGATCCTTGTTCCCGCCTCGGACATCCGGACTGGGGACGAGGTGGTGGTGCATATGGGAAATGTGATCCCCTTTGACGGCATTGTCACATCCGGGGAGGCCATGGTCAATCAGGCATCCTTCACCGGCGAGGCCCTGCCCGTAAAGAAGGGGAAGGATGGCTACGTGTACGCGGGCACCGTGCTGGAGGAGGGAGAGCTGGCCGTGCAGGTGAAGCAGACCTCCGGCTCTACCAGATTTGAGAAGATCGTCACCATGATCGAGGACTCTGAAAAGCTCAAATCCGGCCTTGAGAGCAAGGCTGAGAATCTGGCAGACCGGCTTGTGCCCTACACCCTGGCAGGGACCATCCTCACCTGGCTGGCCACGAGAAATGCCACCAAGGCCCTGGCTGTCCTCATGGTGGACTTCTCCTGCGCTCTGAAGCTGGCCATGCCCATTTCCGTCCTGTCCGCCATCCGAGAGGCGGGAGTCCACGGCATCACGGTCAAAGGAGGCCGCTTTATGGAGACAGTGGCAGAGGCGGACACCATTGTGTTTGACAAGACAGGCACCCTGACAAAGGCAAGACCCACGGTGAAGGGGGTTGTGACCTTCAACGGGAAGACGCCTCAGGAGATGCTGCGGATCGCCGCATGCCTGGAGGAGCATTTTCCCCACTCCATGGCAAAGGCGGTGGTAAATGCAGCCAGAAAGCAAGGGCTTGAGCACGAGGAGATGCATTCCAGGGTAAACTATATTGTGGCTCACGGCATTTCCTCCTACATAGAAGATAAAAAGGTGGTCATCGGCAGCTATCATTTTGTCTTTGAGGACGAGAAGTGTCACATCCGTCCGGAGTTTCAGGAGAGGTTCCGGCAGATCTCAGATGAATACTCCCACCTCTACCTGGCCATTGACAATGTGCTGGCCGCGGTGATCTGTATCGAGGATCCCCTGCGGGAGGAGGCGCCTGAGGTAATTCAAAGTCTGCGCGGGGCCGGCTTTACGAAGATCGTCATGATGACGGGAGACAGCGAGAAGACTGCCGCCGCCATCGCCAGGAGAGTGGGCGTGGACGAGTACTATTCCGAGGTTCTGCCGGAGGACAAGGCCCGGTTTGTGGAGGAGGAGAAAAAGAAAGGCCGCAGGGTGGTCATGACCGGGGACGGCATCAACGACTCGCCGGCCCTCTCTGCGGCGGACGCAGGCATCGCCGTCAGCGATGGGGCTGAGATCGCCCGGGAGATTGCGGATATCACCATCGCAGGACAGGACCTGGGCGAGATCGTCACGCTGAAGTATCTGAGCAGCCTGCTCATGAAGCGGATACAGAAGAACTATCACTCCATCGTGGGGTTCAACACAGCTCTCATTTGCCTGGGTGTGGCCGGCGTGATCCGGCCCACCACCTCCGCCCTGCTGCACAACACCTCCACCCTTGTCATCAGCCTGAGAAGCATGCAGGACCTGCTGAAGTAAAAGAGGCTGGAAAGCTCATGAGAACTGTGGTATGATATTAGCCACGGACAAAATGAAACGGGAGTATCATGAAAGCCAAAGGAGTAAACATGAGCATATACGACACACTGAACGAGCAGCAGCGAGAGGCTGTATACCACACGGAGGGACCTCTTCTCATCCTGGCGGGAGCGGGCTCCGGGAAGACCCGGGTTCTGACACACAGGATCGCCTATCTCATCGAGGAGAAGGGGATCAATCCCTGGAATATCCTGGCCATCACCTTCACCAACAAGGCGGCCGGGGAGATGCGGGAGAGGGTGGACAATATCGTGGGCTTTGGCTCGGAGAGCATCTGGGTCAGCACCTTCCATTCCACCTGCGTGCGTATCCTGCGCAGATACATAGACCGGCTGGGCTATGACACCAACTTTACCATTTACGACACGGACGATCAGAGGACGCTGATGAGGGACATCTGCAAATACCTACAGATTGATACAAAGATCTACCGGGAGAGAAATCTTCTTGCCGCCATCTCCGCCGCCAAGAACGAGATGATCTCGCCCAAAGAGTCCCGGCTCCGGGCAGAGGGGGATTTCTCCCGCCAGAAGATCGCCTCTGTGTACGAGGAGTACGAGAAGCAGATGCAGGCCAACAACGCCCTCGATTTTGACGATCTCCTTGTGAAGGCGGTGCAGCTTCTGAAGACTCAGCCGGATGTATTGGATTACTACCAGGAGCGCTTCCGCTATATCATGGTGGACGAGTACCAGGACACGAACAATGTCCAGTTTCAGTTCGTCAGCACTCTGGCGGCCAAATACAGAAACCTGTGCGTGGTGGGAGACGACGACCAGTCTATCTACAAATTCCGAGGGGCGGACATCCGGAATATTCTGAATTTTGAGAACGTGTTTGAGGATGCGAAGGTCATTAAGCTGGAGCAGAATTACCGCTCCACCAGCACCATCCTGAATGCGGCCAATGGGGTGATCTGCAACAACAGGGGGCGCAAGGACAAGACTCTCTGGACAGACAACGGCCAGGGAGAAAAAATAGAATTCCGGCAGTTTGACACCGGGTTTGACGAAGCGGAATATATCGTGGGGGACATCCGCAGTCATGTGGACGGTGGGGACTGCGCCTACAATGACAACGCCATTCTCTACCGAACCAACGCCCAGTCCCGTCTCTTTGAGGAGAAGCTGGTGTCGGCGAATATTCCCTACAAGCTGGTGGGAGGCGTCAACTTCTACGCCAGAAGGGAGATCAAGGATCTGTTGGCCTACTTAAAGACCATTGACAATGGACGGGATGACCTGGCTGTGCGCCGGATCATCAACGTGCCCAAGCGGGGCATCGGCCTTGCCAGTGTGAACCGTGTTCAGGAATACGCCCTCCAGAGGGAGATCGGCTTTTACGAGGCGGTTCTGGGGGCGGATCTGATCCCGGGCATCGGCAGGGGCCTTCCTAAGCTGGAGTCCTTTGCCGCCCTCATCGAGCATTTCAAGGAGGAGGCGGACAGGATGAGCATCCTGGAGCTTCTGGAGGACATCATTGAGACAACCGGGTACATAGAGGAGCTGAAGGCTGAAGGAGAGATCGAGGCGGAGGCCAGGATCGAGAACATCGACGAGCTGAAAAACAAGGCGGCGGACTATGAGGAGAGCTGCCATGAGCGGGGGGAGACGCCCACTCTGGGCGGATTTCTGGAGGAGGTCGCCCTTGTGGCGGACATCGACAGCCTGGACGAGGACAGCGACTACGTGGTCCTCATGACGCTCCACAGCGCCAAGGGTCTTGAGTTCCCTCACGTCTATCTGGCAGGCATGGAGGACGGCCTTTTTCCCAGCTATATGACAGTCACCTCCGACAATCCGGAGGAGCTGGAGGAGGAGAGACGTCTCTGCTATGTGGGCATCACAAGGGCTATGAAGCAGCTCACCCTGACCTGCGCCAGAAGGCGGATGGTGAGGGGAGAGACCCGGTACAACAAGATGTCCCGCTTTTTAAAGGAGATCCCCATGGAGCTCTTTTCCACAGGCATGAAGTTCGAAAAGGAGGAGAAGGAGGAAGAGACTCCCAGACAATCCTCCTGGCAGCAGGCAAAGCAGGTCTTTCACACAAAGGCTTTCTCCTATCCCGGACCGATGCAGCAGTTTAAGGTGGCAGGGGGAAACGGCCCCGGCTACGATGTGGGAGACCGGGTGCGCCACGTGAAATTCGGGGAAGGACTTGTCACCGCCATTGTAGAGGGCGGCCGGGACTATGAGGTGACGGTAGCGTTTGATAAGGCGGGAACGAAAAAGATGTTTGCTGCATTTGCGAAATTGCAGAAAATATAGGATGTTCCGATCAAGAAGGACAGATTTATCTGAAAATTCCTGCAAAAATAAGTAGTAATATGCCCGGGAAGGTGTTATAATAGATGCAAAGAATTATGCTTGCAAGACAAGCATAGGAAAGGATGTGTGGGAAGATGAGCAAGGTAGAGGATATTATTGCAGCTTCAAAGCTGAACGAATTGATCCGCAAGAAAGATGAGGACGATAAGACCTGCAGAACAGTGCTCTGGGTGTTGGCTATCGTGGGAGCGATCGCGGCAGTAGCGGCAATTGCATATGCGGTATATTGTTTCTTTACCCCGGATTATCTGGAGGATTTTGAAGAAGATTTCGATGACGATTTTGATGATGACTTCTTTAATGAAGATGATTAAGTATAAGATCGGAGCAAAAGAAAGAGGCAGGACAATCCAATGTTCTGTCTTTCTTTTTGTGCGATACGTCCAGAGAGCGACCGCCGTGCCTGCACGAGCGGGCATCCTGCGGGGCGGCGGCTGTCTCCGGAGAAGATGGCGTGCAGGAAACGCCAAAGGGAGAAGTACAGGAGGAGTTTGAATTAGATGAAAAAAGGACAGATGCTGGAAGGAACCGTTGAGAGGATCGATTACCCGAATAAGGGCGTGGTGAAGGCGGAGGGTGCGGACCGCCCTGTGGTGGTCAAGAATGCCATTCCCGGACAGAAGGTCAGAGTCTCTGTCAGCAAAATGCGCAAGGGCCGGGCAGAAGGGAGAGTGCTGGAGGTGCTGGAGCCCTCGCCTCTGGAAATCCCCTCCCCCTGTCCTCACTTCGGACAGTGCGGGGGCTGCGCCTACCAGACCCTGCCCTGTGAGGAGCAACTGCGGCTCAAGGAGTCCCAGGTAAAGGAACTGCTGGACGAGGCCATGCAGAAGGGCGGAGGATATGACTACCAGTGGGACGGCATCAAGGCCAGCCCCCGGACAGACGCTTACCGGAACAAGATGGAGTTTACCTTCGGAGATGAGTACAAGGACGGCCCCCTGGCTCTTGGTATGCACAGGAGAGGGAGCTTCCACGACATTGTAAATGTAAATGAATGTCAGATCGTGGATGAGGACTTCCGCGCGGTTCTTGAGGCCACTCTCGCCTTTGCCCGGGAGAGCGGCCTTCCCTACTACCACCGCATGCGCCACGAGGGCTATTTCCGTCATCTTCTTGTGCGCAAGGCGGCCCGCACCGGTCAGATCCTTGTGGATCTGGTAACCACCACCCAGGCCGGGCCGGACCTGACTTTCTGGGCGAACCGCCTTCTGGAGCTGGAGAGGAGCGGGCAGCTGAAGGGCCGCATCGCTGGCATCCTGCACACTTCCAACGACAGCCTGGCTGACATGGTGAAGGACGAGGGGACCGAGCTGCTCTTCGGACAGGATTATTTCTACGAGGAGATCCTGGGACTGCGCTTCAAGATCACTCCCTTCTCCTTTTTCCAGACCAACTCCCTGGGAGCAGAGGTGTTGTACGAGGCAGCCAGAAGCTATATCGGAGACACAAAGGACAAGGTTATCTTTGACCTTTACAGCGGCACAGGTACTATTGCCCAGATCCTGGCGCCTGTGGCAAGGAAGGTAACCGGCGTGGAGATCGTGGAGGAGGCTGTGGAGGCAGCCCGGGAAAACGCCCGCCTGAACGACCTTGAGAACTGCACCTTCTGGGCAGGGGACGTGCTGAAGGTCATTGACGAGCTGGGGGAGGTGCCGGATCTCATCGTTCTGGATCCGCCCCGTGACGGAGTGCACCCGAAGACCTTGGAGAAGATCATCGGTTTTGGCGTGGAGAAGATGGTCTACATCGCCTGCAAGCCCACCAGTCTGGCCAGAGACCTGGAGACGCTGCAGGGAAGGGGATACCACGTGGAGCGGGCCGGGTGTATCGATCTTTTCCCAGGCACAGTGCATGTGGAGACGGTAGCATTATTGTCCAAACTCAATGCCAAGCAGCATATTGAGGTAGAGTTGAATCTGGATGAGCTGGATTTGACAGCGGCGGAAAGCAAGACTACTTATGATGAGATCAAGGCATACGTGCTGGAGAATTATGATTTGAAGGTATCCAGTCTGTATATTTCTCAGATAAAGAAAAAGTGCGGACTGGATACGGGACAGAATTATAATCTGTCAAAAAAGGAAGATGCCAAAGTGCCACAGTGTCCGCCGGAGAAGGAAGCGGCGATTAGAGAGGCCTTGAAGCATTTTCAGATGATATAATCAGTACACAAGAGCCTGGGTACTTTAGCTCGGGCTCTTTTCACAGTTTTGGAGTTCACCATTTTGTGAGTTTTATTTGCTTTTTGGGGCTAAATTAAGTATACTAGAACTGAAAAATATCAGGATTGATGCTTAGATAATACAAACTAAATATGAAACGCTCGTGTATGGAGCAGAAAAAAGGATGAAAAAGAGAAAAGACTTATAAACAAAGCATATCTTATTTGTCATGTTCAAAAGCAGCAAAAGGAGCAGGGGAAGCGCGATATTTGCTAAAGAAGCTTTACAATTCCTGTTATACGGTGTATAAGAAAACAGTAGGGCTTGCGGCCTTTATACATATCGGTCTTTCGGTTGAAAAAACTGAGAGTTAATATAAGGTTTTAAGGGAAGCAGATCCGGACGGCGGGTTGTCTTACAGGAGGGGAAATGGACAAGATACCGGTTTTATTGCCTTGTTATAATGAGGGAAAAACTATCCAAAAGGCAGTTGAGGATTTTAAAGCTGTGTTGCCGGAGGCAATGATATATGTCTACGACAATAATTCCACGGACGGAACCGATGAGAGAGCCCGTGCAGCGGGAGCGGCAGTAAGATATGAATATCAGCAGGGAAAAGGAAACGTCATAAGATGCTTGAGAGGAAGGTTGATATGGTGGTCGGGGACAGGCTGTCATCGACATATTTCGAGGAGAACAAGCGCCCCTTCCATA
>CAZZBJ010000024.1:0-24379 GCA_964652805.1 uncultured Mordavella sp. | reverse complement strand
GCAGGAAAAATTTATATTTTTTTCATTGTCTACTTGACGGGGAGCAGTTCAGTTTGATGTTTAGCTGTGCTCCGGAAGGAATTCTCTCAGGTAGTCTGCAGACCGGCGGACGGACGTATGAGGATCGTCCCAGTAGATGGAATCGTTGATTTCCAGATCTACAATGCCGGTATAATTGTGTTTCTCAAGTATCCTTATATACTCTTTCAGAGGAAGATTGCCGTCACCCAGAATATAGTGTCCGGACGGATCTCCGTCTGCGTAGTGAATGAACTGGATTGCATCCTCGCCCAGCACTGTGTAGTAATCTTCCAGACTTTCCCCGACTACTTCCATTGCCACCAGGTCGACGCAGGTTTTAAGCGCCGGGCTGTTTACTTCTTTGAGCATTGCATCCATCTGCGGAAGATTGACAAGGAGGTTGCTTTCGTAAGGCTGCAGCTGTTCGAGCAGCATCGTGATTCCGCGTTTTTCAGCCATGTCACAGATTTTGCGTATGCTCTCTACTGCGCGTTTCCATCCTTCCTCCCGGGGCAGATCAAGAGGACTGCATCCGGTGTTGATAAAAAGGCGGTTTGTT
The DNA here is from genome assembly GCA_964652805.1 of uncultured Mordavella sp. Lineage (GTDB taxonomy): Bacteria > Bacillota > Clostridia > Lachnospirales > Lachnospiraceae > Claveliimonas. The sequence goes on along the minus strand of CAZZBJ010000024.1, from coordinate 23,799 downwards.
CCCATTTCCAGGGCATCGTCCATAGCCATATCAAAATAATCGAGAGTACGGTCGCGGATGTTTTGCTCGGGAGTGCTGATGCTGTAGGGGTATCCCAGGGTTTCCGGGGTGTAAATGACGATTTTCATTCCCAGATCTTCGGCTTTTTTGCGGATGGAACGGATTTTGCGCGCGGCGGCGGCCGATGTCGGATAGTCCAGTCTGCAATAGTGGGGAGCGCCGCCCCACAGGTCGATATTTCTGATGTTGCAGCGTTTCATAGAATCCAGATAATAATCAAAAGTATAGTGGACATATTGTACGCTCATAACGGCAACCTGATCCATTGTGATGTTTGACATAGGTACACCTCCATGATATTATGATATAAATAAGTGTTTAAAAATACAAACAATTATATGGATATAATAACATTTAATATATAAAAGTCAACAATATTTGCATAAATTTGGCTCACAAAAAGAATTGTAGGGAACATATTTGTGTGACGGAGAAGTTTCTAAGGGGGGTGCGAAGAGTGAGAAGACTGCAGAAGGGCAGAGCATTGGCTCTGCCCTCAGATAAAATGCGGGAGCTGTGGCGGCTTGGGGCGCCTACTGTTATGGAGCAAGCGCTTCAGACGTTTGTTCTGTATATTGACACTGCTATGGTGGGCCGTATTGGCGCCAGCGCCAGCGCGGCAGTAGGGCTGACGACAACGGTGAACTGGCTTTTTAACGGTGTTTTTTTCAGCGTAAGCGTAGCGATGCTTTCCCTTATCGCCAGATATAATGGTGAGAATGATGCGGAGGCGGCTCGGAAGATATCGTCCCAGACCATATGGATCCTTCTGCCGATGGCTCTTGTAACAACGGTTACAGCCTTGGCGATCAGTCCTTATCTTCCCGGGTGGATGAACGCGGCGCCGGCCATCCGGCATGACGCCGCCGTTTATTTTTTTATCATAAGCTGTTCTATGCCCTTAAGAGGGGCGCTTACGCTTTACGGAAATGTGCTGAGGGCGTTTAAAGATACAAAAACCCCTATGTTTGTGAATATTTTTGTTAATATCCTGAATATTATTCTGAACCAGCTGATGATCGGAGCGGGTACAAAAATCGCTTTCGCCGGCGTTTCTATCCTGATTCCGGGAGCCGGATGGGGAGTAGCCGGGGCGGCGGCCGCAACTGCGATCAGCCAGAGCCTGGGCGGAGTGATCATATTTATCGCGGTTATGAAAAATCCTCTTACGACAATGAAAGGGCAGAAGATAAAACCGGACTGCCGCATATTACAGAAATGCTTTCTGTCAGCGCTCCCGCTGATGGGAGAACGGTTTGTGATCGGAGGAGGACAGATTATGTTTTCGTCGCTTGTGGCCGGGCTTGGCACGCTGAGTACTGCGGCTCATTCCATTGCACTTGCTGTTGAAGAGGCGTTTTATATTCCGGGATATGGAATGCAGACTGCGGTAAGTACGCTGGCGGGAAATGCTGTGGGACGCAGAAGCAAAGATGAGCTGAACGAGGTTGTGAAAGCCGGGATGTGGATTGCTGTATCTATTATGTCGTTTATGGCTGTTTTTCTATTTGCGGCGTCTCCGGTGATCATGTCAGTGTTTTCCGGAGATAAAGGGGTTATAGAACTTGGCGCGACGCTTCTTAGGATTGTGGCAGTCAGTGAACCGCTGTTTGCTGTTCTTATTATTCTTGAGGGCGTTTTTCATGGAGCCGGAGAGACAAAAACGCCTTTCTGCATAGCGGCGTTTACTATGTGGGGGATCCGTATTTTTTTAACCTGGCTTTTTGTATATGTCTTTAACGCCGGACTGAAAGTGGTATGGGGATGCATGGTAATGGATAATGTGTGCCGGTGTATTCTGCTCCTGGGATTGTACCGGGCGAACAGGTGGAAAAAACGGCTTGGGATCAGCCCCTAAAAGGGCGCGAGATGCTTAGGAAATGCGAGAAATTCCTGTTGAAAACATCTGAAAATGTGTTAAAATGTTCTGGACAGCATATTTTGGATAAAATATTTTGGATAGAATAGGTTTTGCTTTTGAGCGTATAGGATAGAAATAAAGGGGTGAAAGTGGATGGAATATCATATGTCTCCGAGAATGGAAGCAATAGAAAAGATTGAAAATTTTATAGTGGTTAACCGACTGACTGCGAATACAAGGATTCCTTCGGAACGCGACTTGTGCGAGATGTGGGGCGTGAGCCGCTCTACGCTCAGGCAGGCGGTTGATACACTTGTGAGCTGGGGCATGCTGTACCGTGTCCGCAGTTCGGGGGTTTACGTATCTGTTCCAAAGAAGAACCGTAATATGTTAGGCGTTGAATCTATGATCGGGGAACTGAGGCAGCAAGGAATGTTTTTGTCCAAGAAGATCATCAGTTCCCGCGTGGTGGAGGCTACAAAACAGATTTCAAAAAAATTAAAGATTCCGCTTGGGACAAAGGTTTACGAATATATCCGTGTTCGTAATGTGGATTATGTTCCGAGCATAATAGAGACGACTTATATAGACTGTAAGAGATATCCTGATTTTAATACATATTATAACGAAAAAAATTCAATGGACTATATCTTCCGGAGTATTTATCATAAAAAGCAGGAAGCAGGAGAAGAACATATCAGCGTGACTTACGCAAGTGCAGAAGAGGCACGGATACTTGAAATAGATCAGGGAGCCCCGCTTTTTTTTACTTCAGGTATGATAGAAGATGAGGAAGGCATTCCAATGACTTATTATAAACAGCTGTTCCGTTCGGATCAGTTTAAATTTGTGAGTCTTGTGAATAAAGAATGAGAGGGCCCGATATGGAAAATACAGACGTAAGAGTAAACAAACAGGACGAGAAAAAGAAGAAGGAAAAAATTTTTGAACAGCTGGATTACCGGATGCCGATCTATCTCCAGCTCAGAGAAATTATCCGGAATCGGATCGAAGATGGGGAATATTTACCGGGGACAGCGATCCCCTCAGAAAACAGTCTTGCAGAGACGTTCGGTATCAATCGTCTTACTGTCCGCAATGCGGTGGAAGCTCTGGTGAATGAAGGGATTCTTCAGCGGGTGCAGGGGAAAGGCGTATTTGTAGTCGGGGAGAAGTATGAGGAGGCGCTGGAAGGGGAAGGAAAGTTTGTTGGTACTGTGTCTTCCGGGTACAAAAATGTCTCGGTAAAAGAACAGACGAAGGTGCTGCGGCCGGCGGGGAATAAATATGCCAATTATTTTGATATTGAGCCGGAAGATTCTGTTTTTTATGTGAAGCAGTTTGCGACTATCTGCAACGAGCCCCTTTCGATTACTGAGATTTTTCTTCCTGAGGAGGTGCTGCCGGAGTTTGAGGCAGTGAACAGTTCGGTATTCTCTATCAAAGACATTTTTGCCTTTTATAGAGTCTCGATCGGCAGTGTGCAGCAGACAATGGAAATCATAAAAGGTCTGCCCAAAATGAGAAAAACTCTTTCTGTTCCGGACGGAGTCGCCCTGATTATGATGTCCAGCGATTACAAAGATATAAATGGCAGAGCCATTGCCTTTACTCGGTCATTTATCCGAAGCGATAAGAGCTCTTTCAGAATAAAAATGCGCAGATAATGGCTGACAAATGACATGCGCGCAGCAGACAGAATGTGCCGCCTGCGAAACGGTTCCTATATACCGTACGTTGTACAGTGTACAGGAACCGTTTCGCAGGCGGCTTTTTGTGATCATTGCTCTGAAATACGTTGTCTCAGATGTTGTCCAGCCGGTGCATCAATTCCTTTGTTATCGGATAGAGATCATCGTAGATCTTCTGATATTTTTGATACGTTCTATGATTTTCCGCATTTGGTATGTAAGTCTTTCCTGGTTTAATAAAGTTTGTAAGAGCGGCAAAGGATTCAAACCCTGGATGTTTGATTCCGGACGCGGCCATTAGAGCGTCTCCGAAGCATGCACCGACGGTAACAGCCGGCGTACTGATCTCAAGCCCGGTAATGTCGGCTACGATCTGCATCCAAAGCTCATTTTTGACTCCTCCGCCTACGGCGAAAATCTGGTCTACAGGTACGTGATGATCCAGCATGATCCGGAGCTGTTGGTTTATGGAATATCCCACTGCTTCCAGCGCGCTGCGATACATGTGCTGCCGGGTGTGGGCCAGGGTGAGTCCGAACAGGATGCCTTTTGCCGCCGGATCGTTGATCGGGGTTCTCTCTCCTGCAAAATAAGGAAGTGTGATCAGACCTTCACTTCCGGGCGGTATCTGCGCCACTCCGCTTAACATTGTCTGATATGCGTCAGGGCCGCCTTTGGCTTCCCAGTCTAATGCATCGGGGAAAATGGTGTCTCGAAACCATTTTGTAAGGGAACCGGCTGTGTTTGTCCCGGCTGAAATATCGCACAGGCCGGGGACGATAAACTCTTCACGCCATAAACGTTCATCATCTACCAATTCTTCTGTCCCCAGGATCATGTAAATAGAAGAGCCGAATTGTATCATCATCTTGCCGGGCATCGTGACTCCGGTGCTTATCGCTTCGGCACCGGAATCGTCTGTGCCTACAATGACCGGAGTTCCGGCTGCCAGCCCGGTTTCTTTTGCTGCCTCTGAAGTAACATAACCGGCGATGTCGTTTGCCTCCTTGACTTCTGCCAGCTGATCCGGACGGCAGATGGGACGGCAGGTTTCCGGATTGGGCGTTCCATCGTTAAAATACAGCGGGTTAAAGCTGGCCAGACCGAGGAAACGGTCGACGGTATACTTTCCTGTCAGTTTGGCCGTTATAAAACTGGAACCTGTAAGAAATTTGTACGCTTTTTTATAAACTTCCGGTTCTTTATTTTTAACCCAGAGGATTTTGGGCATAACGTCACTGGAACATAAGGGACGGCCGTACCATTTGCGGATTTGCTCATTTCCGTACATTTCTGTAAGCTGCGCTATTTCATCGACAGCCCGCGAATCAATTCCGTATAAAATTGCTTTTCTCAGCGGTCGACATTCTTCGTCTACAGGAAGACAGTCCGCTCCCAAGGCACTTGTACCTACAGCTTTGATGTCCTCTGGAGATACGCCGGATTTTTTGATCAATTCATTACTGATGATACACAGATCGCCCCACCAGTCTTTATCTGCGTCATGTTCGTAATGACCCGGGGCTGGATTTGTCATGGCGTGCTGTGTGGAATGTTCTGCGATAATACGGCCGTTTTCATCAATCAGAACTCCTTTGCTGGAATTTGTGCCAGTGTCAATCCCCATAAAATAAGCAGTTTTCATTTTAATCTCCCTTCTATTCAAGATAATATATAAGATAGTAAAAAGTATAATAAAAATATATTATAAATTCAATATATTTGACACAATAATTGCAAGAGTATGTAGGAAATTGGTATTAAAAAATAAATAATCTTATATTAATATATTGGAAAACATATAACTACATTAAATGATAAAAAAATATAAAAATATAACCAATTAATATTGTGAAAAAATGCGCAAAATATAGATAAAATACACAAAGATAAAAAACATATTAAATATATACAAAAATATAACATAAAATTTGTGGAAAAAATAGAAAATAATATAAGTCATTGAAATATACAAGTAAGACAAATATAATACAGAAAAAAGGGCAACTCAAAAAACTTATCAAAAAGGAAAAAGGAGGAAGTGTTATGGCGAATAATAACACGAACGCTCCATCGGCATCAACCGGTGGAGAAAAGCATCTGGCCAGAAGGTTGGGGTTGATGTCAGCGATTGTATTAGGAGTGGGAACAACAGTTGGATCGGGTATTTTTTCTTCGGTAGGAGAAGTGGCAGGCGCAGCCGGGACTCCTCTGCTGACAATTTTATCTTTCCTGATCGGCGGTCTGATCATGATTCCGCAGAATCTGTGTTACACAGAGCTTATGACCGCATATCCGGAAGATGGATTGTTTGTTGTCTATTTCCGTGAAGCAGGCTGGAAATTCTTGTCATTCTTCGGAAGCTGGTCCTGTTTCTGGGCAACGGACCCGGTTGGTATTGCGATCATGGCGATTGCCGTAGGCAACTACCTTGCATATTTCACCGGTTGGGCAAGTATGACAGTAAGAATTATTTCGGTGATATTGATTGTGATCTTTACGCTGCTTCATATGATTAAGATGGATGCAGGAGCAAAATTCCAGAATGTTATAACAACATTTAAAATTGTACCGTTTATCCTTCTTGTTATTGTAGGACTGTTCTTCGTTTCCGGCGGAAACTACAGCGCTCCGGCGGTGGAAGGGGCAAATACAGGAGCAATGGCTCTGATTCTTGGTATTGCGGCAACAACCTGGTCCTTTGACGGTATGCAGACCTGCGGAACAATGGCAGGAGAGATCAAGAACCCGCACAGGAATCTGCCGATTGCTCTGATTGGTACCGTTATTCTTGTTACTCTTCTGTATACAGGACTGACGACGGCAGCGGTAGGACTTTGCGACATTTCCACACTTGCGGCTTCAGATGCTCCGATTGCAACTGCATTTGAGAACGTACCTCTGATCGGCGAAGCGTCTGGTACAATTGCAGCGATACTTGCAATTGTTGTAGTTACCGGTTCTCTTTCTTCCCTGATCATGTTCCAGGCGCGTGTTGAGTACAAAGCGGCGACCGATGGCTACTGGTGGAAATCATGGGGCACCGTACATCCTGTATGGAAGACACCTTATGTATCGATGCTGTGGCAGAGCGGGGCGGCAATTGCTTTCGTATTCTTCTCAACGATCCAGGTGCTGTTGGGATACTTCACACTGATCTGCCTGATCCGTAATGTACTTTGCTTTACCACATGGTTTAAGCTGCGCAAGAAGAGCAACTATCATCCCACCTGGAAAATGCCGGCAGGACCGCTCATGGCGCTTTTGGCGATTGTTCCTTCCTGTATTCTTATTGTGACAACATTTATTGCAGATCCGGTTCCCAGTGTTATCGCATCGGTCATTGCAATTGGTTCTGCAATTCCGTTTTACTTCTATTTCAAAAAAGCGAATGCGGATATTATTGAACAGAGGGAAGCTGAGAGAGAAGCGGCAGAAAAACTGGCGTAAGCGTCAACTGTTTCTTAATATGGATACGCCGCAAGTCAGGACACGGATATTTGCATAAGAGCGGCTGTACATAAGAAAAACTACCAAATCCTGCGGACAGGCAGGATTTGGTAGTTCATTCGTAAAAAGAATTTACAAGGAGGAGCATACATGGAAACAAACAGACTTACAAAAGAGGAAATATTTAAGTGGTGTTCCATTCCCAGAGAAGAGCTGAAAGATCAGGAAGGATTAAAGGTAAAACTGGAAGTAAGGGAAAACAAATCCGCTGTTATGACGGAACTTGGCAACATGATGGCGGACGAAGTGATCGAGCACAACAGACTTGGCATACCTACAAAATGGGTGCTGCCGGCGGGACCGACGGAGGAGTATGACATTTTTATTGACCGTGTGAACAAAGAGAGGATCAGTCTTAAGAATCTTTGGATCTTCCATATGGACGAATTTCTCGACTGGGAAGGCCGTCCTCTTCCGGTGGCAGATACATACGAGAGTCTGGAAGGTACAATGAACGCCTGCTTTTACGGACGGATCGACGATGAACTGAATGTACCGCCACAGCAGAGGATCTGGCCCAGGATCAACAATATTGACTATGCAGATGAACTGTGCGAAAAGCTGGGCGGGGTGGATACGCTCTGGGCAGGCATCGGTGCCACAGGACTGGTTGCATTTAATGAAGAACCAAGGAGCTACTGCTACAGGCTTACCGTAGACGAATATGCAAACGGGAAAACGAGAATTGTAGACCTGAATGATGACTCTATTATCGCTATGGCCCAGCGCTCATTCGGGTGCTGTATGGACCGGATTCCGCCGAAAGCCATAACATTAGGATTTAAAGTAATGCTTTCCGCAAAGAGGGCAGTTTATATGGTTGCAACGGGAACCTGGAAACAGACAGTATGCCGTATTCTCTTATTCAGCGAGCCTACCGTAGAATATCCGGTTACGATCATACCGAAATACATTTCGGATGTAACGCTTTTTACAACGGAAGAAACGATTGATCACCCGATGGCGCATGATACGAAAGGGTGGTAAGAGATGAATCGAAAAGACGTAATTGTACTGAACAGCCATGGAGTAGGCCAGTATGCTTATACCGATCATATGCCGAAGTGGGGAGAGACGTTAAGCGTGAAAAACTGGTATGTGGCAGAAGACGGAGGAAAAGGAACAAACGTAGCAGTTGCGCTGGCAAGACTTGGAATAGATACCGCCTATATTGGCAAAGTAGGCAATGATTTCTGGGGAGATCTGGGAGAGAAATGGCTCAGAGAAGCCGGGGCTGACGCTACATATATGTACCGGACAGACGAGGTGTCTACAGGAACGGGACTGATCCTGATCGGACCCGACGGACAGAATACGGTCATTGACGGGGACAGCTCCAGCGTGGCGCTTACGGAAAAAGAAGTGACAGATGCGCTGGATGACATGAAAGGTTCTGCTTATTTCATCACTGGGTTTGAAGTCCCTATGAAGATTGCCCTTGCAGGAGCCAGACATGCCAAAAAACTGGGAATGCTGACAGTTCTGAATCCGAGTCCGCTCCCGGAGGAACCGATGGATAAGCTGGATTATATTGATTATCTTTTCATTAATGAAGTAGAGGGAAGATATATCTGCAATGAGCTGGCAGACGGTGAACTTGAGCCCAGGAAGATCATGGAAGAAGTGCGGGCGATCTACGGAGTGGAAAATGTGATTATGACTCTCGGAAGCGATGGAAGCACGGCTCTGTGCGGAGATGACTACTTTGAGATTCCGCCTGTAAAAGTTGAAAAAGTAGTGAATACTGCCGGCGCGGGGGACGGTTTTATGGCTGCGGTTGTAGCGAACCTTGTATGGGGGAAATCTTTGAAAGAGGCAATGTCGTGGGCCAGCAAATATGCCGCTCTCTCTGTAACGATCAACGGAACCATACCGGCATACCGTCCGCTGGAAGAGGTAAACGAATTTATAAAGAAATGCAGTTCATAACAGGAGGAAGAGCATGGGGCAGCGATATGCAATGATGGAGGAGATAAAAGAACAGGTTCTCCTGCTGCGCGTCCTGTTTGAACAAAGGAAAGAACTGTGCAGGGAGTTTGTCTCGCTCTATCAGAACCGCAGATTTAAAAAAATATTTTTTGTGGGCAACGGCTCTCCTTACTATGCCGGATATACGCTGACTTTTGCGGCAGAAAAACTGCTTGGCGCAGAGGCGGAAGCGGTTCCTGCAGGTGTGTTCTGCAATTACCGCAAGTTCAGCCGCTCCGGTATCCTTCGCCCGGAGGAAATACTCCTTGTATGCCCTGCGGAATCCGGACATTCAAAAGGCCAGGTGGATGCGGCAAAAAATGCAAAAAGAGAAGGGGTGGCCGTCATGTCCACTACATTAAATCCGGATGGAATACTGGCCCGAAACTCGGATATCGTTCTGGCAAAGCCGGGGAAACATGAAGTGGCAATGGCTGCTACAAAAGGGCAGACAATGGCGTTGTTTATGATCTTTCTGAATTTTTTGGAAGCAGCATACCACGTCGGAAATATAACAGAAGCGGAGTATAAAAGATATCTGCTGGCATGTGCAGACGTTCCGAATAATATCGGGAAAACGATCGCAGCCGGAGTGGAGTGGTTCGGGAATAACAAAGACCGGGTGATGGCGGCAGAGAAATACTTTCTTCTCGGGTATGGTCCGAACTATGGGACTGTGCAGGAAGCCGCCCTGAAATTTTTTGAGTGCCACGGAAAGCCTTCTCTGGCCCTGGAACTGGAGGAGGCCCTTCACGGTCCGTTCCGGGGCCTGGGGAAAGGGGACATGATATTTTTTACGGCTCCGGCGGCGGGGCCTCAAAGAGAAAGAATGCTTACGCTTGCGAAGGCTATGGAACCCTACTGTAAAAACAGGATTGTCCTGGAGCAGGCGGGAGGCGCGGGGGCGGAAGACAGTCTGCCGGTTTACAGCTCAAATGTAGAATTTGTGGATTCGATAGAATACCTGGTGCCCTTCCAGATTCTTTCTTTTTTGATCGCGGACAACATGGGAATTGATTTGAGTATTCCGCTGGTTGCAGGACTGGATGATGTGATGCTTCCGGCGTATGAGGATGATTGATATGGGAAAAAAGGAACAGGAACAGGCTCCGGTTTTGATGGTTGCAGACATCGGAGGATCCAAATATATGCCGGGTTTTGTTGACTGCGGCGGGAACATCCTCTATCAGGAGAGAAGAGAGTGGGCGGACCCGAATCCGGATCCGGACGGTATAGTAAGGCAGCTGACAGCCGCTCTTCGGGATATATGCCGGAAGCGCCCGGAATTGGCGGAAAGAGCCGAAGCAGGAGGGCTTACCATCCCCGGGTTCGCAGATCCGGAAACCGGAGTGTGGGTGGATTCGGACTTCCTCGTTGTGAAAGACCTGCCGATATGCGATATCTTAAGCAGAGAGTTCGGGATTCCTTTTTTTGCAGACAATGATTGCAATGCATGTGCTCTCGCAGAACAATATTTCGGCGGCGCAAAAGACCAGAGTACGTTCCTGTATATGACGGTAAGCACGGGAATCGGGGGAGCGCTGTATCTGAATGGAGAGTTATATTACGGCGGCTTCTGGCATGCGGGGGAGATCGGTCTGTTTGTCGTGGAAGAAGACGGCCGTCCCTCAGACACTGGAAGTGTAAACGGCGTTGTGGAAATGTATGCTTCCGGCCGGGCGCTGGCTCAAAACTATATAGCAGCAGGCGGGGAAAAGATGATCAATGGGAAAGAACCGGGCGGCAGGGAAATAGCGGCGTTAGCGGAGCTGGGAGATGAGGCGGCGCTGAAAGCGCTGGAGCTGGAAGGAAAGTATCTGGGAAGAGTGATTGCCAATGCCTGCGCTTTCGCTGATTTTGGAAAAGTTATCCTGGGCGGCGGGATTTCTCTTATCTTTGAAATGTACAAAGGTGCCCTGGTAAAAGAGTTTTCCAGGTGCCAGCCGGGAAAGACGCCTGTCATTGAGGCCACCGCTTTGGGATACTCCGGCGCGTTCCTTGGCGCGGCGGCAGCAGCTCTGCGGGGCATGAAGGGATTTGCAAAGGGTCCGGGCATGGGAGACGGGCGGGAAACCACCTTATATATACGGGTGGGACGTACCATAGAAGCCCGTCTGGAAATGGGCGGAGGCGTTCGCAGCCTTCCGCTTGATCTCGGAAGTTTCCTGGTAGCGGAAGGGATTCACGCCGACGGGATCACTTTGAATGAGGTCGCGGCAAAATGTGAAATACAAAAGCTGAAAAAACAGGCGGACAGCAAAGAAGCGGAAGCAGAAAAGAAAGGGGCGCTTATAGGCAGACAGCTGGGAAAGGCGATCGCCTGCGCCTGCGTTCTTCTGGATCCCGGCAGGGTGGTGCTTCAAGGGAACGGTCTGACAGACGACAGTTTTTGCGGCGCACTTCTGGAGACGGTAAAAAAGGAAACATATTATCGGGGAAATCTTCCGTTTACGATCGAATATGAAGAGAGCTGTATCAGAGAAGAACAGCAGGATGGATAAGGTGCAGATAACAGATAAAGGCAGCGGCCCACGATATTAAAAAGAAAGGAAATATGGTGTTTTTGCTTCTATAAACATCATATAAGGAAAGTATGGAATTTACAGGAAAAACAGTTATTGTAACAGGAGCAAAAGCCGCTTTGATTGACGTGAAAAAGGAATATGCTGAGAAGACGGCGGAAAAGCTTGGTCTGACGGAGAAGACAACGTTCTGCCTGGGAGCGGACATTTCTTATGAGCCTTGTAGACGGCGGTATGACACTGGGATAAAGAAAAGGGGGAAAGCAGTATGGGACATTTTATAAAAGGAGTGGTGGTCGAGATATTGACGCCATTTAACGAAGACGGATCAATTAACTATAAACAGGTGGAAGAACTGATCAGATGGCAGATGTCAAAAGGCATTGAAAATTTTTTTGTCAACGGGCTTGCCGCGGAGAGCCAGGCGCTCTCAAATGATGAGAAGATCCGGCTCCTGGAGACGATTTATGGGGTGACGCAGGGAAAAGCAAAGATTATGGCGTGCTCCTTTGAAAATACGATCGAACAGAATAAAGACCTTCTGGATCTGTATGAAAAGACAGGGCTTGCAGACTGCTATTGTATTACAGCGCCCCCGTTTTTCCGTCATACACAGCAGGCGCTTTACGACTATGCGGCGGAACTGATCGATTATGTGAATAAACCGGTATATATTTACAACTGTGTGCAGATGGGTACGCTGTTTGCTCCGGACACGCTGTGCAGATTGGCAAATGAGCACCCGAATCTCAGAGGATTTAAGGATGCTTCGGTAGATATTCTCAATTTCATACAGTGCACGCTTCGCATCGACCCGGAAAATTTTGATTTCCTGGGCGGATGCGACGGACTGGACGGTGTCATGATGCTGTTGGGAGCGGTGGGCTGTGTTTCTTTCATGGCAGTGCCTTTCCCGTCAGAGATGAAAACCATCGTAGACGCGGGGCTCGCAGGCGATGCAAAGGCGTGTATAGACGCACAGCATACAGTGCTGAAAATCCGTAATCTGTGTAAACAGGCGCCGTTTAATGCGGCATGGATTTACGCAATGAAATACGGCGGAGGTCCGACGGGAATGCATTCAAGAATGCCGGCAGATCAGGATTACGTGCCGGATGAACTGAAAGAGAAGCTGGATACCCTTGCCGGAGAGATGGGATATGATGTGCCCTGACAGGAAGGAGGCAGGCAGAGATGGAATGGACCAGAGTTAATTTTACACCCCGCTTTTTTGCCGACCGTCCGCTGGAACTTGTAAGAAACGGGGAATTCAGCGCTGTAGCCTTTCGATATGAGACGGGAGTCTGCGGACTGCGCGTCGGGAATGGGCGCTGCAGCATGGTGGTGCTTCCTTATATGGGCCAACAGATCTGGTTTGCAGAATTTGAAGGGAGAAATCTGACGCAGAGAACGATTTTTGACCAGCCCCAGAAAACCACCAAATTCGGAGATAATTATGGAGCACTTTTGATTCACTGCGGGCTGACCAACATTAACTGCGCCGAGGAAGGAGAAGACTATCCTCTTCACGGAGAACTGCCCTTTGCGGATTATCCGGAAACATATGTCGGAATCGGACAGGATGAAAAAGGGAAATATATTGCGGCCGGCGGCACCTATATATACAGAAACAGTCAGGAATATCACTATGCTTACAGTCCGGAACTTCGTATTTATGAAGGGAATACAGTGGCAGAAATGCATATTGATATACATAACCGCAGAGGAAGTGAGCTGGATTATCTGTTTATGTGCCACATGAACTGGCTTGCGGTAGACGGTTCCAGAATTGTATACAGTGCGAAAAAAGATAAAGAACATATTAAGCCGGATCCGCCGGAACTGGAAGGAGACTCTCCGCGGGCAGTCCGTATGCGGGAATTTGGAAAAAAGGTGCTGGAGAATCCGACGATCGTGGATTTCCTCGATTCAGAAACACAATGTTTTGACCCGGAAATGTGTATTAATATCAAATACGAGGCCGACGGGAACGGCTGGGCTCATGCGATGCAGGTTCTGCCGGAAGGGGACGCGTGCTATGTGGGATTTTGCACCAAGGAACTTCCTTACGCCCTGAGGTGGTACTGCCGAACGGAGGATGAGGACGGTATCGGTATTGCGCTTCCCACTACGGGGACAAACCGCTCCACCGCATATCAGAGAGAGCATGGTTATTATAATACGCTTGCTCCCCATGCTCATGAAAGTATCCGCTTTAATTTCGGATATCTGAATCCGAAACAAGCAGAGGATATGGAAGCCCACATAGAAAATATTTTAAAACATGCAGATTGATTTTAAAGGAGGATATACTATGTCAATGAAAACTGCCTTATTTACGGCCGGATTTTCAAATTATCCCATTGAACGGGTGTTTCAGGCGGCGGCGAAAAACGGATATGACGCGATAGAGATCGGAGGCTTCCGACCTCACGCGTATGCGCCGGATCTGGCAAAAGGAGGAGCTGCGAAAATCCGCAGTCTTTCCAGGGAATATGGACTTCCGATTGTCAGTTATGCGCCGGAGAATACAGGCTCGCCGTACAGCCTTGTCTTTGAAGACCCGCAGATGAACAGAGAAAGTCTGGAGTATTTTAAACTGACTCTGGATATGGCGAAGGAAATCGGCTCCCAGTACTGTATGTTCGCATGCAATCATCCGGGATATGGACGGGATCGTGAAGAGGTAAAAAAACTTTTTATTGATAATATGAGAATTCTTGCGGATTATGCAGAACAAATCGAGCAGACAATTATCCTCGAACCGGTTACTCCCTATGAGGGGACGATCATTGTAAGTTCCGACGACATACGCTGGGCGCTGGATCAGGTGAATTCCCCCAGGTTTAAATGTATGCTTGATCTGGCTGCTCCGTTTACATACGGGGAACCGATCTGTGGGTATTTTGAAAAAATGGGGGATGATGTAAAGCATATTCATTTTGTGGACTGCGAACGCACAAGCGAGGATCATCTGATCCCGGGAGACGGAGAGATGGATTTCCCGCGCATCGTAAATTACTTAAAACAGGTGGGATACGAGGGCTACCTTTCACTGGAACTGTTCAGCAGATATGCCAACGAACCGGATTTTTCTGCCGAACGGGGGATACAGGTGTTCAGAAGTCTGCTGGGTGAATCGTAAAAGGAGGGATTGAAATGGGGAAATTCGGACCGATTGATGTAATTGTCTTAAACAGTCACGGGGTTGGACAGGTATGCCATATTAAAAGATTCCCCCGCCGGGGCGAGACTCTGGAGGCCACCAACTGGCATGTGGAAGAAGACGGAGGAAAGGGCGCGACTGTTTCTGTTGCTCTGGGGCGTCTGGGCGTGAGCACCGGATATATCGGCAAAGTCGGATACGATCCCTGGGGCGATATGGGAGACAAGTGGATGAGCGAATCCGGCGTAGATACGACATATATGTACAGGGATCACTCGGTCTCTACCGGAACCGGTTTGATTATGATTGAAGAGGACAGTACAAACACCATCGTAGATGGAGACAGCGCGTGCCGGGCGCTGACGTGGCAGGAGACACACGATGCCATAGAGGCTATGAAAGAAGCGAAAGTATTTATTACCGGATTCGGGATGCCATTCCAAAAAGCGCTGGACGGCGCGAAGATCGCGAAGGAAGAATACGGCATGCTTACGCTTTGTAATGTCAGTCCCCTTCCTGGCGGGGATATGGGAGATTTGAGTTACCTGGACTATATGGTGCTCAATGACGTGGAAGCAGTAACACTGTGCGGACTTCCGGAAAATGCGGAGGAACCGTCAGAAAAAATCGTGAGATGGATAAAGGATACATATCATTGCAAAGGAGTCATAATGACATGCAGTTCTAAGGGCAGTGTGGTCCTTGACGGAGACGATTACTGGGAAGTGGCTCCCACACCGGTAAAGGCGGTAGACACGATCGGCGCAGGCGACGGATATCTTGCGGCCGTGGCTGCGAATCTGGTATGGGGAAGAAGCCTGAGAGAAGCGACCGAGTGGGCCAGCAAATATGCCGCATATAAGGTGACCCGCCCGGGAAGCATGACGAAAAAACCAGGATGCGGATATCCTCAGAAAGAGGAAGTTGAAGCATTTATGAATTCTTTGGTCGACTGAAAAAACAGCATATGATTTCGGGTAAGAAAAGCCCCATACAGGACATACGTCAACCGCCTTGTATGGGGCTTATTAGCATCCGATCAAGATGGTCTTGCCCATTTTACACTTTCCTTCAGGTAAGCAATATGCTTTGATGTAAGTATCGCACTTTCATGTGCGTACTTGTTTTATTGCATATTCTTGCTATGATCGTATTATCAGCAGCAGGGAATGTCAATCCCGCAAAAACAAGTAAAAGAGGAGAGATGGATTATGAGTACAAAAATCGTTGTGATCACAGGAAGTCCCCGGAAAAACGGCAACAGCTTTGCCATGACAGATGCCTTTATCAAGGCGGCTGAGGAGAAGGGGCACACAGTGACAAGGTTTGACGACGATTTCAACACCATTGCCTCGGCGATCCTGGAGGCGGATGGACTGGTATTTACCATTCCGGTTTACTGGTATTCGATCCCCTCACAGATCAAAGCGGTGATCGACCGCATCTATTCTCTGTTCGCTGGCGGCAAGGATATCGCAGGAAAGGCGTGCGCTCTCATCGCCTGTTGCGAGGATGAGGATCGGAGCGTTCTGGACGGCGTGCGGATTCCCATGGAGCGGACGGCAGCCTTAAATAAATGGAAGATGGTAGGCGAGGTGCTTGTCCCCGGCGTGCTGAACGCAGGAGATATCACAAAGACCGACGGCTGCGCCCAGGCGGCAGCTCTGGCAGATAATTTTTAAATGGAGCGATCAGCGAAAGGAGAACAGATATGGCTAAAAAGATTGTGATTTTAAACGGAAGTCCCCGGAAAAATGGGAATACATCAGCTCTTGTAAAATCCTTTACAGAGGGCGCAAAGAGTGCAGGCAACACAGTGACCGAATTCTTCCTGGACGGCATGAACATCCATGGGTGCAAGGGCTGCTTTGGAGGCCACAGCAGCAGGGAATGTCCCTGTGTCCAGAAGGACGACATGGAGCAGATCTACCCGGCGGTGCGGGAGTGCGGCGTGGTGGTCCTTGCCACACCTCTCTACTACTGGAACATGAGCGGCCAGATTCGGACCGCCATTGACCGCCTGTTTGCCCTGGAGGAGGGGGATGGCAATCTCCTCAGGGGACATGACAGGTCCTCCGCCCTTCTGATGGCCGCGGAGGGCAATGGGTTTGAGGATGTCCTTCTCTACTACGACCATTTGATGGAGCACCTGAGATGGGAGAACCTGGGCCATGTCCTGGCCGGCGGAAACGGCGATGTGGGAGACATTGACGGAAAACCGGAGATTGGGAAGGCCTACGAGCTGGGTAAATCTATCCAGTAATTTCGCAAGCATCATTTCACAGGATTTTAAAGACTCTATGTCGCTCATACAGGCGGCATGGGGCCTTTTTTTGCTGCTTAAAAAAGAAAGACGGCCCGGCGACGGGGGTTACCGCCAGGTAACTACGGCACAAAAAAGTGCGTACTTGTGCCTGGGTCTATCCGCTCATAAAATAAACTCAGAAAAGGAAGGGCAGAAATGCCGGGAAAGAAGCGGAGAGGAACAGGGGATGAATAAAACAGGGTTTCAAGTGGATAGAGCTACATGTACGGGCTGCGGGCTGTGCACTCGGGTCTGCCCGGGAGGCATCCTTTCCCTGGACGGGGAGGGAAAGGTGCAAATGGCGGAGTTTGAGGAATTCGGCTGGAAGGGCTGCTGGAAATGCGAGCACTGCCTGGCAGTCTGTCCGGCAGGAGCCGTCTCCATCTTCGGACACCGGCCAGAGGACAGCCTTCCTCCGGTGAAGGGAACCGATGCGGCTCCGGTCCTGGATGCGCTGATCGCTAACAGGCACTCCTGCAGGCGCTACCAGGATCGGAATGTGGACCCCGGCGTCATCCGGGACATGATCGGCCGGCTGGCAAATGCCCCCAACGGGGGCAACAAACAGCAGGTGGAGTTTACGTTGATCGACGACAAGGAACAGATGGAGCGGCTGCGGAACATGACATTCCGCAAGATGGAAGCTCTGGCCGGGCAGGGCATTTACCCGGAAGGCTTTGACCGGGAGTCCTACGAGGACATGAAGCGGTGGCGAAAGACCGTGCGGCCGGATATGCTTTTTTGCGGAGCGCCCCACCTTCTTATTCCCCATGCCCCTCTGGGAAAGGGGGAGCCGGTGCAGGATGTGCTGGTGGCGGGAACCTATTTTGAGCTGCTTTGCGCCTCCCGGGGGCTGGGGGCCGTGATGCTGACCTTTCCTCTGGGAGCCCTGAAGAGGATGCCCCGGGTCATGGCTCTGCTGAAGATACCCGAGGACCACTACACGGGAATGTTTATAGGATTTGGCTATCCCGAGATTCCCTGTAAAAGGGGTGTACAAAAGACCGTGGATCCGGGACGGATACACCGGCCGGCATTTTAGGATACATTTTGGAGGAGAATAGCATGATAAGAGAGATGGTCACACTGTTAATAGAAAGAAGGGTCTTCTTCCTGGGGCTCCTGGGAGAGCATCTGGGAATTTCCCTGACAGCCATTCTGATCGCTGTCCTGCTGGGCGGCCTTGTGGGAATCCTGATCAGCGAGTTTGACAGGTCGGCAAAGCCCACCCTGGCGGTTATCAATTTTCTCTACACGATTCCCTCTATCTCCATGCTGGGATTTCTGATTCCCTTTTCCGGAGTGGGAGACGCCACGGCTGTCATTGCCCTCACGGTGTATGCGCTCCTTCCCATGGTGCGGAATACCCATACGGGCATAGCCAACGTGGATCCGGCGATCCTGGAGGCGGCTAAAGGAATGGGCAGCACCCGGATGCAGGTTCTTTTGAAGGTTCGGCTGCCCCTTGCCATGCCGGTGATCATGTCCGGCATCCGCGGCATGGTGACCATGACCATCGCCCTTGCAGGTATCGCCTCCTTCATAGGAGCCGGGGGGCTGGGTGTTGCCATTTACCGGGGCATCACGACCAACAACAGCGGGATGACCATGGCGGGGAGCCTGCTCATCGCCCTGCTGGCCCTCCTGCTGGATTTCCTTCTGGGGTTTGTGGAAAAGAGGCTGCAGAAGCGCAGCGCCAGGGCCAGGAAAACCAACCGGATGCTGGGCGCGGCGACTCTGGTCCTCTGCGCCTGCCTGCTCATCGCCACGCTGCTTGAAAGGCAGACCCAGGACACGATCCGCATTGCCACAAAGCCCATGACCGAGCAGTACGTGCTGGGAGAGATGCTGGACATTCTCATTGAGAAGGATACAGACCTGAATGTGGAGCTGACCCAGGGCGTGGGCGGCGGCACTTCCAACATAGAGCCGGCCATGGAAAGTGGAGAGTTTGACATGTACCCGGAGTACACTGGCACGGCCTGGAACATGGTCATGAAGGAGGAAGGACTGTACACAGAGGATCTATTTGACAGTCTGCAGGAGTATTACAACGAGGAGCTCTCCATGGAGTGGATCGGCATGTACGGGTTCAACAACACGTACGGTCTGGCGGTTCGCCGGGAGATTGCGGAGCAATATGACCTGAAGACCTATTCGGACCTTGCCGGGGTGTCCGACCAGCTTGTATTTGGAGCAGAGTACGATTTCTTTGAGCGGGAGGACGGCTACGACGCTCTCTGCGACACCTATGGGTTCTATTTCAGGGAGACCATGGACATGGATATCGGGCTGAAATACCAGGCCATAAGCCAGGAGCAGATCGATGTCATGGTGATCTTCACTACGGATGGCCAGCTCTCCGCCTCGGATGTGACTGTGCTGGAGGACGATAAGCAGTTCTACCCCTCCTACATGTGCGGCAATGTGGTCCGCAGCCAGGTGCTGGAGGAGCACCCGGAGCTGGAGCAGGTATTTGAAAAGGTGACCGGGCTCATCTCGGACAGCGACATGGCTGCCATGAACTACGAAGTGGAGACAGAGGGCAGGGAGCCAAGGGACGTGGCGGAGGAATTCCTCGAGAGCCGCGGGCTTCTGTAAGGAGGATGCAAGGATGCGGACAGAGAGGAATACAGAAACGAATACAGAAATGAATATAGAGATCGAATTTAAGGACATCAAAAAGGCATATGGGGAAAAGGTGGTCATGGAGCATTTGAGTTTCCAGGTGGAAAAGGGAGAGTTTGTCACCATCGTCGGTTCCTCCGGCTGTGGCAAGACCACGGCGCTGAAGATGGTGAACGGGCTGATTCGGCCTGACGCAGGGGATATCCTCATCCACGGGGAGAACATCCGGGACAAGGATCAGACCCGGCTGCGCCGGGGCATTGGCTACGCTATCCAGGGGAGTGTTTTGTTTCCCCACATGACGGTGGAGCAGAATATTTCCTACGTTCCAAATCTGCTCAACGGCCGGGACAGAGCCAGGACAAGGTCGGCGGTATCAAAGTGGATGAAGATCGTGGGGCTTGATGAGGACCTGAAGAGGCGGTACCCGGCAGAGCTCTCCGGCGGACAGCAGCAGAGGGTGGGGATTGTCCGGGCACTGGCCGCTTCCCCGGAGATCCTGCTGATGGATGAGCCTTTCGGCGCAGTGGATGAGATCACCCGGGGCCAGCTCCAGGAGGAGCTTCTGCGGATTTACAGGGAGACCGGGATCACAGTGCTTTTTGTGACCCACGACATCGGTGAGGCGCTGAAGCTGGGGACAAAGGTACTGGTCATGGACCAGGGAGAGATCCAGCAGTACTCTCCGCCGGCGGAACTCCTCAGTCGGCCCGCCACGTCCTTTGTGGAACGGCTCGTGGAGAAGGAGAGAAGGACCTGTCATCTGCCGGAAGAACGGCTGGAGGACTGCGAGTTCAGCGGCGCGGCGGGGGAGATAAGGAGAGCCCTGCCTGCGGATGGAAACGAATACGATTGAAATATGGACAGCAGATCCATATCTTTATCTGTAATGTCATGGAAATGCTGCAGATCCAGTCTCCGACGAGCAACAGCTCAAAAGAAACAGGTGTTGACTATATGACCAGAAGATATATGTGGAAAGTAGAAGATTAGAAAAGGGAACTCCTCTGTACGGAAAGTATATCATAACCGTACGGAGGAGTTTTTATAAAATCATACCATAATTTTTTTCATAAATCTCAGCAAAACCTTCCCCAGTGCCAGTACGAGAACTGCCGAAGCGATGGCTTCCGGGATGCCGGAGGCAGTAATGGTTCCCATGATCAGGCCCCATACGGCCGTAATGCCCACGTCCTGTGCCTGGGCATACTGCTGGGCGAAGAGCAGGTAAATGCTGCCCATGACAGTCACTGTGTTGACCATGGCGCCCGCAAAGCCGGTGATGGGAAGGGCGATAGTTTGATTTAAATGAACCTTCTCAAAGAGCTCCCAGAGCCAGCCGGATGCCACGCCGATGAGAATACGGCATCCCACGGAGATCCAGAGAGCCTTCAGAACCCCGGGAAGTCCGGTGGTGCTCATAAAGGGCGAGAAGGCAAAGGACAGAAGGGTGGGTGCCATGGTGTTGCTTACAAGAGAACAGATACCGAAGACGCCGCCTAAAATGCCGCCTGCCAGAGGGCCCAGGAGCACAGCTCCGATGATGACGGGAATGTGTACTGTTGTCGCCTTAATTACAGGGAGCTGGATCATGCCAAGCGGTGTGTTTGCGAGGACGATGACGATCGCTGCCATAAGTGCAACACAGACCATCCATCTGGTGTCACGTTTTTTTCCTTTCATTATTCAATTCCTCCTTGTTATCATTCCCGCTGTCGGGATATAATACAATTACGCGGAAAGTATAGCATGAAAGGAAGGATTTGACAATATGCTGAAAGGAAGGACAGTGATCCTGGGGGTGACGGGAGGAATCGCTGCATACAAGAGCGCCTATCTGACGAGCCTTCTCATAAAGGCCGGTGCGGACGTGCAGGTGATCATGACGGACCACGCCAGGGAGTTTATATCGCCTCTGACCTTCGAGGGACTGACGAATCAGAGATGCCATACAGATACATTTGACCGGAACCACGAGTACAGCACGGAGCATGTCTCCCTGGCCTCCCGTGCGGACGCGGTGATCATCGCGCCGGCCACGGCCAACGTGATTGCCAGGCTTGCCTGCGGGATCGCAGACGACATGCTGACCACCACAGTGCTTGCCTGCGACTGTCCCAAGATCGTGGCGCCGGCCATGAACACCCGGATGTATGACAATCCGGTGACCCGGGACAATCTGGAAAAGTTGAGAAAATATGGCGTGACTGTGGTGGAGCCGGCAGCAGGCCGGCTGGCCTGCGGGGACGTGGGCAAAGGCAAGATGCCGGAGCCGGACGCCCTCTTCCAGTACGTGCTCATGGCCTGCGCCTTCCCGAAGGATATGAAGGGAAAGAAGATTCTTGTGACGGCGGGGCCCACTCAGGAGCGGATCGATCCGGTGCGGTACATCACCAACCACTCCACCGGACGGATGGGTTACAGCATTGCAAAAATCTGCGCCCTGCGGGGGGCTGAGGTGACCCTCGTGACCGGGCAGACGGCCTTGGAGCCCCCTCTCTTTGTGGATGTGGTCCCGGTGGTGTCGGCCAGGGACATGTACGAGGCCGTGGTGGCAAGGAGCGGAGATATGGATGTGATCATCAAGGCTGCGGCGGTGGCGGACTACCGCCCGGCAGTTACAAGCGACGAGAAGATCAAGAAGTCCGACGGGGACCTGACCATCGACATGGAGAGGACCGACGATATCCTGGGATATCTCGGACAGCATAAGAAGCCGGGACAGTTCCTCTGCGGCTTTTCCATGGAGACCCAGAACATGCTGGAGAACTCCCGGGCCAAACTGGAGAGGAAAAACCTGGACATGATCGTGGCAAATAACCTGAAGGTGCAGGGGGCCGGCTTCGGGGCAGACACCAACGTGGTGACCATCATCACGGCAGACATGGAAAAGGAGCTGGAGCTCATGAGCAAGGATGAGGTGGCGGTAAGGCTGCTGGACGAGATCCTGGCCCGCATTTAACAGAAGAAGGTAGTTGTGAGGGACAGCACTTCTGTACTATAATGAAGAGAATAAAAATTAAGAAGGAGGGAATACATATGGATGCAAACAGAAGAAAGAGAAATGAACTGGCAGTTCAAAGGGTGATCAAGGGCCTGGAGTCAAGGAATATGGAGGGCTATTATGCCCAGTCTAAAGAGGAGGCCCTGAAAAAGGCGCTGGAGCTGATTCCGGAGGGAAGCTCTGTGGGCTGGGGTGGCTCCATGTCCATCAAGGAGATGGGACTTCTGGACGCAGTCTGTTCCGGAAACTACACAGTTTACAACCGGGATATCTGCAAGACACCGGAAGAGAAGCGGCAGACTCATCTCCAGATCTTCGCCAGCGACTATTTCCTGTGCAGTACCAACGCCATCACAGAGGACGGCGTCCTTGTCAATGTGGACGGGATAGGCAACAGAGTGGCCTGCATAGCCTGGGGACCTGCCAATGTGGTCATGATCGTGGGAATGAACAAGTTGGTGAAGAACGTAGAGGACGCTGTGTCCAGAGCGCGCCATGAGGCTGCGCCCATCAACGCCCAGAGGTTTGGACTGGACACGCCCTGTGCGAAGACTGGCGTGTGCGGCAACTGCAAATCTCCGGATACAGTGTGCTGTCAGGTGCTTGTGACAAGGTACTCCAAAGAAAAAGGCAGGATCAAGGTCATCCTTGTGAACGACGAAATGGGATTTTAAGAAGGAAGAAGACATGGAGATCAGACAGTTTATGGACTGCGTTCTTCCTATGCCTGTGGTGGGAAAGCTTGAGGACAACTGCCAGGGAGCGAAAGGAGTTATCCCCAGGGACTGGGACAACGACCTGGAGGAGGACAAGGGAAACGATGGCCATGCCAGCAAGGTGATTGTGATTCCCTTTGACGGTGAGGATCTCAACCGATTCGCAGGAAAGCAGTATTATGGAAAGCAGACAGATGTCTGAAAAATTTCTTCTAAAAAATTTCCAAATCTTTTCATTGACGAACAGGTTCTGGTTTGTTATAATATGAGTGTTCCGCGAAAAAACGGGACACTGCGGCGCAGTAGCCAAGTGGTAAGGCACAGGTCTGCAACACCTCGATTCACCGGTTCAAATCCGGTCTGCGCCT
>CAZZBJ010000023.1:0-24714 GCA_964652805.1 uncultured Mordavella sp. | reverse complement strand
TGTCCTCCCCCACCTTGGAGGCCCGGAACCGGAAGGTGCCGTTTTTGTTGATGGTAGCCGAGATGACTGTGTCCCCGGGCATCTTCTCCACAGGGACGCTCTCCCCGGTGATGGCCGCCTGATCCACGTAGCCGGCACCCTCTGTCACGACGCCGTCCACGGGGATACTGCCGCCGGGCTTAATGACCACAATATCCCCGGCTGCCACCTGCTCTGCAGACACAGTCACCTCCCGGCCATTCTTGATGATGATCGCTGTCTTGGGCGCTAAGTCCACCAGCTTCCCGAGGGCGTCGGAGGTCTTTGACTTGGACCTGGCCTCCAGGTATTTTCCCACCGTCACAAGGGTGAGGATCATGGCGGAGGACTCAAAGTACAGGGCATGTGCATACTCGTGGACCACAGCCATGTCCTGATGTCCGAAGCCCCAGGCCATGCGGTACATGGCAAAGAGACCGTACAGCAGGGAGGCCCCGGAGCCGATGGACACAAGGGAGTCCATGTTGGGGGCCCGCTTTACAAGTGCCTTTAGCCCTACCTTGTAAAATTTCCGGTTCAGCACAAGGATGGGCACGGTCAGGATGAGCTGTGTCAGGGCTAAGATCATGGCGTTCTCCATGCCGGTCAGGATGCCGGGCACAGGAAGCCCCATCATGGAGCCCATGGCCACGTACATCAGGGGAACCAGCAGAACAATGGAGGAGATCAGGCGCACCTTCATGCTATGCTGCTCCTCCCGGGCTCTGCTCTGCCGGGTCTCCCACTCGCTGCGAAAGCCTCCTCCCTTTGCGTCCGGGGCGGCGTCCGCCGGGAAGGCTCCGTAGCCGATCCCCTCCACCGCCTGGGCGATGGTGGCGCTGTCCAGCTTCTCCTCATCGTAGTCCACTGTCATCTTACCCGCCAGGAGGCTTACATTCACGTCCTCCACGCCCTCTAATTTCTGCACGCACCGGGTTACATTGGCCTGGCAGGCCGCACAGGTCATACCGGTCACGTTAAAATTTTCTTTTTTCATTTACCAGGGTCACCTACTTTCCTCAAACGATGTCTTTATACCCCCTATTGGTATTTTCAGTGTCATTATATACCCCGGTATGGTGTATTGCAATATCTTTTTCGGCTTTTTTTGAAAAACATTCTCGTTTTTATTTTTCGTCCGCATCCTCAGACTGTTCTTTCGCCCCGCTGTCTGCCGGCTCCTGACAGCGCAGGCTCAGAATCCCGTCCACCAGGGTTCTCACATCGTCCAGGATATAGTCAAAGGCCCCCGCCTTATAGAGGTTGACCACAAGAAGGCCGATGGGCACAGCCAGGATCATCCACAAGATGCCGCCGGCCCGGTACCCGGCGTACAGCAGCACCAGGGTGAAGAGAGGGTTCATACCCATGCTGTCCCCCACCAGCTTGGGCTGGATCAGCTGCCGTACGATCTGTGTCACGGCGTAGAGCACAACCAACGCCACCACCCTGCGGTAGTCGCCTGTCAGGAGCTCATAGAGAGCCCATGGCAGAAGGGCGGTCCCTGTCCCGAAGAAGGGCAGGAAATCCAGGAAGGCGATGCCGATGGCCAGCAGGATGGAAAAATGCACGCCCATAATGCCAAATCCCACCAGCAGGATCGCAAACACCACCGCCATGATTTTGAACTGGGCCTTGAAATATCCCCCCACCGCATATTTCAGGTTGTCTGTCACCATGGTCATCCGCTCCACAATGGGATTGGGGAAAATCTTTTTTGCCCAGAGGATGATATTCTCCCTGTCAGCGATAAAGAAATAGGCGGAGATGATGGTGACAATGAAGGAGATCAGGATGGAGGGGATGCGCTTGGCAAAGTTGCCCGCCGCCTCCACAGTTGGCTCGCTGACGGTGCTGATGATGTCGCTCATGGTCTCGTCCAGATTGGCAGCCACTGCGTCCAGTCCCTCCTGCACATTGTCCGGAAGCCGCTGGAAGAGCTGGGAGGTTCTCTCTCCGATCTGGCGGAAGCCGCTCTCCAGGTCCCTATACATGGACGGAAAATCCTGGATGAGGGATCTGACCTCCCCCCATATCCTGCTGATAGCAAAATAGATCAGTCCGATACAAGCCGCCAGCACTACGATGATGATGATGGCGGAACCCAGCTTTTTGATGATCCTCAGCCTCTTCTCCAGCCACACCACAAGGGGGCTGGCGATAAAGGACAGAAACCATCCGATTACAAAAGGCATAAAATAGAACAGCGCCTTCACGCCCACATAGATAAACAAAATCGTCCCGATCAGGCTGAAGGCCAGGCTGACGATCACCTTCCAGTAGGGCCTGTTATCCTTCACAGCGTTCCCTTCATTTGTCCCCATTTTTCTCCACCTCTCTTAGCATTTATTCTTCCTTTTCCCTATCCAGAAATTCTGTCTCCACAAGCTCCCAGATTTCGTCTCTCCCCTGCTTTGTCACCGAGGAGAAGAGGATGACTCTTGTGCCGGGCACCAGCTTCAGACCCTGCCGGAGCATTTTTACATGCTTGTCCACCTGGCTTCTCTTCAGCTTGTCCAGCTTGGTAGCGATGATAATGGGGTTATAGCCCTGACTTACCACCCAGTCGTACATCATCTTGTCGTTGGCCGACGGCTCGTGGCGGATGTCGATGAGGAGGAACACCGCCCGCAGCTGCTTTGAGCCGTGGAGGTATCTTTCAATCATCTTTCCCCATTTTTCCTTCTCCTGCCGGGACACCTTCGCATAGCCGTATCCCGGCAGGTCTACCAGATACATCTCATCGTTGATATTGTAAAAATTGATGGTCTGGGTCTTTCCCGGCGTGGCCGATATTCTGGCGTAGGACTTCCGGTTCATGAGGGCGTTGATGAGGGAGGATTTGCCCACATTGGACTTCCCTGCAAACGCGATCTCCGGCTTGTCGTTCTCCGGCAGTCTGCTGGTGATGCCGCACACGGTTTCCAGATTGATATTTTTTATGATCATAGTTCCATTCCTTTGCTTACTCTTCTTTTACAAACGCTTCCTTAAGCACCTGCTCCATGTGGGATACAGGGATGATCTCCAGCCCCTTTGTGATCTCGGCGGAGAGCTCTGCCACGTCTTTTTCGTTCTCCTTAGGCACAAGGACGGTCTTCATGCCAGCGCTGCCGGCCGCCAGCAGCTTTTCCTTCAGGCCACCGATGGGAAGGACTCTCCCCCGCAGGGTGATCTCCCCTGTCATGGCCACATCCGCCCGGACCTTCCGGCCTGTGACCGCGGAGAGCATGGCCGTGGCCATGGTGATGCCCGCGGAGGGGCCGTCCTTGGGAACTGCACCCTCGGGAATGTGGATGTGGATGTCGTGGTTCTCAAAGAAATCCGCCGCAATGCCGTACCGGCTCCCCACAGAGCGGATGTAGCTGATGCCGGTGCGGGCGGATTCCTTCATCACATCCCCCAGCTGGCCTGTCAGAATCAGCTCGCCCTTTCCCGGCATCACGTTGACCTCAATCTGCAGGGTATCGCCGCCCACACTGGTCCAGGCAAGGCCCCGCACGATGCCCACCTCGTCCGTCAGGTTGACCTTCTGGTATGTATATTTCTCGTTGCCCAGATATTTGTGCAGATTACTCTCCGTTACACGGATCTTCTCCTTCTTTCCCTCCAGGATCTCCCTGGCCGCCTTCCGGCAGATGTTTCCGATCTCTCTCTCAAGCTGGCGCACGCCCGCCTCCTTTGTGTAGTTCCGGGCCAGCCTCCAGACGGCTCCCCGGCTGATGGAGATCTGCTCCGGCTTCAGACCGTGGCGGTCAAGCTGCTTGGGGATCAGGTGTTCCATGGCGATGTGGAGCTTCTCGTTCTCCGTGTAGCTGGACACCTCGATGACCTCCATACGGTCCAAAAGGGGCCTGGGGATCGTCTGCAGGGTGTTGGCGGTGGTCACAAAGAGAACCTCAGAGAGGTCCAGGGGCACCTCCAGGTAGTGATCCCGGAACCGGTAGTTCTGCTCGCTATCCAGCACCTCCAGGAGGGCAGAAAAGGTGTCCCCCTTGTAGTCGTTGCTCACCTTGTCAATCTCGTCCAACAGCATGAGGGGATTTTTCACCCCGGCGCTGCGGATGCCCGCCGCAATGCGCCCCGGCATGGCTCCCACGTAGGTCTTCCTGTGTCCTCTGATCTCCGCCTCGTCCCGCACGCCTCCCAGGGAGATGCGCACGTAGGGCTTCTTCAGCGCCCGGGCCAGGGATCTGGCGATGGAGGTCTTGCCTGTTCCCGGAGGTCCCACCAGGCAAAGGATGGGGCTCTCCCCCTTTCTCGTCAGGGCCCGCACGGCCAGGAATTCCAGCACTCTCTCCTTCACCTGCTCCAGTCCGTAGTGATCCTCCTCCAGCACCTGCTTGGCGTAGGCTATGTCCCTGTGGTCCTCCACAGTCTTGTCCCAGGGCATCTCCAGCATGGTCTCGATGTAGGTCCGGATCACGCCGTTCTCCGCCGAACTGTTCAGGGTGCTCTTGAAGCGGCCTATCTCCTTTTGCAGCTTCTCTTTCACCTCGTCGGAGGCCTGCAGTTTGTCTGCCGCAGCCTGGAACTCCTCGGCGTCGGAGATGGTGTTCTCCTCCCCCAGCTCCTCCCGGATCAGCTTTAGCTGCTCCCGCAGAATATACTCCCGCTGGTTCTGATCCACTCTCTCCCGGACTTTGGTCTGGATCTCCTCCTTGATGTTCATGATCTGCATCTCGTTCACCAGCTTGAAGGCCAGCAGCTGGTAGCGCTTCATCAGATCCGTCTCCTCAAGGAGCTCCTGCAGATCCTTCTGCTCCAGGGGCACGTTGGCGGCGATCCAGTTCACCACCTTGGCCAGGTCCGTGTACTCCTGCACCTGCTTCAGCATATCCTTGGGATACTTGGGCAGGCGGGCTGCGTACTCCGCATAGATCTCCTTCAGACCCCTCGCCATGGCCTCCCGGCTCACCTGGTCCGCCGTAGCCTCCAGCGACTCCTCCCCGCTGTCCGGCAGGAGGCTCACCTCGGCACGCATATAGGGGGTCTCAAATTCCACGTTCCGGATGACCGCTCTCTCCACCCCGGAGATCAGAACCCGAAGAAGGTTCCTGGGCAGCTTGATGATCTGCCGAATGGAAGCAATCGTTCCCACCTCGTACAGATCTACCGCCGTCGGCTCCTCCACTTCTATATCTTTCTGGGCTGTCAGGAAGATCTTCTGGCCCTCCTCCTGCATGGCCTCCTCGATGGCCTCAATGGAGCGCTCCCTGCTGACGTCAAAATGAGTCACCATCTCGGGCATCACCGTCATACCCCGCAGGACCACCATAGGGAGGCTCTTTATTTCTCTATCCGTCATTTCATCTTCTCCTGTCCTGTATATTTTTACAGTGCATTGCAAAAAGCGGGCGCAATCACACTTGCACCCGCCCCGTTCACGCACTTTTAAGCACTTTCAATTCTCAGATCATCATGTCCGCAGATCGGCTTGCCCGTGCCGTTCACCACGGATTTCGTGATGCGGCATGTCTTCAGCGTCTCGTCAGATGGGGCATGATACATGGTATCCATCATAATATTTTCCATAATGGCACGGAGCCCTCTGGCGCCGGTCTTCCTCTTCAGCGAGGTGTCTGCGATGGCCTCCAGGGCATCCCGATCAAAGATCAGCTCCACGCCGTCCAGCTCCAGCATCTTCTGGTACTGCTTGACAATGGCGCTCTTGGGCTCTGTCAGGATGCGGATCAGGGCATCCCGGTCCAGCATCTCCAGCGATACAGTCACCGGAAGACGTCCCACCAGCTCGGGGATCAGCCCGAACTTCACCAGATCCTGCGGGAGCACCTGCTTTAAGAGCCGGTCGATGTCGTCCTCATGTCCTGCGGCAATCTCCGCATTAAAGCCGATGGATTTCTGATCGATCCTCTTCTCGACGATCTTCTCCAGTCCCTCAAAGGCTCCGCCGCAGATAAACAGAATGTTGGTGGTGTCGATCTGTATCAGCTCCTGATGGGGATGCTTTCTCCCGCCCTGGGGCGGCACGTTTGCCACAGTACCCTCGATGATCTTCAGAAGCGCCTGCTGCACACCCTCGCCGGACACATCTCTGGTGATGGAGGGATTTTCTGATTTCCTTGTGATCTTGTCCATCTCGTCGATATAGATGATGCCATACTCGGCCCTCTCGATATCCCCGTCAGCGGCCTGGATGATCTTCAGCAGGATGTTCTCCACATCTTCGCCCACGTAGCCCGCCTCAGTCAGGGCCGTGGCGTCCGCAATGGCAAAGGGCACGTTAAGGACCTTGGCCAGCGTCTGGGCCAGCAGCGTCTTGCCGCAGCCTGTGGGGCCCAGCATGAGGATGTTGCTCTTCTTCAGCTCCACCCCCAGGTCCTTCTGGGCCATGATTCGTTTATAGTGATTATATACTGCAACAGACAATACCTTCTTCGCCTCCTCCTGGCCGATGACATAGTCGTCCAGGAAGGCTTTGATCTCCTCCGGCTTCAGCAGATTAATATTGTCAAAAGGATTGATATTTCTGGTATTTTCATATTCAAATTCTTCTTCCATGATCTCGGCACACACATCGATGCACTCATCACAGATGTACACGCCTCCCGGTCCTGCAATCAGCTTGCGCACCTGTGACTGGGGCTTGTTGCAGAACGAGCATCTGATCTGGTCGTCATTTCTTCCTGCCATACTCTCACCTCATCTTATCAATTTTCAAGTGACCGGAGGATACTCCCGGAACCGCTCCGGCCCTTGAACACAAACGAAGGACCGGCATACCAGGAGGTTGTTCTCCCGGTACGCCCGCCCCCGGTCTTATTTACGGCTTGATATAATCTCATCCACTAATCCGTATGCCTTGGCCTCGTCGGCTGACATAAAGTTATCGCGGTCCGTATCAGCACAGATAACCTCCAGCGGCTGTCCTGTGTTCTCCGCAAGGATCCTGTTCAGGGTATCCTTTGTCTTCTGGATATGCCGGGCTGCAATCTGGATTTCCGTCGCCTGTCCCTGTGCTCCGCCGGAGGGCTGATGGATCATGATCTCTGCATGCGGCAGGGCAAACCTCTTGCCCTTTGCCCCTCCGGCAAGGAGAAAGGAGCCCATACTTGCCGCCATACCAATACAGTATGTACACACATCACATTTAATATACTGCATGGTATCGTAAATTGCCATTCCCGCTGTGACAGAGCCCCCCGGACTGTTGATGTAGAGATGGATATCCTTCTCCGGGTCCTCAGCCTCCAGGAACATAAGCTGTGCCACAACAACGCTTGCGGACACGTCTGTCACTTCCTCTCCAAGGAAAATGATCCTGTCTTTTAAAAGTCTGGAATAAATGTCGTAGGAGCGCTCTCCACGGCTGGTCTGTTCAATGACATAAGGTACTAAACTCATGCAAATTCCTCCTGTCTGTATGCCACGGCTGTCCTTTTACTCTGCAACAGCGTTCTCCACCAGGAAGGTCACTGCCTCCTGTACAGCCATGTCCTCTTTCATCTGTTTTTTCTCTTCCTCGCCCATGCTCTCTTTCAGCTTGTCAGCCTCCATCTTGTACATCTCGGCCATCTTATTAATCTCCTCGCCCAGCTTCTCGTCGCTGATCTCAATGTTCTCAGCCTTTGCGATCGCCTCCAGGACAAGGCGTGTCTGGATGCGGTTCACAGCCTGGGGCTTCAGGTCCTCAAGCATCTTGTCTGTTGTCTGTCCTGTGAACTGGCAGTACTGCTCCATCGTCAGGCCCTGCTGCTGCATCCTTCTGGCAAAGTCATCCAGCATCTGTCTTGCCTGTGTGTCGATCATGGCGTCCGGGATCTCCATCGTGGCGTTGGCGATCGCCTGTTCCACAGCCTGGTTCTCCTGTTTTGTCTTGCCCTCAGACTCCTTCTGCTCCTTGATCTTTGCCTTGATGTCTGCCTTGTATTCATCTAATGTATCAAACTCGGAAACCTCTGCCGCGAACTCGTCGTCGATCTGGGGCAGCTCCTTCGCCTTGATCTCATGAATGGTGCACTTGAACACAGCCTCCTTGCCCTTCAGGTCCTCTGCGTGGTAATCCTCCGGGAAAGTAACCTTCACTTCCTTCTCCTCACCGGAGTTCACGCCCACAAGCCGCTCCTCAAATCCCGGGATAAAGGAACCGGAACCGATGGTCAGAGGATAGTTCTCCCCCTTTCCTCCCTCGAAGGCCTCGCCGTCAACAAATCCCTCGAAGTCCAGGATCACCTCGTCTCCATCCTGTACCGGACGGTCCTCAACGGTGATGGTTCTTGCGTTCTTCTCAGCTTCCTCCTGAAGCTTTGCGTCGATCTCCTTCTGTGTCACGCGACACGAAATCTTGTCAACCTTCAGTCCCTTGTACTCTCCAAGTGTCACTTCCGGTTTCACGGCAACCTCTGCTGTAAAGATAAACGGCTTGCCCTTCTCAATCTGCACGATGTCAATCTTCGGCTGGGAGGCAATCTCCAGCTCACACTCATCGTAGGCATCGGAATATGCCTTCGGGATCAGCGCATTTGCAGCGTCATCATAAAAGATCTCAGCTCCGTACATTTTCTCGATCATCTGGCGCGGTACTTTTCCCTTGCGGAAGCCCGGGATGCTGATCTTGGATTTCTGTTTGTTGTATGCGGTCTGAAGCGCTTTCTCAAGTTCTTCAGCAGAAACCTCGATGGTCAGCTTCGCCATGTTTTTCTCTAATTTCTCTACCTGTAAACTCATGAAAATATTCCTCCTGTTTCTAACCTGCCATGGGCCCTCACAAAGCACCTCTTCCCAGAAAAGTATGCAAGGCAGGCAATTCTGCATACACTCATTTAGGTAGTATAACACAAACGTGTAAAAATAGCCAGCTTTATTTCAGATAAATAATAGACTCCGCCACCTCTTCCGCCTTCAGCTTGTCGGACAGAACCTCCACCAGCTTCAGACCGAAGTCGATAGCTGTTCCCATGCCCCGGCTCGTGATGATATTGCCGTCCTGGACTACAGGCGCCTTCACCAGCACTGCGCCTGAGAGCTTTTCCTCAAAGGAGGGATAGCAGATGGCTCTCTTTCCTTTCAAAAGGCCCAAATTTCCCAGAATACTGGGTGCCGCGCAGATAGCTCCCACGTACTTTCCGCCCTCACAGAAGGCCCTCACCACCTTTTTCACGCCCGAGTGGGCCTCCAGGTTCGCGGTGCCCGGCATGCCCCCGGGCAGGACCACCATGTCGAACTCGTTAAAATTTACCTCGTCGAACAGATCCTCCGTCTGCACGTTGATGCCGTGGGAGCCCGCCACCATGTAGTCGTCCGATATGGAGACAGTGTCCACATATATCCTCGCGCGCCTGAGCAGGTCCACTGCTGTGAGCGCCTCAATCTCTTCAAAACCGTCTGCAAGTAACACTGCTGCTTTTTTCATTGCAATTCCTCCTCTTTTTTTCCATATTGTTATAGTAGCAGACTGCTTCTCAAAAAGCAATTCATTTACATTTTTCATTTTTTACGCTATCTTATTATAAGAACGGACGCCCGCCGGGCGCCGCCGCGGAAAGGAGAGCATGTTTATTATGGAAATCGAGCGCAAATATCTCATCCCGGAAATCCCCTCCGGTCTGGACATACAGAAGACCCGCGTCATCGAGCAGGGGTACCTGTGCACCGCCCCTGTGGTCCGTATCCGCAGGGACAATGACGACTACGTGCTCACCTACAAATCCAGAGGCCTGATGGTACGGGAGGAGTACAACCTTCCCCTGACCCGGGAGGCCTACGAGCATCTGAAAGAGAAGATCGACGGCCGGCTCATCGAGAAGATCCGCCATGTGATTCCTCTGGAGAACGGCCTGTTTATCGAGCTGGACATCTTCAAGGGAGACCTGGCGCCCCTCGTGCTGGCGGAGGTGGAGTTTCCCACCCAGGAGATGGCAGAGGCCTTCTGCCCCCCGGACTGGTTCGGGGAGGATGTGACCTTCTCCGCCCTCTACCACAACAGCGCCTTAAGTCAGCTTTGATTTCACGCAGCAATCCGCTGCTTTTCGCATCAGCAAGGCTACATAAAAGAGAATATGTGCCTGTTTTTGCCTGACAAAAAAAGAAGAAGCGGAATTTATTACTAAACTCCGCATTTTCTCACCGTCGGAAAGAGAAAAATCCTTCAGTCTTTCCCGTATTTTCCTTAAAAATCCCTGATCTGTACTGCTTTCCTACTCGACAAGGGCCAGCGCAAAGCCCTCGTGCACCGCGTTCATGGCCTCGTCAATGTCCTTCTCGTCGATCAGCACTGTAATGCGGATCTCTGATGTGGAAATCATGCTGATGTTGATGCGGGAATTGTAGAGGGACTCAAACATCTTGGCGGCCACGCCCGGGTTGCTCATCATACCTGCGCCCACAACAGAGATCTTCGCCACCTTTGCATTGTATGTGATCTCCTGAATCGTCAGGGCCTCCTTGTGCTCCTCCAGGATTTCCAGCGCCCGCTTCAGCTCCTCCTCGGCCACTGTGAAGGAGATATCCTTTGTACCCTCTCTTCCCACAGACTGGAGGATGATATCCACGTTGATATTGTTTGCGGCAAGTGTATTGAAAATCCGGAAGGCGATGCCCGGTTTATCCTCCACGCCGATGACAGAGATCCTGGCTGTATTTTTGTCGGCTGCAACGCCTGTGATTAACATTTTTTCCATCTTTACTTTCTCCTTGATAATCGTCCCTTCACTGCGGTTCAGGCTGGACCTGACCACCAGCTCCACCCCGTATTTTTGGGCCATCTCCACAGACCGGTTGTGCAGTACCTTCGCTCCCAGCGTAGCCAGCTCCAGCATCTCGTCGTAGGTGATGAAGTCCAGCTTTCTGGCTGTCTTCACAACCCTCGGGTCTGCCGTGTAGACTCCGTCCACGTCTGTGTAGATCTCGCATTTGTCTGCGTGGAGGACAGCCGCCAGGGCCACCGCTGTGGTATCAGAGCCGCCTCTTCCCAGGGTGGTGATATCTTCATACTTGTTTACTCCCTGGAATCCGGTGACGATGACGATCTTCCTGGAATCCAGCTCGTGTCGAATCCGCTTTGTGTCAATGGATTTAAATCTGGCGTTCCCGTAGCGAGAGGTAGAGTTCATCTTCACCTGAAAGGCGTTCAGGGAGACTGCCGGCACGTGCATGGCATCCATGGCCATGGCCATCAGCGCAACCGATACCTGCTCTCCTGTTGTCATGAGCATATCCAGCTCTCTCTTTTTCGGCTCAGAATTGATGGATCTTGCGAGGGAGATCAGGTCGTCCGTGGTGCCACCCATGGCAGACAACACCACCACCACGTCGTGTCCCTCCCTGTAATCCTCAATGCAGCGCCGGGCCACATTGTAGATCCTGTCTTTGTCAGCGACGGAAGTTCCGCCGAATTTCTTTACGATCAGCATCTTCTCTTCTCTCTTTCCTTTATCTTTCATCCAGCTCCAGCAGATGGTCTATGAGCCGGAACCCATCCGGCCAGGCAAGTCCGCTGCGCCTGGCAGCACTCTCCCTGTATGTATGGACGCCGCCCTCAAAGGGCCTGCGGCTGTCGTAGATCATGTAGGGAACCGGATCCTTTGTATGGGTCCGCACCTGAATGGGTGTGGGATGGTCCGGCAGCACCATGATCCGGTAGTCCTCCCCGGCCGCATCCAGCCCGCCGGTGATCCGCCCGATCACCCTGGCGTCCAGGTACTGGATGGCCTTTATTTTATCCCCCACGCTACCCTGGTGCCCCATCTCATCCGGCGCCTCCACGTGGACGTAGGCAAAATCGTATCCATCCTCCAGGAGGGCTTTCACCGCCGCATCCGCCTTTCCCTCGTAGTTGGTGTCAAGACCGCCGTTGGCCCCCTGCACGAGGACGCGGTCCATGTCTGCTCCCACGGCCAGGCCCTTCAGAAGGTCCACGGCTGAGATCATGACGCCTCGCTTTCCCGTCCTCTCCTCAAAGGAGGTGAGGGCAGGACGGGTTCCAGCGCCCCAGAACCAGGCGGAGTTCGCCGGGTGCAGTCCCTTTTTCTTCCGTTCCACGTTCAGAGGATGAGCGGACAAGATCTCATAGCTCTTCTCCATCATCTCCCGCAGCACCGGATCCTCTGGCAGGTAGTCTCCCACCCGCTTTGTCAGTATATCGTGAGGGGGTGTCAGCTCTGTCACCTTCCCGTGGCTCCACACAAGGAGATGGCGGTAGCTCGTTCCCCTGTAAAAGGCATAGTCCTCTCTGGCCAGCCCCTGCTTCAGGGCCTCCAGAAGGACGCCCGCGTCCTCCGTGGCGATCTCGCCAGAGCTGTGGTCCACCATATGTCTGTCCCCATAGGAGCCCTCCTCCTCGGACAGTGTCACCAGGTTGCAGCGGAAGGATACGTCGTCATCTGCCATATCCACACCAATACTGAGAGCCTCCAGCGGGGAGCGGCCTGTGTAGTAAATCTTCGGGTCATATCCCATGACGGAAAGATTGGCGGTGTCGCTTCCCGGCGCCATATCCTCCGGCACCATGGAGGCTGTCCCGATCTCCGCTTCCTTCGCAAGCCGGTCCATCGCAGGGGTGGAGGCCGCCTCCAGGGTCGTCCTCCCGCCCAGCTCCTCCAGAGGCCAGCCGGCCATTCCGTCTCCAAGGACAATTATATATTTCATTGCGCTTTCCTTTCTATCATCTGCGCAGACTGTGTCTTCGCAAGTCACATCCGTGCCCGGTCTCTGCGCGGGCTTATTCCTCCATGCGGATCATGCCAAGGATCTGTCCGCCAAACTGCTCTGCCTTTTCCTCGTAGCTTCCCTCCGGCATCTTCTCTGTTACAAAGCCGAACTCGCCGGACAGGCCCTCCGCCTGGACAAACTGCACCATGCCGAAGGCTGCTGCCACCTTGTCCTGCAGCTCCTCTCTGTCTGCCTTCACCCGGACGAAGAACCGGCGCTCCACGTCTCTGCGGTCCTCTAAAGCCAGCTTCCGGCTGCTCCACATCACACCCAGGTTGCGGTCCAGATTGCGGGCCTCCTCCACAATGTCGCCCACCACAGCGCTGGCTGTGGGCAGCTTGCCGGCGCCGCTTCCGTAGAACATGGCGTCACCCAGCATATTACCGTGGACAAAGATGGCGTTGAACACGCCGTTAATGGAAAAGAGTGGATGCTCCGCCCGCAGCAGGCAAGGAGCTACCATGGCGTTCAGCTTCCCGCCGTCCCTCTTGCAGGTTGCCAGGAGTTTGATAGTCATGCCCATGGCCTTGGCGTACTTCATATCCTCAGCTGTGATCTTTGTGATGCCCTCGCAGTAAATGTCCTCGAAGTCCACCTGCTTCCCGGAAATGATGGAGGAGAGGATGGCGATCTTGCGGCAGGCGTCATAGCCCTCCACATCCGCCTCCGGATCGCGCTCGGCAAACCCGTTGTCCTGGGCCTCTCTGAGCACCTCCTCATAGTCAGCGCCCTCGTAGAACATCTTTGTCATCATGTAGTTGGTGGTTCCGTTGAGGATCCCTGTGATCTCCTCGATCACATCCCCTGTGAGGGATGAGTGAAGGGGACGCAGGATGGGAATACCGCCGCCCACACTGGCCTCGAAGAGGAAGTTCACATTCTTCTCCTTTGCTGTCCTCAGAAGATCCGCGCCGTGCTTGGCCACCAGCGCTTTGTTGGAAGTGGCCACGCTCTTCCCCGCCTCCAGGGAACGCTTCACAAATGTATATGCGGGCTCAATGCCGCCCATGACCTCCACTACGATCTTCACTTCGTCGTCGTTCACAATATCCTCAAAGTCGTGGGTGATGAGCTCCTGCACCGGGTCATCCGGGAAATCCAGCAGATCCAGCACATATTTGATGCGCAGCTCCTCTCCCAGTCTCTCGTCTATGACCTTCTGGTTGGTCCGAAGCACTTCCACCACGCCGGACCCCACTGTTCCATAACCAAGTACTGCTATCTTTACCATAATTCCTCCCTTTTACTGCTGTGCCTTTAAATACGCATTCATAAACGGATCCAGATTCCCGTCCAGGACGGCGGAGACGTTGGCGCTCTCCTCCCCTGTCCGGCGGTCCTTCACCAATGTGTAGGGCTGCATGACATAGGACCGGATCTGGTTCCCAAATCCAATCTCCTTCACCTCGCCCCGGATGTCAGACACCTTCTCCGCCTGCTCCTGCTCCTTCAAAAGCTTCAGCTTGGCCTTCAGCATCTGCATGGCCTTATCCCTATTGTGGTGCTGGGACCTTTCATTCTGGCACTGCACCACGATCCCTGTGGGCAGATGAGTGAGGCGGATGGCAGACGACGTCTTGTTGACGTGCTGTCCTCCCGCTCCGCTTGCCCGGTAGGTGTCGACTTTCAGCTCATCATCGGGGATCACAATGTCCCCCACATTGTCCTCCATGTCCGGTATCACATCGCAGGAGGCAAAAGAGGTCTGCCTCTTTCCCGCCGCGTTGAAGGGGGAGATACGCACAAGGCGGTGGACTCCCTTCTCAGACTTCAGATACCCGTAGGCGTTCATGCCGTTCACCTCAAAAGTGACGTTCTTGATGCCCGCAATGTCTCCGTCCAGATAGTCCAGTACCTGGATGCTGTACCCCTTCTTCTCCGCCCACCGGGTGTACATCCGGTAGAGCATGTCGGTCCAGCCGCGGCACTCCGTCCCGCCCCCCCCCCCGTGGAGGGTGACAATGGCATTGCACCCGTCGTACTCGCCCGACAGCAGCGTCTGTATGCGCAGCGCCTCAAAGTTCTCTGTAAACTGCTGCAGCTCCGACGCGATCTCCGGAAGAACGGACTCGTCGTTCTCCTCCTCCGCCATCTCGATGAGCACTTCCAGATCCTCGTAGGCCCTCTTCAGCCCATCCGCCGTGTCCAGGAGGTCCTTCAGGTCCTTAAGCTCCTTCATTACGTGCTGGGACTTCTCCGTGTCATCCCAGAAGCCTGGCTCCTCAATCCTTCGCTCCAGCTCCTCTACCCGTTTCTCCTTGCCAGGGACGTCAAAGTGAATCCCTCATTCCGGCAAGAGGCTCCTTGTAGGCATTCAGTTCACTTTTATACTGATCCAGTACGACCACTTATCCTTCACCTCTTTCATTATATAATCTATCTGCCTATGCGCTCTGCTTGCGCCCGCAGCACTGTTTGTATTTCTTTCCGCTTCCGCAGGGGCAGGGATCGTTTGGATAGATCTTCTTCTCCGCCCTCTTCTTGGGAGCTCTCACAGATGTGTCGTCCTTGTTGGTTCCGGTCACCTTGGCTACCTGCTCTCTTTCCACCTTCTGCTCGATCTTGATGTGGAACAGGGTGCGGATGGTATCGGCGGTGATGGTCTTCGTCACCTCGTCGAACATCTCATAGCCGAGCATCTTGTACTCCACCTTCGGGTCACGCTGGGCGTAGACCTGCAGTCCGATACCCTGACGGAGCTGATCCATATCGTCGATGTGGTCCATCCACTTGGCGTCGATGACCTTCAGGAGCACAACCCGCTCCACCTCTCTTAAATGCTCCGGCTCCGGGAACTCCGACTCCTTCATCTCGTAGGCCTTGACAGCCTTCTCCTTCAGAAAATGCTTCAGCTTCTTCTGGTCCATCTTCTTTACGTCGTCAGGGGTGACGGCCTCTATCATGGGGATGGTATTCTTCAGCGTCACGTTCAGCTCCGTCAGGTTCCACTCCTCCGGATCCAGGTCTGCGGATATCTCTGTGTCAACCAGGTTCTCCACATACTCATTGATCATGTGGTAAATGGAGTCGCGCATGCTCTCCCCGTCCAGAACCTTGCGCCTCTCCTCGTAGATGATCTCCCTCTGCTCGTTCATGACCTGGTCATACTCCAGCAGGTTCTTGCGGATACCGAAGTTGTTGCTCTCGATCTTCTCCTGGGCCTTCTCGATGGCACCGGAGAGCATCTTGTGCTCGATCTGCTCTCCGTCCTCCACGCCCAGGGCGTTGAACACGTTCATCAGACGCTCTGAGCCGAACAGCCGCATCAGGTCGTCCTCCAGGGAGATGTAGAACCTGGACTCGCCCGGGTCTCCCTGACGTCCGGAACGTCCCCGGAGCTGATTATCGATACGGCGGGACTCATGCCGCTCTGTGCCGATAATCTTCAGTCCCCCGGCCGCTCTGGCCTCGTCGTCCAGCTTGATATCCGTACCACGGCCGGCCATGTTGGTAGCGATGGTGACAGCCCCGTGCTGTCCCGCCTGGGCCACGATCTCCGCCTCCTGCTCATGGTATTTGGCATTCAGCA
This sequence comes from uncultured Mordavella sp., assembly GCA_964652805.1. GTDB lineage: Bacteria > Bacillota > Clostridia > Lachnospirales > Lachnospiraceae > Claveliimonas. The sequence continues at coordinate 8,498 of CAZZBJ010000023.1, read as the reverse complement.
CATTGTGCTTGATACCTCTCTTCTTCAGCATGCTGCTCAGATGCTCGGACACCTCGATGGTGATGGTTCCCACAAGGACCGGCTGGCCCTTCTCGTGGGCCTGCTCCACCTCATCGCAGACAGCCCGGAATTTCTCCCTCTGCGTCTTGTAGACAGCGTCCTCCATATCCACACGGATCACCGGCATGTTGGTGGGGATCTCCACAACGTCCATGCCGTAGATCTCGCGGAACTCCTTCTCCTCGGTCAGGGCGGTACCTGTCATACCGCTCTTCTTTTCGTATTTATTGAACAGGTTCTGGAAGGTGATGGTGGCCAGCGTCTTGCTCTCCCTCTTCACCTTCACGTGCTCCTTGGCCTCGATGGCCTGGTGGAGACCGTCAGAGTAGCGGCGTCCGGGCATGATACGGCCCGTGAACTCGTCCACGATGAGCACCTCGTCGTCCTTCACCACATAGTCCTGATCCCGGAACATGAGATAGTGGGCCCGCAGAGCCAGGATGATGTTGTGCTGGATCTCCAGGTTCTCCGGGTCTGCCAGGTTCTCGATATGGAAGAACTTCTCCACCTTCTTGACGCCCTCCTCTGTCAGGTTGACGTTCTTCTCCTTCTCATTGACGATAAAGTCTCCTGTCTCCTCAATCTCCTCTCCCATGATGGCGTTGATCTTGGAAAACTCTCCGCTGGCCTCGCCCTTTTCCAACTGGCGGGCCAGGATATCGCAGGCCTCGTAGAGCTTTGTGGACTTGCCGCTCTGACCGGAGATGATCAGAGGGGTACGGGCCTCGTCGATGAGCACCGAGTCCACCTCGTCGATGATGGCGAACTTCAGCCCTCTTTGCACCAGCTGTTCCTTGTAGATCACCATGTTGTCACGGAGGTAATCAAATCCCAGCTCGTTGTTTGTCACGTAAGTGATGTCGCAGCCGTAGGCGGCTCTCCTCTCGTCATTGTCCATGCCGTTGAGGACAACGCCCACAGTCAGTCCCAGGAACTCGTGCACCTGGCCCATCCACTCCGCGTCACGCTTTGCCAGATAGTCGTTAACTGTGACGATATGGACGCCCTCGCCTGTCAGTCCGTTCAGATAGGCGGGCAGGGTGGAAACGAGGGTCTTTCCTTCACCTGTCTTCATCTCCGCGATACGTCCCTGGTGGAGGATAATGCCGCCGATAAGCTGTACCCTGTAGTGGCGCATGCCCAGCACGCGGGCAGCCGCCTCCCTCACAACGGCAAAAGCCTCCGGAAGAATATCGTCCAGAGTCTCACCCTTTGAAAGACGCTCCTTGAATTCCCGCGTCTTGCCCTTCAGTTCACTGTCAGAAAGCTGTTTCATCTCCGGCTCCAGGGCCTCGATGTGATCCACAATGGGGTAGATGCGCTTCAGCTCATTCTGGCTGTGTGTACCAAATATTTTTTCTATTAAACCCATGGTATGACTCCTTATCCCAAAAAATTACTCTATTCCACATTCTAACACTATCATCCGGCCAATTCAACCTGTGTTTATAAAGTGTTCATATTGTTCACAGACCTGTCATATTTTCGCTTTTACCCGGCTTTGTCTGCCCGTTGTAATTTTTCACTTTTTCGTAAGGGATGGGTCCGCCGTACAGATCCAGGCCGCTGCCGATGGTGAAATCCAGTCTTCCGCCGCTCAGCTGCCGGAAACGCTCCAGCTCCTCCAGGCTGTTGATACCGCCTGCATATGTAATCGGGATACCCTGGACGGCAGAGAGCATCTCCACCAGAGCGTCCTCCACGCCAGAAGCCTTCCCCTCCACGTCCACGCCGTGGACGAGGAATGCATCGCAGTACTCCTTCAGCCAGTACAGGATCTCCTCGCTCAGCTGCACCTTGGTAAATTTCTGCCAGCGGTCCGTCACAATATAGTACTTTCCGTCCTTCTTTCTGCAGCTCACATCCAGGATCACGTGCCCGGCTCCCGCCGCGGCCGCCAGCTTTTCCAGATTTCCCCACTGCACCTCGCCGTCCTTGAACACATAGGAGGTGACGATGACATGGCTGGCTCCCGCTTCTATATAAGAAGCGGCGTTATCCGCAGTGACGCCGCCGCCGATCTGCAGCCCTCCCGGCCAGGCCTCCAGAGCCGCGGCCGCCTGCCGCCTGTCCGCCTCAAAATACGGGGATGAGGGGGGATTGAGAAGGATCACATGCCCTCCCTTAAGATTATCCCTGCGGAACAGCTCCGCATAGAAGGCCGCAGATCTTTCGGAGACAAAATTCTCCTCCGCCCGGTCTCTCTCATCCTGCAGGCTTCCGCCTACGATCTGCTTCACTTTGCCGTTATGTATGTCGATGCACGGTCTGAATCTCATGGTCTTCCTCCTGCCTATACTTCGCTCCTTTAATCTGCTGAATTATAATACCACAGGCGGAGAAAAAAATCCACCTGTGGCATCGTTCATAGTATTGTTCCGGTCCGTGCTGTCCTGAACACAAGGACATCATGCATAAAAAAAGAACACCTTTTTAAAGCTTTTCCGGGATCAGGCCGCTCCGATAGGCGCTAAGGAGCTCGTTCAGATCCCGGATCTGCTCCCTCAGCCTGCTGCCGATGTCCGTGTCCCCCACTGTCTTGCGGGCCAGAGTCCTCTTCACCGCAATGCTGTCGGAATGGATATCGTTCTCCTTCTCTATGGCCGCCTCCGTGGACTCAAAGGGCTCGTGGGCTGCCAGGATCAGGCCATAGGAATTGTAGATGAGGGTGTAGCCGGCGATCCCTGTCTCCTTCTGGTAGGCTCTGGAAAAGCCGCCATCGATAACAAGCACCTTGCCTCCGCACTTGATGGGGCTCTCTCCCGCCTTGGACTTCACCGGCACGTGGCCGTTGATAATGTGGGTTCCCTCCTCCGGCAGCCCGAACTCCCGCAGGATCCGGTTCACCACGGTCTCGTCCTCCAGCAGCTCGTAGTAGGGATTTTTCTTCTCCCTGTGAGTCTCCTTCTCGGCCAGGAAATACCGCTCAAAGGTGGCCATCTTGTCCTTGCCGAAGAGAGGTGAGTTCTCATGGAGCCAGATATACCACATCATATCCATGCCCCGCTCCCTCTCCTTTTTATCCAGGGCAAAAAAGCCCTTTCTCACATAGCTCTCCAGCACCTCGTAGAGGGCCTTCCCCTTATAGGCCCGTCCGTAAATGCGCACCGACCTCAGGGTGCCGTCCTGGTTCAGAGGCACGCACCCGTGGTAGAGCAGGTTCTGGTTGTAGACCTTGTACAGTCCGCCCTTGTTCAGCAGGAAACGCATGTGGGTCTGCAGTTTCTCGCAGTTCAGGAAGGCCTTTTCCAGTCGGTCCATGACGTCCGCCTCCTCCTGGGAGAAAGAGTAGGGGTGAGCCGGGTCCACTGTGGGGAAATTCTTATCCATCAGCTCATAGGTGCGGCCCTCTATCTCGATGGTGCCGGCCTCAAAGTCAATATGATGCAAAAGATTTCTCTTTTCCAGCTTAAAGCCCGGATTTTTCCGGATGATCTGGCCCTCCGCCTTGAACTGGATGATGGAGATAGCCTTGTGCATCTTCCTCTCCATCTCCTGCTCACGGGCCGTGGCTCCTCCTCTCCCCTTCAGGGCAAAGCAGGTGCAGGGATCATCTCCGTAGGTGTCCATGGCAAAAGAGGCCAGGGGGAGCAGATTGATGCCGTAGCCGTCTTCCAGTATGTCCAGGTTGCCGTACCTGGCGCAGATCCGGATCACGTTGGCAATGCAGCCCCTCCCATCCAGAGCACGTCGTGGTTGCCCCACTGGATGTCCACCGAGTGGTGCTGCATCAGCCGATCCATGATGATGTGGGGGCCCGGGCCTCTGTCGTAGATGTCCCCCACAATGTGCAGATGGTCCACCGTCAACCTCTGTATAACGCCGCTCAGGGCCACGATGAACTCCTCCGCCCTCTCCGTCTCGATGATGCTGTTGATGATGGCGTTGTAGTAGAACTCCTTGTCCCGCAAATCCGGCTTCTCTGTGATCAGCTCCTCGATCACGTAGGCAAAATCCTCCGGCAGGGCCTTGCGCACCTTGGAGCGGGTGTATTTGCTCATAGTGCATTTGCACACTTCGATGAGCCGGTAGAGGGTGATCCTGTACCAGTCCTCCATGTTCACCTCCTCCCGTCGGATCCGGTCCATCTTCTCCCTGGGGTAGTAGATCAGAGTGGCCAGAGACTGCTTGTCCCGGGCGCTCAGGGTGTTTCCGAACACCTCGCCTATCTTGCGCCGGATGGAGCCGGAACCATTTTTCAGGACGTGGGCAAAGGCCTCGTACTCCCCATGGATATCTGTCAGAAAATGCTCCGTGGCCTTGGGCAGGTTCAGGATGGCCTGCAGGTTGATGATCTCCGTGGACGCCTTGGCGATGGAGGGATAGAGGCCTGAGAGTCTCTCCAGATATTTCAGTTTCAGTTCTTCCATATTTATTTCCTCCGTAAGAGAGGGGAACTTCCCCTGCTACAGCTGTATTACGTCAGACATGTCATAGCGGCCGGGTCCCTTTCCCGCCAGGAACTTGGCGGCAGCCACAGCGCCCTTGGCAAAGAGGGTCTTGGAGTAGGCTGTGTGCTTGAACTCAATGACCTCGTCCTCCCCGGCAAAGATCACCTCGTGCTCGCCCACGATGGTACCTCCCCGGACAGCCGAGATTCCGATCTCATGGCTGTCTCTCTTCTTTCTCTGTCCGCTCCTGTCATAGACATACTCGTAGTCCTCCTCCAAAGCACCGTTCAGGGCGTCCGCAAGGGCGACGGCTGTGCCGCTGGGGGCGTCCACCTTCTGGTTGTGGTGCCTCTCCACGATCTCCATGTCAAAACCCTCCGGGGCCAGTACCTTTACCGCATCCTTCAGAAGCTTCATGAGAAGGTTCACTCCCAGAGACATGTTAGCGGACTTGAGGATCGCCGTCCTCTTTGCCGCATCCTCCACTTTTTTCAGCTGCTCCTCGGAAAGGCCGGTGGTGCACAGGATAACCGGCATCTGCTTCTCCTGGCACCAGTCCAGCAGATGGTCCACAGCCGCCGCGCTGGAGAAGTCGATGACCACGTCCGCCTCCACGTCACAATCGCTGACGTCTCTGAAGACCGGATAGTCGTTCAAAACCTGGGCTCTTGCGTCCACTCCGGCCACGATCTCCAGCTCCGGGTCAGAGACCGCCAGTCTTGTGATGACCTGTCCCATTTTCCCGTTGCATCCGTGCATGATCGCTTTTACCATATTATTTTCCTCCCTTGTGTATGTGTTCGAGTCGTATCTGTATCCAAAGACAGAGGCAGAAAGGCCCCTGCTCTTCCCCGCAGGGGACAGCCCTTCTGCCTCTGTCCGCTTTTTATGCAAGTTTGATGCCAAAATCTCTCATGGCCTGTGCCAGGTTCTCCTCGTGCTCCGGCGTCAGCTCTGTCAGGGGCATACGCAGTCCGCCGCACTCCATTCCCATCAGATTCACAGCCTTCTTCACCGGGATGGGGTTCACCTCGCAGAACAGCTGGTCAATGAGAGGGATGGCCTTCAACTGGAGCTCGCAGGCTCCCTTCACATCGCCTTCAAAAAATTTCGCACAGATGTCGTGGGTCTCCTTTGGAGCCACGTTTGACAGGACCGATATCACGCCCTTTCCACCCAGAGAGAGGAGGGGCATAATCTGGTCGTCATTGCCTGAATAGAGGTCGATGTTTCCGTCCGTCAGGCTCATGATCCTGGCCACCTGGCCGATATTGCCGGAGGCCTCCTTCACTCCCACGATATTTGGCACTTCCTTCACAAGGGTGGCCACTGTCTCCGGGACGATGTTCATCCCTGTCCGGCTGGCCACGCTATACATGATGATGGGCGCCTTAGCCTCCGCAGCCACAGTCTTGTAGTGGGCGATCAGTCCGTCCTGAGTGGCCTTGTTGTAGTAGGGGGTCACGATGAGCAGTCCGTCCACCCCGTCTTCCACAGCCTCTTTTGACATATCGACAGTCGTATATGTAGCATTGGAGCCTGTGCCCGCGATCACGGGAAGGCGGTGCTTTGTCCTCTCCACCGCGAATTTGATACACTCCATATGTTCCTCTTCTGATAATGTAGACGCCTCTCCCGTAGTCCCGCAGATGATCAGACTGTCCGTTCCGTTCTCGCAATGGAAGTCGATCAGCTCATCCAGCTTATCAAAATTCACGCTTCCGTCTTCATGAAATGGAGTAATCAGCGCTACTCCTGCACCTGTAAAAATAGCCATAATTTTCCTTTTCTCCTGTCCTTCAAAAATTTATCTTTAGAAGAGTGTATCATTATTCATTTCCAATGTCAATGGAACGGCAGTCCGCCATACACTCCCGCTTGTGGCCAGCAGGCGGTTCTTCTGCTCCCCGTGCCGGTTGCAGGACCGGAGCTGCTTAAGCGCCTCACCAGCGCATCCGCCAGGTAAAATCCTTCTCCGAACACCGTGTTTTAGAGTCCATACCTAATCTATAATCTATGCAGAAATTACACATATTAGAACTATATTTCTTGTTTTTTCCCCGAAATATGATACACTATTAAAGCTACAGAAAAATTCTGAAAATATGAAGGAAAAAAGGAAGATCTCATATGAAGACAAAACGCGAAGATGTGCGTAATATTGCGATTATCGCCCATGTTGATCATGGAAAGACCACACTTGTGGATGAACTTTTAAAGCAAAGCGGCGTGTTCCGCGAGAACCAGGAGGTGGCCGAGAGGGTCATGGACTCTAACGATATCGAGCGGGAACGCGGAATTACCATTCTCTCCAAAAATACAGCCGTCTTCTATAAGGGGACAAAGATCAATATCGTGGACACGCCGGGACACGCCGACTTCGGCGGCGAGGTGGAGCGTGTGCTGAAGATGGTAAACGGGGTCATCCTTGTGGTGGACGCCTTTGAGGGAGCCATGCCCCAGACAAAGTTCGTCCTGCGCAAGGCACTGGACCTGGAGCTGCCTGTCATCGTCTGCATCAATAAGATCGACCGCCCAGAGGCCCGGCCGGCGGAAGTCATCGACGAGGTGCTGGAGCTCTTCATCGACCTGGATGCCTCTGAGGAGCAGCTGGACTGCCCCTTCGTCTACGCCTCGGCCAGGGACGGGTACGCCATGCTGGACATGGACGACAGGCCGGAGAATATGATTCCGCTTTTTGAAACCATCCTGGACTACATTCCCGCCCCAGAGGGAGACCCGAAGGCCCACACCCAGGTGCTCATCAGCACCATCGACTATAACGAGTATGTTGGCCGAATCGGCATCGGCAAGGTGGACAACGGCACCATCCGCACCAACCAGGATATGGTGGTGGTCAACCACCACAATTCGGAACGCCAGGAGAAGGTGCGCATCAGCAGGCTCTATGAGTTTGACGGCCTGAACCGGGTGGAGGTAAAGGAGGCCACCGTCGGTTCCATCGTGGCTGTCTCAGGCATTGCGCACCTGTCCATCGGGGATACCATCTGCTCGCCGGAGACCCCCCGGGCCATTCCCTTCCAGAAGATCTCCGAGCCCACCATTGCCATGCAGTTCAAGGTCAACGACAGCCCCTTTGCAGGCAGGGAGGGCAAATACGTGACATCCCGTCACATCCGCGACCGCCTCTTCCGGGAGCTGAACACAGACGTCAGCCTCCGGGTGGAGGAGACCGAAGACATGGATACCTTCAAAGTGTCCGGCCGGGGCGAGCTCCATCTGTCCGTCCTCATCGAGAACATGCGCCGGGAGGGCTACGAGTTTGCGGTCAGCAAGACGGAGGTTCTCTACAAGAAGGATGCGAACGGGAAGCTCCTGGAACCCATGGAGATGGCCTACATCGACGTGCCGGATGAATTTGCGGGCGTGGTCATCGAAAAGCTGGGCCAGAGAAAGGGTGAGCTGCGCAGCATGGGCCCCATCGGCGGCAATTACACCCGGATGGAGTTCTCCATCCCCTCCCGTGGACTCATCGGCTACAGGGGAGATTTCCTGACAGACACAAAGGGAAACGGCATCATGAACGCCGCCTTTGACGGATACGCCCCCTACAAGGGAGACATCCAGTATCGGAAACAGGGTTCCCTCATCGCCTGCGAAACCGGAGAGTCCGTCACCTACGGCCTGTACAACGCCCAGGAGAGGGGAACTCTCTTTATCGGGCCCGGCGAGAAGATGTATGCCGGGATGGTCATCGGCGAGAATGGCAAGACGGATGACATCGAGGTCAATGTCTGCAAGACAAAGCACCTCACCAACACCCGTTCCTCCAGTGCGGACGAGGCGCTCCGCCTGACGCCGCCGCGGATCCTCAGCCTGGAGCAGGCCCTGGACTTCATCGATACCGACGAGCTTCTGGAAGTAACTCCCAAGTCGCTGCGCATCCGCAAGAAGATCCTGGATCCCAAACTCCGCAAGAGAAGCAATAATAAAGAATCATTCTGAGCATAAATCGTAAAAAACTAATACCCAAAGACTAACTATTAAAAGTCAAGTCTAAAATGAAGATTTCATGAATGAATTGCG
>CAZZBJ010000022.1:16258-26357 GCA_964652805.1 uncultured Mordavella sp. | reverse complement strand
CAGTTTCTAAAATCATCTTAAGAGCTGAAGGGTTAAAAGTCAAGGAACAATATGCCAAAGAATTGGGTCAAATTTCGTTAAAGCATACAGCAATTTACACGAGAGGAACACTACCGCAGAAGAAAAGAGAGGTTGGAAATGAAAAAGGCAGCACTTCACAATCTGGGATGCAAGGTAAACGCCTACGAGACGGAGGCCATGCAGGAAATACTGGAGCAGAGCGGCTACGAGATCGTGCCTTTTAATGAAAAGGCGGACGTCTACGTCATCAACACGTGCACAGTCACCAACATGGCGGACCGGAAGTCTCGCCAGATGCTCCACCGGGCCAAGAAGAGGAACCCGGACGCCGTGGTGGTGGCGGCGGGCTGCTATGTCCAGGCCAAGGCGGGGGAAGTGGACGACTGCGTGGACATTGTCATCGGGAACAACAAAAAGCATGAGCTGGCCCGGATCCTGGGGGAGTTTTTCCGGGAGAGACGGGCGGCCGGTACAGACGGGGCGGAGGCTGAGAAGACAGGCGCGGGCAGAAAAGACATCATTGACATCAGCCGCACGCCGGAGTACGAGGAACTGCGCCTGACCCGGACCGGGGAGCACACCCGGGCCTACATCAAGGTGCAGGACGGCTGCAACCAGTTTTGCTCCTACTGTATCATCCCCTATGCCAGAGGGCGGGTCCGCAGCAGGCGTATGGAGGACGTGGTGGACCAGGTGCGCGCGCTGGCTGATAAGGGCTACAAGGAGGTAGTGCTGACAGGCATCCACCTAAGCTCCTACGGGCTGGATCTGGACCAGGGGGAGTCCCTTCTCTCTCTCCTCTGCGCTGTCCATGAGGCGGAGGGCATCTGCCGCATCCGCCTGGGCTCTCTGGAGCCCCGGATCATCACGGAGGAATTTGTGCAGACACTTGCCGCCCTTCCCAAGATCTGCCCCCATTTCCACCTCTCTTTGCAGAGCGGCTGCGACGAAACGCTGCGGCGTATGAACCGGCGGTACACGACCGAGGAGTACTATGAGAAGTGTCAGCTCTTGCGACAGTATTTTGATCACCCGGCCCTGACCACGGACGTGATCGTTGGCTTCCCGCAGGAGAGCGAGGAGGAGTTTGAAAAATCCATGGCTTTTGTGGACAAGGTGGACTTCTATGAGACCCACATTTTCAAGTACTCCCGCCGGGAGGGGACAAAGGCGGCCGCTATGGAGGGCCAGGTGCCGGAGCAGGTGAAGAACGCGAGGAGCGCTCAGCTCATCGCCCTTGGAAGGCGCAAGCAGCAGGCCTATGAGAACCGGTTCATAGGGAAATGCGTGGAGGTCCTGATGGAGGAGACCGTGGAGAGAGAGGACGGCATTTATCAGGTGGGATACACGAAGGAATATGTGAAAGTCGGACAAAAAAAGACAGAGAATTTGGTGAATCAGTTGATAAATGTAGAAATCGAGAACCGTTTGCAAATGATTCATTGAATTTCAGAATGGAATAGAGTAGAATAAATATGAAGTATTTTTGGAGGACGTGAGTATATGAAAGAGTTAACCAACACCCAGTTTTTCCAGGTAGAAAGCGGCCCGCAAATTCAGGCAAAAGATATACTTGAAATTGTGTACAAGGCACTGAGCGAGAAAGGCTACAATCCGGTTAACCAGATCGTTGGCTACATCATGTCAGGGGATCCTACCTACATTACAAGCCACAACGGCGCCAGGAGCCTGATCATGAAGGTGGAGAGAGACGAACTGGTGGAAGAGATGCTGAAAGCGTATATCAAGTATCACGGGTGGGAATAATTTTGTATGAGAGTGATGGGACTGGACTACGGCTCTAAGACGGTGGGAGTGGCGGTGAGCGACCCTCTTGGTCTTACGGCACAGGGGATTGAGACCATCTGGCGCAAGGACGAGAACAAGCTGAGAAAGACATGTGCCCGCATTGAGGAGCTGATACGGGAGTATAAGGTCGAGAGCATTGTACTTGGACTGCCGCGCCACATGAACAGCGATGTGGGAGATCGGGCGGAAAAATCTTTGGAATTCGGTGGGATGCTGCGCCGGCGTACCGGCCTTGAGGTTGTTATGTGGGACGAGCGTCTGACCACGATAGAAGCAGAGCGGACTTTAATTGAGTGCAGCGTGAGGAGGGAAGACCGCAAGAAATACATTGATAAGATTGCGGCTGTTTTTATATTGCAGGGATATCTGGACTCGAAATACCATGAGGCGGCCATCAGAGAGGACCGTCTTTAAATGTTGTCTTTAACTATTGATTTTTGAGGTGTATTGTAATGGAAAAGATCAAATTTCAGTCTGACGGGGCGGAGACAGTCGAGTTTTTTGTCCTTGAGCAGACGACCATCAACGGAACGTCCTACATTCTGGTCACGGACTCGGAGGAGGGAGACGCAGAGTGTCTCATCCTGAGGGACAGATCAGAGACGGAAGATACAGAAAGCATTTACGAGATCGTAGAGGATGACACAGAGCTTTCCTCTGTGTCGAAAGTGTTCGAAGAGTTGCTTGAGGATATCGAGATAGAAAGGTAATGTACTACTATGTCTATAAGCCAGGAAAAATTCAAAGAGATGCTGAAGGAAAAGGGTCTAAAGGTGACCAATCAGAGACTTCTTGTTCTGCAGGTGCTTGCAGAGCACGGGGACGAGCACATGACTGCGGAGGACATCTTTGAGCTGGTCAAAGAGGACTGCCCGGAAATCGGCCTTGCGACAATCTATCGGACAGTCCAGCTTCTCCTGGACATGCAGCTTGTGGATCGGATCATGCTGGACGATGGATGCGTGCGGTATGAGATCGGGGATTTTCTGGATGAGCAGGAGGGACGCCGGCATCATCACCATCATCTGATATGCATGGAGTGCGGGAACGTCTCTGCGTTCAGAGATGATCTTCTCGATGACCTGGAGGCCTACATTGAGAAGAAGACGGGCTTTCAGGTGACAGACCATGAACTGAAATTTTACGGCGTGTGCAGAAAATGCCGCAAAGAAAAAAATAACGAAAAAAATAAACCTATGGAGGTGTAAGCTTGAAAAAAGAAAACAATGGAAAACTGCGTATCATTCCGCTTGGGGGTCTGGAAAAGATCGGAATGAATATCACTGCCTTTGAGTACGGAGACAGTATTGTTGTGGTGGACTGCGGCCTGGCTTTCCCGGAGGACGATATGCTTGGAATTGACCTGGTCATCCCGGATATCACCTATCTGAAGGATAATATCCAGAAGGTCCGGGGATTTGTCATCACCCACGGACATGAGGATCATATCGGCGCCCTCTCTTACGTGCTCAGGGAAATGAATCTGCCTATTTACGCCACAAAGCTGACAATGGGTATCATTGAAAAGAAGCTGACAGAGCACAATCTTTTGAGGAGCACGAAGAGAAAGGTGGTCCGGTTCGGACAGTCTATCAACCTGGGACAGTTCCGGATCGAGTTTATCAAGACAAACCACAGTATCCAGGACGCCTCGGCCCTTGCTATCTACTCGCCGGCAGGCATTGTGGTGCACACAGGAGACTTTAAGGTGGATTACACACCGGTCTTCGGCGACGCCATCGACCTGCAGAGATTTGGCGAGATCGGGAAGAAGGGTGTGCTGGCCCTCATGTCGGACAGCACAAACGCAGAGAGAAAGGGATTTACCCAGTCAGAGCGGACAGTGGGACACACATTTGACCACCTCTTCGCGGAGTATAAGAACACAAGAATCATCATCGCCACCTTTGCATCTAATGTGGACCGCGTGCAGCAGATCATCAACTCTGCCTACAAGTATGACAGAAAGGTGGTTGTGGAGGGCCGGAGCATGGTGAACATTATCTCCACAGCCCAGGAGCTGGGCTACCTGAACGTGCCGGATAAGACGCTTATCGAGATCGACCAGCTGAAGAACTATCCGCCGGATAAGACAGTGCTCATCACAACGGGAAGCCAGGGGGAGTCTATGGCGGCCCTGTCCAGGATGGCGGCGGACATTCACAAGAAAGTCACCATCATGCCGGGAGACACGGTTATCTTCAGTTCCAATCCCATTCCGGGAAATGAGAAATCCGTCTCCAAGGTCATCAATGAGCTCTCCGAGAAGGGGGCTAACGTGATCTTCCAGGAAGCCCACGTATCCGGGCATGCTTGTCAGGAGGAACTGAAGCTTATCTACTCCCTTGTGAAACCGAAGTACGCCATCCCCATCCACGGCGAGTTCCGTCACAGGAAGGCCAACGCAGGCCTGGCCCTGTCCCTTGGCATTCCCAAGGAGAATGTCTTTATGCTGCAGTCCGGCGACGTGCTGGAGCTTGACAGCAAGGAGGCCAAGGTGGCGGACAAGGTCCACACCGGCGAAGTGCTGGTAGACGGACTTGGCGTCGGCGATGTGGGAAATATCGTTCTTCGCGACCGCCAGCACCTGGCGGAGGACGGCATCCTCATCGTGGTCATGACCCTGGAGAAGAGGACCAACCGTCTCCTGGCCGGCCCGGACATCGTATCCCGCGGCTTCGTTTATGTGCGTGAGTCAGAGGGGCTGATGGAGGACGCCAGAAAGGTTCTTGTGGATGCAGTGGACAACTGTCTCCACCGCCAGAGAGGTGTGGACTGGAGCAAGATCAAGCTGGTTGTCCGCGACACGATGAACGAGTTCATCTGGAAGAGGACAAAGAGAAGGCCCATGATTTTGCCGATAATTATGGATGTAGACAGATAATTTTAAAAAGTGTAAAGAGGGACGTAATACTTTTTAAAAGTATTACGTCCCAAATTAACGCAACTGGTGCATAATTGTGTATAAACTGGTGTGGAAATATGATTATTGATGAAAGAATCGCGACATTTATTCATTCCCTGGAGATGCCGGAAAGCCCGCTTTTAGAGGAAATTGAGAGAAGGGCGCTGGCGGATCATGTGCCCATCATCCGCAAGGAGACCCAGAGCTTTCTGAAGGTGCTGCTGCAGATTGAAAGGCCTGCCAAAATCCTGGAGCTTGGCACGGCGGTGGGTTTCTCGGCTCTTCTGATGAGTGCCTGCGCCCCGGAAGGGTGCCATATCACCACCATAGAGAACTATGCGAAGAGGATCCCCATTGCCAGGGAGAATTTCCGCCGGGCTGGGAAGGAGAAGGACATCACCCTCCTGGAGGGGGATGCCCTGGAGTTGATGCGGGGGCTGGAGGGGACCTTTGACTTTATCTTTATGGACGCGGCCAAGGCACAGTATATCCACTACCTGCCGGAGGCGCTGCGGCTCCTGGAGGAGGGCGGCGTCCTTGTGACGGACAACGTGCTCCAGGACGGGGACGTCTTGGAGTCCCGCTTTGCGGTGGAGAGGCGCAACCGGACCATCCACAAGAGAATGAGGGAGTACCTCTTCCAACTGAAGCACGATGAACAGCTTCTGACCAGCATCCTCCCCTTGGGGGACGGGCTGGCAGTCAGCGTAAAGAAAGGAAAGACACTATGAACAGACATCCTGAACTGCTCATCCCGGCCAGCAGCCTGGAAGTGCTGAAGACCGCTGTGATCTTCGGTGCGGACGCAGTGTATATAGGCGGCGAGGCCTTCGGCCTGCGGGCCAAGGCGAAAAATTTCTCCCGGGAGGACATGGCGGAGGGCATCCGCTTTGCCCACGACCACGGCGTGCGGGTCCACGTGACGGCCAACATCCTGGCCCACAACGGGGACCTTCCCGGCGTGCGGAAATATTTTGAGGAGCTGCGGGAAATGCAGCCGGACGCCCTCATCATCGCTGAGCCGGCGGTCTTCGAAATTGCAAAGGAGGTGTGCCCGGAAATTGAGCGGCACATCAGCACCCAGGCCAACAATACCAATTACGGGACTTTTAATTTCTGGTGGAAGCAGGGGGCCAAGAGAGTTGTCACAGCCCGGGAACTCTCCCTGAAGGAGATAAAGGAAATCCGCCGGAACATACCGGAGGAGATGGAGATTGAGAGCTTTATCCACGGGGCCATGTGCATCTCCTACTCAGGCAGATGCCTTCTGAGCAGCTATTTTACCGGGAGAGACGCCAACCGGGGAGCCTGCACCCATCCCTGCCGCTGGAAATATTCCATCGTGGAGGAGACAAGGCCCGGGGAGTACATGCCTGTCTATGAAAATGAGAGAGGCACATTTATCTTCAACTCCAAGGATTTGTGCATGATCGAGCATATACCTGCGCTCATCGATGCGGGCATCGACAGCTTCAAGATTGAGGGCAGGATGAAGACAGCCCTCTATGTGGCCACAGTGGCCCGGACCTATCGGAAGGCCATAGACGATTACCTGGAGGACCCGGCACTCTACGAGAAAAATATGCCCTGGTATCTGGATCAAATTTCAAACTGCACTTACCGGCAGTTCACCACCGGATTTTACTTTGGAAAGCCGGATGAGAGCGCCCAGATATACGACAATAATACTTACGCAAAGGACTACACCTATCTGGGTATCATCGGCGGGGAGAAGGACGGGCTCTACCAGATTGAGCAGAGAAATAAATTTTCCGTGGGCGAGCAGATTGAGATCATGAAGCCGGATGGGAGAAATGTGGAGGTGACTGTCCGCCGCATCGTAAATGAGGATGGGCAGGAGCAGAAGAGCGCACCTCACGCAAAGCAGATCGTCTATGTGGATCTGGGAGCGGAGGCGGATCTTTGCGACATTCTGAGAAGAAAAGAAGAATAGAGAAAAATATCGACATCTGAGAAAATACCGGTTGACAAGTTAACGTAACAGGTATATCATGAAACCATTCTAATAACGGTCAATATATTCAGACGATTTCATTTATGTGTTCCAGGGCAGCTCGCCCGGAGGATTCCAGAAGGAAGCAGACAAAAAGAGCAAAAGCACGATAGGAGCGCGGTGTCAGTGCGTTCTGAGCGGTAAAGGAGGAGTGCCTATGAGTCTTGGCATGGTATATTCCGCAGCTCTTCACGGCATGGAGGTAAAATTCATCCGTGTGGAGGCGGATCTGAGCAATGGTCTGCCCATGTTCCACATGGTGGGCTATCTGTCTTCAGAGGTAAAGGAGGCAGGAGAGCGGGTGCGCACAGCCATCCGCAACAGCGGTCTGGAGGTTCCCGTCAAAAAGACGGTGATCAACTTGTCCCCTGGCAGCGTGCGAAAGAGGGGCGCCTCCTTTGACCTGCCCATTGCTTTGTCCATTTTGGCGTCCCAGGGACTCATCGGGCAGGAGGCACTGGAGCAGGTGCTGGCAGTGGGAGAGCTGGGGCTGGACGGCAGTATCCGGGATGTGCCGGGGGTGCTGCCCGTTGTGTGGGAGGCAAGGAAGCAGGGATACAGGCTGTGCATTGTGCCGGCGGGCAACGAGGCGGAGGCGGTTCTTGTGGAGGGTATCCCTGTGCTGGCAGCAGGCAGTCTGGCCCGGCTTCTGGCGCTGCTCCAGGCCAGTCTTACGAATTCCGGAACTGCTAATGCCAGGTCTGCGAACTCTCAAAAGGCAGGCGGCGTGGAGCCGGTCTTTGAGAGCGACTTCCAGGAGGTGAAAGGACAGTGGGCCGTGAAGCGGGCGGCGGAGATCGCTGTGGCGGGAGGCCACAATTTCCTCATGATCGGCCCTCCGGGCAGCGGAAAGTCCATGATCGCCAGGAGAATTTCCACCATACTGCCGCCTCTTGAGATGGAGGAGGCCTTGGAGATCACGAAGATATACAGCGTCCAGGGGATGCTGGAGAAGGATACGCCCCTTATCCGGCGGCGGCCCTTCCGGGAGGTGCACCACACGGCCACAAAGGCGGCTCTCATAGGAGGGGGGCTGTTCCCGGCCCCGGGAGAGATTTCCCTGGCCCACAAAGGTGTCCTCTTTCTGGACGAGCTGACGGAGTTTCCCCGGTCTGTTCTGGAGGTGCTGCGCCAGCCCCTTGAGGAGAAGAGGATCCGCCTGACCAGGAAGCAGGGCGTCTACGAGTTCCCGGCGGACTTTATGCTGGCGGCAGCCATGAACCCCTGCCCCTGCGGCTACTATCCGGACCTGGCCAGGTGCACCTGCACGCCTGCCGGTATCAGCCAGTATCTGGGAAAGGTCAGTCAGCCCTTCCTTAGCCGTATCGATATCTGCATGGACACCCCTGCTGTGGATTACAGGAGTCTGCAAAGTGGCAGGCTGGAGGAGACATCGGAGAAGATACGGGAGCGGGTCTGTATGGCAAGAGAGAGACAGCTGAGGCGCTACAGAGGGGAGAAGAGAAAGACAAACGCCTCCCTCCCGGCCAGGCTGATACCCAAATACTGCGCCCTGGGAACGAAGGAGGAGCAGATTATGGAGAGGGCCTTTGAGCAGATGGGGCTGACTGCCAGGACCTGCCACAAAGTGCTGAAGGTGGCCCGGACTATTGCGGACCTTGACGGGAAAGAAGAAATCCAGACCTGTCATCTGGCGGAGGCCATCGGCTACCGATTGCCGGACGCGAAATACTGGGGCAATCTGCGCTGAAAATATCTGCGGCGCACCTTACAGCGCTCACAACCGTGCGCCCGCAGGGACCGGCGTGCGCCGAAAAGGCCGCTGACAGCGCCCGGGATCAGGACGGAGAAAATAAGACAGGACAAGACAAAATAAGACAGAGAGTACAAGAAGAGGAGGGGATGGGTATGAAGTACGAATACTGGCTTGCCTGTGTCCGCCCGCTGGCGGGAGGAAAGAAGGAGAGGCTGAGAAGCCGTGCGGGCAGCGGGGAGGCGGTATATTATATAGAAGAAAAAAGGCTTCAGGAGATGGAATTTCTGACAGAAAAGGACAGACAGGTGATCCGGAGCTTCCAGAAAAAGAAGGATCTGTCGGCAGAATACGACAGGCTTCTGGAAAAAGAGGTTCGGCTTGTGCCCTGCCATGACCCGGCCTACCCCAGGCGGCTGAGGGCGTGTGCCGGATACCCCTATGCTCTGTTTGTGAAGGGGCGCCTGCCTGCTGATAACAGGCTCTCGGTGGCCATTGTGGGAGCCAGGCAGTGCAGCGCCTACGGGGAGCGGCAGGCCCTGGCGTTTGCGGAGTACCTGGCAGGCCGTGGCGTTCAGGTCATCAGCGGCATGGCCAGAGGCGTCGACGGTGCGGCGGGAAGAGGAGCCATAAACGGGGGAGGAGACACATATGCTGTACTGGGGTCCGGAGTGGATGTGTGTTACCCTGTCCAGAACAGGGGACTCTACGGGGATATTCTGAAAAAGGGCGGCATCCTGTCAGAGCAGCTTCCGGGAGCTGCCCCAAGGAGAGAAAACTTCCCTGCCAGAAACAGGATCATCAGCGGTCTGGCAGACGCAGTCCTTGTGATGGAGGCCAGGGAGCGCAGCGGCTCCCTCATCACAGCGGACATGGCCCTGGAGCAGGGGAGGGACGTGTACGCCCTGCCCGGACCCGTGGACAGTCCCCTGAGCCGGGGGTGTAACCAGCTGATCCGGCAGGGGGCGGGACTCCTTCTCGGGCCGGAGGAACTGCTGGAGGAGCTGGTCAATGAGCCCGCTCTGGCGGCTCTTCTGCCGGGCGGGACGAGGGAAAAAGGAGAATGTGAACAATCAGACAAAAATAAAAAAGTGCTTGAAAGTGCTGAAAATATAGTGTATAGTTGCCTTGGTTTGTATCCTAGGGACATCAGCTCACTGCTGGAGGAGACAGCTCTCGCGCCGGCAGCTCTCATGGAGACGCTGGTAGCCCTCCAGATCAAGGGATACGTAAAGGAAATTTCAAAAGGCCATTACATCCGCGCCGAATGACCGGACAGGGAAATCGGACGAAGAGACCGGGCGGAGAAATGGCAGCAGGAAGTATTGGAGGAAGAAAATAAAAATGGCTCATTATCTTGTAATCGTGGAGTCTCCGGCAAAGGTGAAGACGATCAAAAAATTTCTTGGCAGCAACTACACAGTCGCGGCTTCCAACGGACATGTGAGGGACCTGCCCAAAAGCCAGCTCGGAATTGACGTGGAGCATGACTTTGAGCCCAAATATATCACCATACGCGGAAAGGGAGAGATCCTCGCGGGTCTCAGGAAGGAAGTCAAGAAGGCCGACAAAGTCTATCTGGCAACCGACCCGGACCGGGAGGGGGATGCCATCTCCTGGCATCTGTGCAAGGCCC
>CAZZBJ010000022.1:0-16248 GCA_964652805.1 uncultured Mordavella sp. | reverse complement strand
TGAAGCTGGAGGACAAGAAGACCTACCGCATCAGCTTTAACGAGATTACAAAGAATGCGGTGAAGGCGTCTATCAAGAACGCCAGGGAGATAGACATGAACCTGGTGGACGCCCAGCAGGCCCGCCGCGCCCTGGACAGGATCGTGGGGTACGAGATCAGCCCTCTTCTGTGGGCCAAGGTCAAGAGAGGCCTTAGCGCCGGCCGTGTGCAGTCCGTGGCCCTGCGCATCATTGCGGACAGGGAGGATGAGATCAATGCGTTCATACCGGAGGAGTACTGGACGCTGGATGCTATCCTGAACGTAAAGGGGGAGAAAAAGCCCCTCCGGGCCAAATTCTACGGCACGGAAAAAGAAAAAATGGTTATCCACTCCAAGGAGGAGCTGGATAAGATCTTAAAGGAACTGGAGGGCGCTGACTACAGCGTGGAGGAAGTGAAGAAGGGGGAGCGCTTCAAGAAGGCTCCCGTGCCCTTTACCACCAGTACCATGCAGCAGGAGGCGTCCAAGGTTCTGAACTATGCCACCCAGAAGACCATGCGGATCGCTCAGCAGCTCTACGAGGGAATTGATATCAAGGGCAACGGAACAGTGGGTCTGATCACCTACCTGCGTACAGATTCCACCCGCGTGTCCGAGGAGGCGGAGAGCAGTGTCCGGGACTTTATCGGAAAGAGCTACGGGGAGCAGTTTGCGGCCGCCGGAACAGCGAAGCAGGCTGACAACAGGAAGATCCAGGACGCCCATGAGGCCATCCGCCCCACGGATGTGACCAGAACCCCCGCAGCCATGAAGGATTCCCTCACAAGAGATCAGTTCCGCCTGTATCAGCTCATCTGGAAACGATTCGTGGCAAGCCGCATGCAGCCCGCCAAATACGAGACTACTTCCGTGAAGATCGATGCCGGAGCTTACCGGTTTACTGTGGCTGCCTCCAAGATTGTATTTGAGGGCTTCCGCACGGTGTATACCGAGTCCGATGAGGAGAAGGAAGCGTCCAACGTACTGCTGAAGGGACTGGGTGAACATTCTGTCCTTACGAAGAAGGAGTTTGACACAAAGCAGCATTTCACACAGCCCCCGGCACACTACACAGAGGCGGCTCTTGTAAAGACACTGGAGGAGCTGGGCATCGGGCGGCCAAGTACCTACGCCCCCACCATCTCCACCATCATTGCCAGAAGGTATGTGGCAAAGGAGAACAAGAACCTGTATCTGACTGAGCTGGGAGAAGTGGTGAACAACATTATGAAGCAGTCCTTCCCGGCCATTGTGGATGTGAACTTTACCGCCAATATGGAGGGGATCCTGGATAAGGTGGCAGAGGGAAAAGTGGAGTGGAAGTCGGTTATCGAAAACTTCTACCCTGACCTTGACCAGGCGGTGAAGACAGCGGAGAAGGAGCTGGAGACCGTGAAGATCGAGGATGAGGTCACAGACGTGATCTGCGAGGAGTGCGGCCGCAACATGGTCATTAAGTACGGCCCCCACAGCAAGTTCTTGGCTTGCCCCGGTTTCCCGGAGTGCCGCAACACAAAGCCCTATCTGGAGAAGATCGGTGTCAAGTGTCCCAAGTGCGGCAAGGACATTGTGATCCGCAAGACGAAGAAGGGGAGAAGGTACTACGGATGCGAGGACAATCCGGAGTGCGACTTCATGTCCTGGCAGAAGCCCTCTGCGAAGAAGTGCCCGAAATGCGGCGGCTACATGGTGGAAAAAGGCAGCAAGCTTGTCTGTATGAATGTGGAATGTGGATATAATGAAAATAATAGAGAAAATCTATAGAAATTATTCATAAAAAATGCGCAAAAATTAATAGGGGATTGTTGATATTTCCAGAATTGTATGATAATATATTCAACAAAAGATGGAGGTTACGTATGAGTGTACAATTATTAGATAAAACAAGAAAAATCAATAAATTACTGCACAACAACAACTCCAGCAAAGTTGTCTTTAACGATATCTGTGAGGTGTTGACGGAAATCCTGAATTCCAACGTGCTGGTCATCAGCAAGAAGGGAAAGGTCTTAGGTGTCAGCAGGTGCAGTGGTGTAGGTGTGATCACGGAACTCATCAAGGGAGAGGTGGGATGCCATATAGACGAGATGCTCAATGAGCGTCTGCTGAATATCCTCTCCACAAAAGAGAATGTCAATCTGGAGACCCTGGGATTTTCACAGGAGACAGCGAAGGGCTATCAGGCTATTGTCACGCCTATCGAGATCGCAGGAGAGAGGCTTGGAACTCTGTTTATCTACAAGCAGGGTGAGGACTACGAGATTGATGACATTATTTTAAGTGAATATGGAACGATGATCGTGGGGCTTGAGATGCTCCGGTCTGTCAATGAAGAAAATGCAGAGGAGACACGCAAAGAACATATCGTTCAGTCAGCTATCAGTACACTTTCCTTTTCTGAGCTGGAGGCCATTATCCATATTTTCGACGAGCTGGAGGGCACGGAGGGCATCCTGGTCGCCAGCAAGATCGCTGACCGCGTGGGCATCACAAGGTCCGTCATCGTAAATGCGCTGCGCAAGTTTGAGAGCGCCGGTGTCATCGAGTCCAGGTCATCTGGCATGAAAGGGACATATATCAAGGTGGTCAACGACTATGTCTTCACAGAGCTGGAAAAGATCAAGGCTGAGAGAAACCAATAATCTTGTATAAAAATAAGGCGAATGATGAAGAGAAAGGGTATCGGGAAACTGATGCCCTTCTTTTGGGAAGGAGGACTATTATGTACGAGGGAAGCACCTCGGTGCTGAAGATGCTCCACGTCTATCTGGAAGGAGAGCCGATGGATGAGAGTGAGTATGTGTGCCGGATCACCGCATACGACCCGGACCAGGAGTATATGTATATGACTGTGGAGGAGGGGGACCTGACCGATATTTCCCTGGATGCAGAGTACGACTGCAGCATCCGGCCGGAGGATGTAAGCTGTCAGGGTACAGTGAAGGAACGGTACTTTGACAAAGAGGGGAGCAGGCTCGTTTTCTCTGTGGAAAACGGATTTTATAAAAATAATATAAACTGAAATAAAGTGTGTTGACAAAACAAAAAGAGAGTGCTATTTTATTACTAGAGTTTATTAGCACTCTATTTTCGAGAGTGCTGACAAATATAACATTTATATAGATAGCTTAAAGGAGGAATCATTCATGAAATTAGTACCATTGGGAGACAGAGTTGTATTGAAACAGTTAGTTGCTGAAGAGACTACAAAGTCCGGTATTGTGCTGCCGGGACAGTCCAAAGAGAAACCCCAGCAGGCTGAAGTCGTTGCAGTAGGCCCGGGCGGAGTAGTGGACGGCAAAGAAGTGGAGATGCATGTGAAGGAAGGCCAGCAGGTTATCTATTCCAAATATGCGGGAACAGAAGTGGAGCTGGACGAGGAGTCCTATATCGTCGTAAGACAGAGTGATATCCTTGCAGTGATCGAGTAGGATCGGCTTAGCACATCAGAATTTTAACATCAAATCTGAGAATAAAATTTAAATCAGAAAACAGGAGGATTGATTATCATGGCAAAGGAAATCAAATACGGAGCAGATGCCAGAGCAGCATTGGAGTCAGGTGTAAATCAGCTGACAGATACAGTAAGGGTGACACTTGGACCGAAAGGAAGAAATGTTGTCCTTGACAAATCATTTGGAGCACCCCTCATCACAAACGACGGTGTGACTATTGCAAAGGAGATCGAGCTTGAGGATCCATTTGAGAACATGGGCGCACAGCTCATCCGCGAGGTTGCTTCCAAGACAAACGATGTAGCTGGTGACGGTACTACAACAGCTACCGTTCTTGCACAGGCAATGGTCCACGAGGGAATGAAGAACCTGGCAGCAGGCGCTAATCCCATCGTGCTGAGAAAAGGTATGAAGAAAGCTACGGATAAAGCGGTTGAGGCTATCCAGGGTATGAGCAGCAAGGTGACAGGAAGAGACCAGATCGCCAGAGTTGCGGCAATCTCAGCCAGCGATGACGGAGTGGGCGAGATGGTAGCAGAAGCCATGGAGAAGGTTTCCAACGACGGTGTCATCACCATCGAGGAGTCCAAGACCATGAAGACAGAGCTGGATCTTGTAGAAGGTATGCAGTTCGACCGCGGTTATGTATCCGCTTACATGTGCACAGATATGGATAAGATGGAGGCCAACCTGGAGGATCCCTACATCCTCATCACGGACAAGAAAATCTCCAACATTCAGGAGATCCTGCCTCTGCTGGAGCAGGTGGTGCAGGCCGGCGCAAGACTTCTCATCATCGCTGAGGATGTAGAGGGCGAGGCTCTGACAACGCTGATCGTCAACAAGCTGAGAGGAACCTTCAACGTAGTGGCTGTCAAGGCTCCGGGCTACGGCGACAGAAGAAAAGCCATGCTGGAGGATATTGCTATCCTGACAGGCGGACAGGTGATCTCTGACGAGCTGGGACTGGATCTGAAAGAGACTACAATGGATCAGCTCGGACGTGCGAAATCTGTAAAGGTTCAGAAGGAGAACACCGTCATTGTAGACGGACTTGGAGATAAAGACGCTATCCAGGCGCGTATCGCCCAGATCAAGGCACAGATCGAGGAGACAACATCTGACTTTGACAGAGAGAAATTACAGGAGAGACTTGCCAAGCTGGCAGGCGGTGTTGCTGTTATCCGCGTAGGCGCTGCCACAGAGACTGAGATGAAAGAGGCAAAACTCCGTATGGAGGATGCCCTGGCAGCTACAAGAGCAGCTGTTGAGGAAGGCATCGTCGCAGGAGGCGGCTCCGCATACATCCACGCCGCCAAAGAGGTTGCTAAGCTTGCCGATACACTGGAGGATGATGAGAAGACAGGCGCTAACGTAGTTCTGAAGGCTCTCGAGGCTCCTCTGTTCCACATCGTTGCCAACGCCGGACTGGAAGGCGCTGTCATCGTCAACAAGGTAAGAGAGTCCGAGCCGGGACAGGGCTTTGACGCTTACAAGGAAGAGTATGTGGATATGGTGAAGTCCGGTATCCTTGATCCTGCAAAGGTTACAAGAAGCGCTCTTCAGAATGCCACAAGCGTTGCCTCCACGCTGCTGACAACAGAGTCCGTTGTCGCCAACATCAAGGAGGAGACACCGGCGGCACCGGCAGGCGGCGGAATGGGAATGATGTAATCCCTCCCTTAAAGAAATATGAAATATGAAAATTTAGAAAACTCCCCTTGGGGAGTTTTCTTTTTATATTTGAATGTGCTATAATGTCCCCAGGTATATTCTGCCTGAGAAATTGACATTGGAGGAAGAAAAATGGGTGATTTTTATACAGAACAACTGATCAAGAAGAAGACCGACGGAAAGGATATCGCGTTGAAAATCTTGCTGATCGTATTGACGGTAATCAGCTTTTTAATTGCTTTTTTAGTACCCTTTTTAATCCTGGTGCCGATCCTGTTTATCGTGGCCGATGTATTTCTGTTCAGAAGGATGGACGTGGAGTATGAATATATTTACGTCAATGGCGACCTGGATATCGACAAGGTGATGCACAAGGAGCGCAGGAAGCACATGCTCTCCGTCAACGTGAGGGATGTGGAGATGCTGGCGCCGGAGGGGGCCTTCCAGCTCCAGTCCTACAAGAGAGGAAAGGTCTATGACTACAGCAGCGGCATCCCCTCGGCTCCGAACCGCTACGTCCTTGTGTTTACAAAGTCCGGGGAGATGTCAAGAGTGATTTTTGAGCCGGACAGCGACCTGGTGGAGGGATTTTTCCTCATGGCGCCCCGAAAGGTTATACGCAAATAATCAGACCAACGCAGGAAAAGATATTGACAAAAACTGCGATTTTTGAGTATGATAGCAGTTAACCATAACAAAAGAAAGAGAGGGAGAAACGATGGGTAAAATTATCGGAGAGGGGATTACATTTGATGATGTGCTTTTAGTGCCGGGCTATTCAGAGGTAATTCCAAACCAGGTAGATCTGTCAACATATCTGACAAAGAAGATCAAGCTGAACATTCCCATGATGAGTGCCGGTATGGATACGGTCACAGAGCACCGCATGGCGATCGCCATGGCTCGCCAGGGCGGCATTGGTATTATTCATAAAAATATGTCTATTGAACAACAGGCAGAAGAGGTGGACAAGGTAAAGCGCTCAGAGAATGGCGTTATCACAGATCCTTTCTACCTTTCACCGGAGCATACACTGGCGGACGCCAACGAGCTGATGGGCAAGTTCCGGATTTCAGGCGTCCCCATCACAGAGGGGAAAAAGCTGGTTGGTATCATCACCAACCGTGATCTGAAGTTCGAGGAGGATTTCACAAAGAAGATCAAGGAGTCTATGACATCTGAGGGCCTGATCACTGCGAAGGAGGGCATCACTCTGGAGGAGGCCAAGAAGATCCTGGCAAAGGCAAGAAAAGAGAAATTACCTATCGTTGATGACGACTTCAACCTGAAGGGCCTGATCACCATTAAAGATATAGAGAAACAGATCAAGTATCCGCTGTCAGCCAAGGATGAGCAGGGACGGCTTCTGTGCGGCGCTGCCCTGGGCATTACAGCCAACTGCCTGGACAGGGTCCGGGAGCTGGTGAACGCCAAGGTGGACGTTGTTGTTCTTGACTCCGCTCACGGACATTCCGCCAACGTGCTGCACACAGTGGATATGGTAAAGAGCAAATTTCCGGATATCCAGGTTATCGCTGGAAATGTGGCTACAGGAGCTGCCGCTGAGGCTCTCATTAAGGCGGGAGCTGACGCGGTCAAGGTCGGTATCGGACCGGGATCCATCTGCACGACCCGTGTCGTGGCAGGTATCGGTGTGCCCCAGATCACAGCTGTCATGGACTGCTACGAGGTGGCTGACAAGTACGACATTCCGATCATCGCAGACGGAGGCATCAAGTACTCCGGCGATATGACAAAGGCGATTGCTGCAGGCGCCAACGTATGTATGATGGGAAGCATCTTCGCCGGATGCGACGAGAGCCCGGGAACATTTGAGCTGTTCCAGGGAAGAAAATACAAGGTATACAGGGGTATGGGATCTATTGCCGCCATGGAGAACGGAAGTAAGGACCGCTACTTCCAGGAGAACGCCAAGAAGCTCGTTCCCGAGGGTGTTGAGGGCCGCGTGGCGTACAAGGGAACTGTGGAGGACACGGTATTCCAGCTCATGGGCGGACTCCGCTCCGGTATGGGCTACTGCGGAACCTCCAACATCGAGGAGCTGAAGACAAACGCCCGCTTCATCAAAATCTCAGCAGCTTCCTTAAAGGAGAGCCATCCTCACGATATCCATATCACAAAGGAAGCTCCAAACTACAGCGTGGACGAATAAAGAGCAGAATAGAAATTTCAGAACGAAGCCTGCCCTCTTTGGGCGGGCTTTTGACAGACAGGGGGATAAACAGTATGACAGAGACATTTGGAAAGACGTCAGCAGGGTGGGAGACTACCCGGTACACACTGGAAAACAAGAACGGCATGCGGATTGCCGTGACGGACTACGGCGCCACTCTCGTGAAGGTACTTGTGCCGGACAGGAATGGGAAACCTGTGGACGTTGTGCTCGGCTACGATGACGCTGCCGGTTATGAGGCCGGGGACAAATTTTTCGGGGCTACAGTGGGAAGGGTGGCCAATCGTATCGGTGGCGCTGCCTTTGAGCTGAACGGAAAGACCTATCAGCTGGACAAAAACGACAACGGGAACAACCTCCACAGCGGTATGGACTTCTACAGCAAGAGGATGTGGAAGGTGACAGAGTACGGGCAGGACCACATCACGCTGGTTCTCCACAGCCCGGACGGGGATCAGGGTTATCCGGGAGAGATAGACATCACTGTGACCTACACCCTGACGGAGGACAATGAGGTGAAGATCCACTACCACGCTGTGCCAAAGGCGGATACCCTCATCAACATGACCAACCACAGCTACTTCAACCTTGCGGGACAGAGTTCCGGCACCATCCTGGATCAGAAGGTGTGGATCGGGGCGGAGGCGTACACAGAGGCGGACGCCCAGTCTATTCCCACAGGGGAGATCACCCCGGTGGAGGGGACTCCCATGGATTTCCGGGAGGAGAAGCCTATCGGAAGAGATATCGAGGAGGCTTACCAGGCCCTGAGGTTCGGAGGCGGCTATGACCACAACTGGGTCCTTGACGGTTCCGGTTTCCGGAAGGTGGCCAGCCTGAGTTGTGAGACAAGCGGCATCTCCATGGAGGTGTACACAGATCTTCCGGGCATGCAGCTTTACTGTGGCAATTTCCTGGAGGGAGACATCGGGAAGGGGGGATACGCCTACGGAAAGAGGAGCGGCGTCTGCTTTGAGACCCAGTATTTCCCGGACGCTGTGCACAAGGAGAATTTTGTCGGCCCTGTGGTGCGGGCGGGAGAGACCTACGACACAGTCACCAGCTATCAATTTACATCTATCAGATAAAATTTATAAAATCATAAGTAAGTCTTCATATTTTCTTACCCTGAATATGATAGAATGAACAGATAAAGAATTGGAGATTTTATGATGAACAGGCGAAGGGGAAGAATAAAGAAGAGAAAGACAAAGGTACAGCATCAGCGACAGATGAAAAAATACTGGAAGGCAGGGCTGGTCATTCTGGCAGCTCTGCTTGCCGTGTTGGCGGTCGTCCGGGTGGTCCGCCCTCAGTGGCTGGGCGGCGGCTACATAGAGTACGACAGTGCCCAGGTGGACGCCTCCAAGCCGGACATAGACGTGGAGCTTCTGACTGTCAACCCTTACTCCAGGCCGGGAGATGCCACGCAGCGCATCACCGGCATTGTGATCCATTACACGGCCAATCCGGGTTCCACGGCTATGGAAAACAGGGACTACTTTGAGGGGCTTAAGGACAGCCAGGAGACCCAGGCCAGCAGCCATTTTATCGTGGGCCTGGAGGGGGAGATCGTCCAGTGCGTGCCCACCTGGGAGGTGGCCTACGCCTCCAACTCCAGGAACATCGACACCGTGTCCATCGAATGCTGCCACCCGGACGAGACGGGGGAGTTTAACGACGCCACCTACCGCTCCATGGTGCAGCTCACCGCCTGGCTCTGCCTGAAATTCGGACTGGATGAAAATGACGTGATCCGCCACTATGATGTGACGGAAAAGAACTGTCCCAAATACTTTGTGGAGCACGAGGATGCCTGGGAGCAGTTCCGGACGGATGTGGGAGCGGCCATTGACCGGACTTAGAGGAGCTGTCTGTTTCCGGATAAAAGGATTGACTTTTTCCGTCAGATGGATATAATAAAAAATAGCTGGCAGGTCCAAAGCACGGACAGAAAGGCCGGCGAGGAACAAAAATACAATCTCAGACAGGAAAGGCGCAGACGGAAACGAGTAGTCTTCCGGAGCTATCCAGAGAGAGGGGCAGGAAGCTGGAAGTCCCTTATAGCAGATGGATGCCGAAAACCATTCCCGAGCCGCACTGCGGAACAGCCCCAAGGCTTAGTAAGCGGTGACGCAGCCCGCGTTAAGGGACAGGATTTTATTTTCAGGAAATCCTTTTGAGTGAAACATAAAGGTGGAACCGTGCAGAGAAAAGATGCACCCTTGCGGAGGACGAAGAAGCAGTCCCGGCAGGGGTGCTTTTTAGTTTGGAGAAAAGTCCTCCGGCGGCTGTCTGGATGAAAGCAGAGAAAGGAGAAAAAGACTATGAAAGTAAGCATGAAAGACGGGGCTGTTCAGGATCTGACATTTGCGGACGAAGTGGGACAGGAGGCGTTCCGCCACACCACATCCCACATCCTTGCACAGGCAGTGAAGCGCCTCTGGCCGGACACAAAGTGCGCCATCGGACCGGCCATCAAGGACGGATTTTACTACGACTTTGAATTCAGCTTTCCGTTTACCACGGAGCATCTGGCTGAAGTGGAAAAAGAGATGAAAAAGATCGTGAAGGAGGCCCTTCCTCTGGAGAGGAGCGCAGTCAGCAGGGAGGAGGCCTTAAAGCTCATGGAGGACAGAGGGGAACCCTACAAGGTGGAGCTCATCCAGGATCTCCCTGAGGGAGAGGAGATCAGCTTCTATAAGCAGGGCGAGTTCGTGGATCTGTGCGCAGGCCCGCACGTGTCCAACACAAGCGTGATCAAGGCCCTGAAGCTCCAGAGCGTGGCAGGCGCCTACTGGCACGGCGATGAGCACAACCAGATGCTGACAAGGATTTACGGCACCTCCTTCCCCAAGGCGGCGGAGCTGGACGAGTATCTGGCCAAGATCGAGGAGGCCAAGAAAAGAGACCACAGAAAGCTTGGAAAGGAGCTGGGACTCTTTGCCATCATGGAGGAGGGCCCGGGATTTCCATTCTTCCTTCCCAAGGGAATGGTGCTCAAGAACCTGCTCATCGACTACTGGAGAAAGCTGCACACAAGAGAGGGCTACGTGGAGATTTCCACACCTGTCATCCTGAGCCGCCATCTCTGGGAGAATTCCGGACACTGGGATCACTATAAGGACAACATGTACACCACAGTCATCGATGGCGAGGACTATGCGGTGAAGCCTATGAATTGCCCCGGCGGCATGCTGGTCTACAAGGTGGAGCCCCGCTCCTACAAGGATCTGCCTATGCGGGTGGGCGAGCTGGGACTGGTGCACCGCCACGAGAAATCCGGACAGCTCCACGGTCTGATGCGGGTGCGCTGCTTCACACAGGATGATGCGCATATCTTCATGACAGAGGAACAGGTGCAGGACGAGATCAAGGGCGTGGCAAAGCTGATCGATGAGGTGTACTCCAAATTCGGTTTTAAATATCACGTAGAGCTCTCCACAAGGCCCGACGACAGTATGGGTACGGACGAGGAGTGGGAGATGGCTACCAATGCCCTCAGAGGCGCTCTGGAGTCTCTTGGACTGGACTATGTAGTGAATGAGGGAGACGGCGCTTTCTACGGTCCGAAGATCGACTTCCACCTGGAGGACTCCATCGGAAGGACCTGGCAGTGCGGAACCATCCAGCTTGACTTCCAGATGCCCCAGAGATTTGATCTGGAGTACACGGGAGCAGACGGAGAGAAGCACCGCCCCATCATGATTCACAGGGTGGCATTTGGCTCCATTGAGCGCTTCATCGGTATTCTCATCGAGCACTACGCCGGAAAATTCCCGGTATGGCTCTCACCTGTGCAGGTGAAGATCCTTCCCGTATCCGAGAAGTTTGCCGGCTATGCGAAGAAGGTGTCTGACGAGCTGAAAGCGGCAGGCGTCCGCATGGAAACAGATGACAGAAGCGAGAAGCTGGGCTACAAGATCCGCAGCGCCCAGATGGAGAAGGTTCCCTACATGCTTATCGTTGGCGAGAAGGAAGTGGAGGGAGAGTGCGTCTCTGTCCGCAGAAGAGACGAGGGAGACATCGGCAGCATGAGCGTGGACGAGTTCGTAAAGCTTGTGCTGGAGGACAAGTAGGATGAGCAGAACGCTTCTGAACCGGAAGGAAGTGCGAAACTGAACTATAAAAGAAAAAGGCGGCGGCGCCCGGGTGAAAATGTCATGTGCATTACCCGGAGCGCTGCCGCTTTTTCCTTTCTGCTGTTTTCTGTTATTACTGTCTTCTGCTACTCCATCATGACCATGTGGGCGATGGAGGCCGCATCGTCAGAGTGACTCTGGCGGCAGATGAGGATGCTGCAGATGTAATCCTCCTCCAGCCCCAGCGTCTGGCTGATCTGCTTTATGGTCTGGCCTGCGTCGTTAAACTCCAGGACCTGCTCGATCTCCCTTGTGACCTGTTCCAGTGTTTTTCCTGCCATTGATTTATCCTCTCTTTTGCCTGATCTTCTGAAATGTATAACATGCATCTTCTATTCTAAGAGAAAGCCGGGGAAATGTCCGGGGAGAGATTGCAGCCGCCTGTTCTAGCTGTTATATACGTCCTCGTCCAGCATCTTCAGGCTCTTCGACACAAGCGTGGTGCCGGTCAGGTCTCCCACGTTGTTCGCCATGGTCGCAAATGGATCGAGGGTCGGCCATATTGCGGCCAGGATCGGGATGAGCGTCAGGCCCGCATCTCCGATGATGGTCTGGATGATGATAGTGGACATGACGATTCCGGCTCCCTTTACGCCTGCTGCACCGATGGAGAGGATCAGACTTAAGAAAATAAACTGGAAGATCCTTTCCGGCGTGATGTCAAGACCAAACAGGTTGCAGGCGAAGATCGCAATGACACTGTACTGGATGGCGGCTCCGTCCATGTTGCATGTATTTCCCAGAGGAAGGGTGAAGCCGTAAACCTTCTCTGAGCATCCCAGTCTCTCCTCTGCAATCTTGATGGATACCGGAAGTGTGGCAGCTGATGAGGTTGTGGTGAAGGCAACCAGCATGGATGTGGATATCTTTTTGAAAAATCTGCCCACATTTACCCTGGCCATGAGCTTCAGTACCGTCGGATAGAATACCACCATAAACACAAGGATCGTGATATCTACCGTGAAGATAAATACAATCACTTCTTTTACCATTGCTCCGGATAAGGTTGAAACCATGGAAGCCATCAGGGACAGGATACCGATAGGGGAAAAGCCGATCACGTAGGATGTGATCTTCAGCATGATATCGTTGCCTTCCTTGATGATCTTCACAAAGGTGGATGCCTGGTCGCCCAGCGCCAGCAAGGCCACGCCCAAGAACAGACAGAACACGATGATCTGGATCATGTTGGCGTCTGCCATGGCCTGGACGATGTTGTCCGGGAACCAGGAGATGATGTTCTCCACCATATCAAAGTCTGAAGCCTCCGCAGCCTCTCCTGATAAAATGAAATCTGATATGTTCTGGCCCGGCTGGGTGATCATTCCGCCGATCACGCCGAAGATGGAGGCCGCCACAGTTGAAAGAGTGTAGTAAATAACAATCCTTCCGCCGACAGAGCGGAGCTGTTTGGCGTCCTTCATGGAGCAAATACCGTTCGTGATACTGAAGAGCACCAGCGGTACGATCAGCATTTTCAGCAGGTTGAGAAAGATGTCGCCCAGCGGAGAAATAAATTCCGCCGCCTTTGGTGACACAACGCCGATTATGATGCCGACTATGATACCCACCAGGATCTGCGCCCAAAGAGGTGTCTTTAAGATTTTTTTCATGTTCCCTCACATTCCTTTCTACAGATAATTACACATAAAAAGTTATAATATTCTGGTAAATCGGCCGTCATACCTGAATTTTTTATATTATAGCATAAGATAAGAACATTCAGAAATTCGCGTTTTTTATATGAATTATTAAAAATGTTTATTTATTCACCGCCTCCAGACAAGGGAAAAGAAATGATCCCGCAAAGCTCCGGAATCTGAAAAAGCTCCGGAGCATTTTTCGGGGTGCGCTCTACAGGTATCCCAGTCTGTCCAATGCGGCAAGCACCATGTGGCGTCCTGCGTCTGTTCCGTCTATGATGCGGCGGGCGCGCAGGGAGTCGCCGATGTTGAGGATTTCTGTGTCCTCGCCGTCAAAGCCCGCTGCGATCTCGTTCCAGAGAGGCGCGTAGGCCTTCATGCCGAGGCATACAAAGCCGTAGTCAAAGGGAAGCTCCTCCTTCCTGCCGTCACGCTTTACGGTGAAGGAGTGGGGATTTACCTTCTGCAGGGCTGTGTTTACAAGCTGTGTTACATTGTACTTTCTCATGCACTCGTTCGTGCTGGAGGCAGTGGAGGCGTCCAGTCCCTTTCCGATCACCGGCATCATCTCGATGATGGTCGTCTCGGCTCCACGGGGCGCGAAGAACTCTACCACGTCAAGTCCCACAGCGCCGCCGCCGATGACGATGACCTTCTTGCCTGTCATGTCCTTGTCAAAGGCCGGGATGTCGTCCATCAGATCCTGGATGCCGTACACGCCTGTGCCCTCCTTGCCCAGGTTCTCGTGGAGTCCCTCGATAGGCGGAAGGAGCGGTACGGAACCGGTGGAGTTTACAACCAGGTTCGGCTCATAGGATTTGATCATGTCCACAGTCACGTCCACGCCTGTCTTGATGGTCAGGTTCGAAAGTCCCTCTGCCCGGTGCTTCAGGTAGGTAGGAAAGTCCGCCAGACGTTTCTTGGCCGGAATTCCGGAGATTTCCACGGAAAGCCCGCCGATGTGGTCCTTCCTTTCCAGAAGTGTGACATTGCAGCCCACCTCAGCGGCTGTGCAGGCAGCCTCCAGTCCGGCGGTGCCGGCGCCCACTACAACTACATTGCAGGGCTTGTTCACCTTCTGTTTCTTGTAGGCCTCTCCGTTGATGAGGTCCGGGTTCACGGTGCAGCGCAGAGGCTTGTTGCCTCCGATACGGTTGCCCACGCAGCCGATGTTGCAGGAGATACATTTGCGGATGTCCTCCACATGGCCGTATCTGGCCTTGTTGCACCAGTCGGGGTCTGCGATCAGTCCGCGGCCCATGCCGATCAGGTCCGCGTCGCCCCGCTCCAGAATGTCTTCTGCCACCTGGGGATTGCGGATATTTCCGATGGCGATAGTGGGCTTGTGGAATTTGTCACGGACAGCCTTTGCCATGTAGGAGCGCCAGCCGTCCTCCAGGTAGTTGGCGTCGATCTGATACTGGATGGAGGGGTTCAGGGCGGAGGATGTGTCGAACATGTCCACGCCGTCATCTAAGAATTCCAGGTACTCCAGGCAGTCCTCTACGGTGTTTCCGCCTTCCACCAGTTCGTCCACGCTCAGACGGAGGGAAATCGGCACTCTCGGTCCAACGGCTGCGCGAACCTCATCGATGACCATGCGGCAGAAGCGGGCGCGGTTCTTGGCGCAGCCTCCGAACTCGTCTGTACGATCGTTCATGGTCGGTGAGAGGAACTGGCTGATCAGGTAGGAGTGTCCGGCGTGGATCTCCACCATGTCAAAGCCTGCGTTTACCGCGCGGCGCGCGGCAGCGCCGTAATCCTTTGCGATGCTCTCAAGTTCTTCCCTTGTCAGCGGGCGGGGCTTCTCTCCGCCTTCCTTGGAGGGAAGAGTGGAGGCGGAGACGGGCTGCATGCCGATTCTTGAAGACATGGCGGATGCGCCGGCGTGGTTCAGCTGTACGCCCATGCAGGCGCCGTATCTGTGACAGGCCTCTGTCAGATTGAAGAGACGGGGGATGTAGTGGTCCTTGTCAATGCGCAGCTGTGTTGTTCCGTTGGAGCCTTCCGGATATTTCACACATACATTTTCCACGATGATAAGTCCCGTGCCGCCTCTGGCGCGCAGCTCGTAGTATTTGATGTGCTCATCGCTCAGCTCTCCGGTGTGTACGGCAAAGTTGCTTCCCATGGGCATCATGACAATGCGGTTCGGGAGTGTCATGCCGTTGATCGTGAGGGGGCTGAAGATGTGTTTGAAGTTGTTCTTCATTTGATATACCTCCGTTATCTTGATTATTCAGATAATCTGAACTTGCCATGATACTATTATAGGATGTTGTTAAAGATAAAACAAATTCATGTTTTTATGGCGGATGATAGAATATATCTATGATTTTCGGCAGAAGATCAATGTAAAGAAGGAAAGCCCGTTTTTTCGCTTATTTTCATTGAAAATCTGCATGTGTTTTGCTATAATATAAAAACGTATTTTTGGATAATATAACAGGAGAGAAAAGCGATGAACGATTTGGAGATGTATCGTGAACAGCTTGCGCTGTGCGATGACAAGATTATTGACGCTCTGGTAGAGCGAAACGCCATAGTGGAGAAGATCATGGCCTACAAGGAAGAGTACGGCATGCCCATCCTCCAGCCCCAGCAGGAGGCAAAGCAGATGGCGCGCCTGAAGGAGAAGCTTGGGGACAACAAATACAGAGAAGAGATCTACGACGTCTTCCGTCGGATCAACCGCAACAGCAAGCGCATCCAGGCAAGGAAGCTGTTTGATTACAATATTATCCTCATCGGATTTATGGGAGCCGGAAAGACGACCATCTCCGATTATCTGAGCACCATGTTCGCCATGAACATCGTGGAGATGGACCAGGTGATCGAGGAGCGGGAGGAGATGAGTATCCAGGATATCTTCGCTACTTATGGAGAGGAGTATTTCCGCGAGCTGGAGACGAACCTGCTGATCGAGATGCAGTCCAGGAAGAACACGATCATCTCCTGCGGAGGCGGCGTGGCCATGCGGGAGAGAAATGTGGCTGAGATGAAGAAGAACGGCCGGGTCGTTCTCCTGACCGCAAGCCCGGAGACTATCTACGAGAGAGTGAAGGACGGCAATAACCGCCCTGTGCTCAACGGAAGAAAGAATGTGCAGGGGATTTCAGA
>CAZZBJ010000021.1:0-26559 GCA_964652805.1 uncultured Mordavella sp. | reverse complement strand
CTCTATCCAACTGAGCTATAGCGACATTTAAAAAATCTATATTTAATTTTACTTGCTACCGTTTTCCTTTTCCTCCGGGGTGTATGTTTCAACACTTTCTTAGGAGGGAGCCGTAATAACTATTTTACTAAGGGAACATAACTGTATTTATACCGTACTTAGATATTCTAGCATCTTGCAAGTCTAAAATCAACCGTTATTTTCAATTTATAGAACTAATTTACGTAATTTATAGAAGCATTTTCTAGAAATTAATTCTTCCCTGAAGCCACATGTTAGCCTTGAACCGGCGCCCCTGGACCGGCTCGCCGAAGACGTTCTTCACCGGCACGCAGATGTCAAACTCCAGTTCATTTACATCCAGCTTCATGACGTAGAGGTCTTCCCCTGTCTCCTTGTTCTGGATTGTATGTACGCTCAGGATCTCACCCAGGATGGAGTATCTGTCGCACTCCACCCCGTAAGGCATGAAATAGGTGTCCACGATGCTGAACACATCCTCTGTCACGAGACGCCTAGAAACCTTTGTATAGATGTCAATGTCGTCCAGAGTCAGGCTCTCCATGGCGGCCTGGTCCCCATTCCTGGCCGCGCTCAGGAGCATCATCCGGTTCCGGGACTCTTCCCGTCTTCTTTGCTCCATCTCCTTGCTCTTCATGACAGGCAGAAGGACAGTGCCCAAATTGCACAGCCCCGCCAGCGTCACTGAACCGAACTTCAGCCTGTCTCCGGAGAGCTGTCTCTCCTTGATATACTCCACCGTGTTTTGCAGATGGAAGATCAGACTGACGCCCACCTTCACATCTTCGCAGATTCCCATATAGGACTCCCGGTCCATCCGCTTCTCAACGACGATGTCCGCATAAGAGGAGATGTCGCTTCCGATGAAATAGGGATAATAGTACTGTCTGTAAAATGTCTCTCGCATATCCATATCCCCGCACACGGCAACTCCTATACCTGCCCCACATTCCCTCTGGTACTCGCAGAAGTCTGCCTCCTCGTCAAGAGAAACCAGTTCATGGCAGGTATAGTCGCTCTCTATCCTCTTCAGAAATTCATTTAATTCTGTCCTTGACCTGATACAGCCATAACCAATTGACTTTAAATATTTATGCATCTGTCACCTTTATTTTTTCTTTTCAATCTTATGGTGGCCGCCCATATAGGGACGCAGCACTTCCGGAATCCTCACAGAGCCATCTGCCTGCATATTGTTTTCCAGGAAGGCGATCAACATTCTCGGCGGCGCTACTACTGTGTTGTTCAGTGTGTGGGCAAAATATTTTCCGTCTGCTCCCTTTACGCGGATGCCAAGCCTTCTGGCCTGAGCGTCTCCAAGGTTGGAGCAGCTTCCCACCTCAAAATATTTCTTCTGTCTCGGGGACCATGCCTCCACATCACAGGATTTCACCTTCAGGTCCGCCAGGTCACCGGAGCAGCACTCCAGCGTGCG
This sequence comes from uncultured Mordavella sp., assembly GCA_964652805.1. Lineage (GTDB taxonomy): Bacteria > Bacillota > Clostridia > Lachnospirales > Lachnospiraceae > Claveliimonas. Next base: position 25,103 of record CAZZBJ010000021.1, on the reverse strand, counting down.
CACGGGGATATCCAGAGAGCGGAACAGATCTACTGTGTTCTGCCACAGCTTGTCATACCACATCATACTGTCCTCAGGCTTGCAGACAACGATCATCTCCTGCTTTTCAAATTGATGAATCCTGTAGATACCTCTCTCCTCGATTCCGTGTGCTCCCTTTTCTTTGCGGAAGCAGGGTGAGTAGGATGTCAGCGTCTGAGGAAGCTGCTCCTCCTCCAGCATCGTGTCAATGAATTTTCCGATCATGGAGTGTTCGCTTGTACCGATGAGATACAGGTCCTCTCCCTCGATTTTATACATCATGGAATCCATTTCGGCAAAACTCATAACTCCTGTCACTACGTTGCTTCTGATCATGAAAGGAGGAACACAGTAGGTAAATCCTCTGTCTATCATGAAATCTCTGGCGTAGGCCAGGACTGCGGAGTGAAGTCTGGCGATATCTCCCATCAGATAGTAGAAACCGTTTCCGGCCACTCTTCCGGCGCTCTCCAGATCAATGCCGTTGAAGTTCTCCATAACATCTGTGTGGTAGGGAATTTCAAAATCAGGAACTACCGGCTCGCCGAACTTCTCAATCTCCACGTTCTCACTGTCATCCTTTCCAATGGGCACGGAGGGATCAATGATATTCGGGATAGTCATCATAATTTTTTTGATGTTTGCCTCCACGTCCTTCTCCTCCGCAGAAAGGCTCTCCACTCTGTCAGCGTTGGCCTGAACCTTCTTTTTCAGTTCCTCAGCCTCCTCCTTCTTTCCCTGTGCCATGCAGGCGCCGATTTCTTTTGAAATCTTGTTTCTCTCAGCTCGCAGGGCCTCTACTTCCTGCTTAATTTCCCTGTTCCTCTTGTCCAGCTCCAGAACTTCATCCACGAGGGGAAGCTTCTCATCCTGGAATTTCTTTTTTATATTTTCTTTCACTGCATCCGGGTTGTTTCTTACAAATTTAATATCCAGCATTTCTTACACCTCATCCTTTTCACTCTTATTCGTTCTCTTCTTGTTGTCCTTTGTTTCCTTCACGTCTATGCTGTAGGCCTCGCTGAAGATTGCCCTGTCAAGTGCCTCTGTCTCTTCCTCGGCCAGCTCTACGTAGCTTTCACCCTTAACGATCTCTTTTATATAAGTATAGCAGCCTTCCCTGCTATGCATGGCGTTGATCACCCAGCCGCTGTTATTTCCATCCAGCATAGCCAGAGCAAAGCTCAGCTTTCCGCCCATCTCGTTAAATGCATCGTACTTAACGATACCGACCTTTTTAAAGTCCTTCTCCATCTTACGGTAAATGTCCTTGACATCCTGTCTGTTCTGCTTGGTGAGCTTCGCAAGTCCGTCTATTTCAGAGAATTTGGAGAGGATACTCTCCTCTAAAGTTTTTCCGTCTTTTCCTTTCATAAACGAGTTATAGCTGTTTTTCAGACGATCGTATTTCATGCTGACATTCACGTACAACACAAAAAGGGCAATGATCAGTATCAGCATAAACAGAAAGATTAATGCCGGATCAATCCCAAGTTTTGTCAAGATTGCGCTTTCCATTAAATCTATTCTCCTTTTCCTATGGACATAATCATATCGAACATGCGTTCTAATTCTTTATCCGAATAATATTCTATTTCTATTTTTCCTTTTCCTTGTCCCTTTGATGCTACATGAACCTTTGTTCCCAGTACTTGCTTCATTTTGTCTTCTATATCTTCATAGATAAAGGCGTTATTAACTACCTTTTTCTCTTTTGGCTTCTTCGGATTTTTGATTTCCTTGATAAGTTTTTCAGTCTCGCGGACACTCAGCTTTTCATCAAAAATCTTGTTTGCCAGTGTGTACTGCTGCTGCGGGTCATCAATAGCAAGGAGGGCTCTCGCATGCCCTGTGCTGATCATATCATCAATGATCATCTGCTGCACTCTCTGGTCCAGCTTGAGAAGGCGCATAGAGTTTGTGACAGCTGTTCTGCTCTTTGAGACTCTCTCTGCCACTTCATCCTGCTTCAGGTTGAACTCCTCAAGAAGTTTTTTAAAGGCCATAGCCTCCTCAATGGGATTGAGGTTTTCTCTCTGAATATTCTCAATGAGCGCTATCTCCAGTATTTCCTGTTCATTGTATTCTTTGATAATGACGGGCACTTCCTTCACTCCCGCCATTTTCGCAGCGCGCCATCTTCTCTCGCCTGCGATGATTTCATAGTAGTTATTTCTTTTTCTGACGATCAACGGTTGGAGCACACCATACTGTTTGATAGAGTCAGCCAGTTCAAGGAGCGCGTCCTCCTCGAAATTCCTTCTCGGCTGTTCCCTGTTAGGTTCCACCATATTGATCTTCATCATCTGCTCGCCGCTTTTTAATCCTGCAATTTCCTCTGCCTTCTTGTTTTCTGTCTTCGGCGTCTTCGCAGATTTGTTATCCGGAATCAGACTGTCCAGTCCTTTTCCCAAACCCATTCTTTTTGTCGCCATATGTTTCCTCCACTTTTTATGCTACTCTTCTTTCTCTATCACTTCATCCGCAAGAAGTCTGTAGCTCTCAGCTCCGGATGATTTCGGATCATACAGATTGATAGGCATTCCATAGCTTGGCGCCTCTGCCAGTCTGATATTTCTCGGTATGATCGTCTTGTAGATATTCTGGTTTAAATTGTCTTTCACATTTTCAACGACCTGGAGGGACAGATTTGTCCTTGCGTCATACATTGTAAAGACAACACCCTCTATTTCCAGGTTTGAATTCAAACGTTCTTTCACAAGCTCTATCGTATGTACGAGCTGACTCAAACCTTCCAGCGCATAGTATTCACATTGAATAGGTACAAGTATCGAGTCTGCTGTTGTCATGGCATTGATCGTCAACATACTCAACGAGGGCGGACAATCAATAATAATAAAGTCATAATTATTCTTTACCTTGTCGACCTCATTTCTGATAATATATTCTTTATTGTCAATACCTATCAACTCTATTTCCGCAGCCGAAAGATCTATGTTTGTTGGTAAAACATCCACATTTTCCAGTACATCTTTACAGATTATCTCTTCAATCTGAACTTCTCCTATAATGAGATCATACACTGTTTTTTCAACACTGTCTTTATCCATACCTAACCCACTGGTCATATTCCCCTGAGGGTCCATATCAATCGAAAGAACTTTCTTTCCTTTTTCCGCAAGACATGCTGAAAGATTGATGGCTGTGGTTGTCTTTCCAACTCCGCCCTTCTGATTGGCGATTGCTATAATTCTTCCCATTTTACCCCGCCTTTCTCCATGATTATTATTAGTATATCACCTTTTTCTTCTTTATTCCAGAACAATGTTTCACGTGAAACATATTTTTTAATGTTTCACGTGAAACATATTGATTTTTAACATTTTTGTGATTTAATTTAAAGCTTAAAAACAATTTTTGATGTTTCACGTGAAACATTTTACTCAGATATTTCTTTAGTTCTGTCCTGAAATATGATAAACTATTAGTATAATCATAGAAAGGGGAATTCTCATGAGTTGGAAAAAGGTCCTTACTATTACCACTGTTCTTGCCGGCGCAGCCTCTGTTGGTATACATCTTATAAATAAAGCAATTTATGTTTCAGCAACAATAGATCATTTACTCAAGCCGAAAACTGAGAGCTATTACGACTGGAAATTCGGAAAAATATTTTACACGAAGCAGGGGCAGGGTGATCCCGTACTCCTTATACATGATCTGAATACCTTAAGTTCAGAATATGAGTGGAAAAATATTGTAAAGATGCTCTCAAAGAGCAGAACTGTCTATACATTGGATTTGCTTGGGTGTGGTCGGTCTGAGAAGCCAAACCTCACATACACAAACTATCTGTATGTACAGCTTATTAATGATTTCATCAAAAATATTATAAAAGAGAAAAGTGATGTAGTCGTAACAGGCCAATCCTCGTCCTTTATACTGGGAACCTGCCAGAACAACAGAGAGATGATAAATAATATTGTCATGATAAACCCGGCTGATATATATACGACAGCCCATATTCCCACCAACAGAAGTCGTATGTTGACAAAGCTTATTCTTCTGCCCCTTGTGGGAACCCTTCTCTACAATATACTTGTCAGAAAGGATAATATAGAAAAGCGTTTCAGAGAACAATACTTCTTCGACAAAAGCAAAATCAGGCACGAAGATATCATGACCTACTATGAAACTGCCCATTACGGAAATTCATCCTCCAAGTATCTGTTTGCAAGCCTCAGTGGAAATTATCTGACTGCAAATGTAATGCTGTATTTGAAGAATCTCTCCAACAGCATATTTATCATAACAGGGATGGATGAAAAAAGTAAACGTGAGGCTGAAGAGTATCAGAAGCTTCTCCCCTCTATTGAGATATTCTTTCTTCCGGAGACCGGATATCTGCCACAGCTCGAGACACCGGACAGACTGCTGGAACAGATAAAAATCTGTCTCAATATGGAATAGAAAAGAACCGCTGCTAATGCAGCGGTTCTTTTACCGGAAGTCCGGCTTTTCTCGGAAACTTTCCCGGAGTATTCTTTTCTTTTCTGATCTTCACAAAGGATCTGGCTATATCGCTGTCCGGCAGACAGAATTTCTCTACCGAATCAATCTTTCCTCCCAGGATGAAAACCGCCTTTTCCGACTTCCGGAGTTCCTCATCGATCTCCCCTGATTTGTAAGAGATGAAAAGTCCGCCCCTCTCTACATAGGGAATACAGTACTCTGAAAGAGTTGCCAGGTTGGCAACCGCCCTGGATACGCAGAGATCATATTTTTCTCTGTGCTCTGCCTTTCGAGCAAGATCCTCCGCTCTCCCATGAAGAGCAGTGATATTTTCCAGAGAGAGTTCCTGGATTACACAATTCAGAAATTTAATTCTCTTGTTTAAAGAATCCAGAAGTGTGACCTTCAGGTGAGGATAGACGATTTTCAGGGGGATGCCCGGAAAACCGGCTCCCGTTCCAATATCTATCGCTGTGGATATCTTCCCCATATCCTGCACCTTTACAATAGCCAGGCTGTCGAGAAAATGCTTTTCATTTACATCGTCATAGTCCGTGATCCCTGTAAGGTTCATCACCTTGTTCCACTTCAAAAGCAGTTCAAAATACCTGTCAAACTGTTCCTTCATCCCTTTTGTCAGAGTAATGCCAAGTTGCTGCAGTTTTCTATCAAATATTCTCTCTTTCATAAAATCTCCTGCTGTTATGACTCTCTATTTTTTCAACTGTTCCATATAAACAAGAAGCACGGAAATATCCGCCGGCGAGACTCCGGATATGCGGGATGCCTGCCCCACTGACACAGGCTGATACTCCTTCAGCTTCTGCACAGCCTCTATGCGCAGGCTCTTCACCTTGTCATAGTCGATATCTGCCGGTATTTTCTTATTCTCCATCTTCTTAAACTGTTCTACCTGTTTTTTCTGTCTGGCAATGTATCCTTCATATTTTATATTTATGTTAACTTGTTCCTGTACCTCTTCTCTCAGATCATCCGGAAACTCCGGCCTGTCGCTGTCCAGGGGAGCGAGGATTTCATAGGACAGTTCAGGGCGGCGTATAAGCTCCGCCAGATTGGAACCGGATGTGAGGGGTCTGCTCCCATGCTCCTTCAGAAGACTCTGCACTTCCTCCGTAGTTCCCACATAGGTCTTGTTCAGGCGCTCTGTCTCCTGGCGGATAAGCTCTTCCTTTTTCAACAGCCTGTCGTATCGCGCCCTGTCTATAAGACCGATCTCGTAGCCCTTCCTGGTCAGCCTCTGATCCGCATTGTCCTGCCTGAGGAGAAGGCGGTACTCTGCCCTGGAGGTCATCATCCGGTAGGGCTCGTGGTTATCCTTGGTAACAAGATCGTCCACAAGTACACCGATGTAGGCCTCTGACCTGTCCAGAATAATGCCCTCTTTCCCCTGCAGCTTCCTGGCCGCGTTGATGCCGGCCAGAAGTCCCTGGGCAGCCGCCTCCTCGTAACCGGAGCTGCCGTTAAACTGTCCGCCGCAGAAGAGGCCGTCTATGCCGCGGAATTCCAGGGTGGGGCGCAGCTGCCTGGCATCAATGCAGTCGTACTCAATGGCGTAGGCATTTCGCACGATCCTGACGTTTTCAAGCCCGGGGACGGAGCGGTACATCTCATACTGCACATCCTCCGGAAGGGAGCTGGACATACCGCCTATATACATCTCGTTTGTCTCCAGACCCTCCGGTTCTATGAAGACCTGATGCCGGTTCTTGTCTGCGAATTTTACCACCTTGTCCTCTATGGAGGGACAGTATCTGGGACCGGTTCCCTCGATCATTCCGGAAAAGAGAGGAGATCTGTCCAGATTTTTTCTGATGATCTCGTGCGTTTTCTTGTTAGTGTAGGTAAGCCAGCAGGACACCTGATCCTTCTGGATGCTGTCCGGGTCCGTCGCAAAAGAGAAAGGCACGATCCGCTCATCCCCTTTTTGCTCCTCCATCTTACTGAAGTCTACCGTGTTTTTGTCAATTCTTGCAGGAGTCCCTGTCTTAAAGCGGTACATCCTGATACCCAGATCTTTCAGACACTCGGTCAGATAGTTGGCAGCCTGAAGGCCGTTGGGACCCGTGTTGGTACTCACATCCCCATAGATACATCTGGCCTTCAGATAGGTGCCTGTACAGAGCACGGCCGCCTGACACCGGAAAATAGCACCGGAGTAGGTCTGCACTCCTGTTATCTTCTTTCTGCCATCCACGTCCTCTGTCAGTATGTTCACCACTTCCGCCTGCTTAATTTCCAGGTTCTCCTGGTTCTCCAGGGTCTGACGCATGGTTCTGCTGTAGAGGGCTTTATCGGCCTGGGCCCGCAGAGAGTGGACAGCCGGACCCTTTGACTTATTGAGCATCTTGGACTGGATGAAGGTGCGGTCAATGACCTTTCCCATCTCTCCTCCCAGGGCGTCCACCTCCCTCACCAGATGTCCCTTTGATGTTCCCCCTATATTCGGATTGCAGGGCATGAGGGCAATGCTGTCCACGCTGACCGTAAACACAATAGTCCGAAAACCGAGCCTTGTGCAGGCCAGGGCCGCCTCACAGCCGGCGTGCCCGGCCCCGATGACAGCCACGTCGTAGTGATCCTTATTTTCCCATACAGAATTTACTGAAAATTTCATTGACAAGATCCTCTCCTACTGTCTCTCCTGTGATCGTTCCAAGCGACTCATAGGCATCCATCAGATCTATGGAATAAAAATCCTCCGGCATGTCCATATGAATACTCTCCAATACCTTTTCCAGGCTCTGACCCGCTCTCTCCAGCGCATGCTTTTGCCTTGCGTTTGTAATATACACTTCACTGTTAAAGGAAATGTCTCCCTGATAGAACATTTTCTTCACAGCCTGCTTCAACTCTTCCATCCCTTCTTCCTCCTTTGCGGAGACAGACAGGACAGGAGGCTCCTCCATTCCCTGCTCCCTGCACATCTGCCGAATTTCCTCATCTCCTGTTCTTCTTTCCAGATCCGATTTATTGAGAAGGATAATGGATTTCTTACCGGCGATAAATGAAAAGATCTTCCGGTCGTTTTCGTCCAGGGGTAGGGAGGAATCCACCACGTAAATAATAAGATCCGCCTCCCTGGCCTGGCTTAGGGCCCTGTCCACACCGATTTTTTCCACCTGGTCATCGGTCTTTCTGATGCCGGCCGTATCCACAATATTCAGGGAAATACCGTGCAGATTCATGTGCTCCTGCAGGATGTCCCTGGTAGTTCCGGCTATATCTGTAACAATGGCCCGCTCCTCTCCCAGGAGCATATTCAGTATAGAGGACTTTCCCGCATTGGGCTTTCCCACGATCACGGTCTGTACTCCCTCTTTCATAATGCGGCCGTCATCCGCAGAGTCCAGGAGCCTTTGAATACTGTCCAGCAGTTCCTCCACGTTCCGCTCCAGAGTCTGTCCGTACCCGTCTATACTGATGTGCTCCGGGTCGTCCAGGGCAGACTCAATAAAAGCAGTATGATAAAGAATTTTGCCGCGTATCTCCTCCACCTTCCTCTTCACGCTTCCCTTCAGCTGACTGACAGAACTCTTCAGAGCGTAGTCGTTCCGGGACTGGATCACATCGATGACCGCCTCCGCCTGGGAAAGATCCAGCTTGCCGCTCAGGAAGGCTCTCTTTGTAAATTCACCCGGCCGGGCCGGCCGGGCCCCCTTGTGCAGACACGCCTCCAGCACTCTGCGAAGGACGTAGACTCCGCCGTGGCAGTTGATCTCCACTGTGTCCTCACCGGTAAAGGTGTGGGGCCCTCTCATGAGCATGACAAGGACTTCATCTATGGTCTCCCCGTCCTCCTCTATATACCCGTAGTGAATCGTATGGGATTTCTGCTCCGAGAGCTTCTTATTCTTTTTTCCTCGGTATATCCTGTCTGCGATCTCAAATGCCTCTTCCCCGCTCATCCTGACAATCCCTATACCCGCCTCGGACATGGAGGTGGATATGGCGGCGATGGTGCTGCTTTCGCTGTACATCCTCTTTTCTCCTTTCCCCGGAGTTAAAATTTTTCAAAGCAAACATTTCCTTCCTGAGTTAGAAAGGCAGAGGTTAAAACCTCTGCCTTTTTTATTTTCTCACCAGTGTTACTACTACGCGGCGGTAAGGCTCCTCGCCCTCGCTGTGTGTCGTTACATTTTTGTCTCCCTGCAAAGCAGAGTGAATGATTCTTCTTTCATAAGGATTCATGGGCTCAAGCGTAACCGGCTTTTTCGTCCTCTTCACCTTGTGAGCAATGTTTTTTGCCAGATTTTCAAGGGTCTCTTTTCTTCTTTTTCTGTAATCCTCTGTGTCCAGCTTCACTCTCACATAACCGGCCTGCATCTTGTTGGCAACCCTGTTTGTGAGATACTGGAGAGCGTCAAGAGTCTGTCCTCTCTTACCGATAAGAATTCCCATGTTGTCGCCCTTCATATCAATGGCAAGAGCCCCCTCCTCGTCAACCTCAGAATGAAATTCCACATCCATTTTCATGGCCTGAAGAACGCTGCGAAGAAATTTCTCACACTCTTTGATGGTAACGTCCTCCACCCTTGCAAGCTCTGTCTCGCATTTGATCTCCGGCTTCTCTTCATATTTATTTTCTTTCTTTGGTGCTTTTTTTGTTTCTTTTTTATTTGTTTTCTGAGGAGCTTTCTTCGGATCTCTTTTTTCTTTTCTGGTCTTCTTTGCTTCCTTTTCTTCTTTTACGTCCAGAGTAATATCGCTTGGAACCGCCTCTCTTATAAGCTCCTCTGCGATTTCGTCCACAGTCTCCTCCCGGGACTCCTCTTTTCTCCAGGCCCGAATTACAGCCTGCTTCATGCCGATTCCTAAAAATCCGGGACTTCCTTTTTCAATAACATCATATTCCAGTCTGTCGCTTGTCACGCCAAGCTGAACAAGAGCCTCTGTGATAGCATCATCCAGTGTCTTTGCTGATACTGTAATCTCTTCTATGCGTCTGCCTTTCATTATGTTTTCCCTCCCTATATCCACTTAGAGGGACCTCTTCATTCAAGAAAAAGTCCCTTCTTATGTTCTAATTATTTTCGTTGTACTTTTTGACCAGATTTGCCTTGGAAGCAAGACTGCCTTCTTTTGCCGTATTTTTGTTGTTGGCGGCCTTCTGAAGCTTCTCTTCCTTCGCTTTGTCCGTCTGTACAGATGTCTTTGCCTTACTTTGGATACTTCTCGTATTTGTCTGGGCCATGGCATTGATCTTCTCTGCCCTCTCACCCCTCTTTTCACGCTTCTTGGCAGCCTTCTCTTTATTTTTCTCGATGAGCTCTTCCACAGATATCTTCTTCAGGTGTTTGTTGATCAATATCTGCTGCAGACATCTTACCACTGCACTGATAATCCAGTAAAGACCAAGACCTGCCGGAAGTGATACAACGACAAACAGTGAGAACAAAGGCATCGTAATGTTCATTGTCCTCATGGTGCTGTACATCGGGTTATCCTTGTCCATAGCCTGTCCTGAGAGAGTCTGTGAAAGCTTCATGCTCAGGAACTGTGTCAGGACAGATATAGCCGGAAGGGCAATAGCTGTAATGACAAGTACCACAACCGACACGCCGAACTGCTCAGAGATCTGCGCTCTGTCGGTAAATATCTGCATGGGTGACAGGGACAAATCCGGAATGGTCAGGAATTTCTGCACGTCCGCCGGTGCGTCCTTGATGGCAGGTACATATTCCTCCATCTGGTAAACCACCGGATACAGTGAGAACAGCAGTACCATCTGCAGGAGCATGGGGAGACATCCGCCTGTCATGGATGTTCCGTATTTATCATATACCTGCTGCATCTCCTCCTGCATCTTCATCTGAGATGCCTGGTCTTTCCTGTTCTTGTACTTTTTCTGGATTGCCTGAAGTTCAGGGTTCATGACCGCGGTCATCTTGGATGTTTTCTGCTGCTTAATGGTAAGCGGCATCATGATCATATACACGAGTATTGTGTAGAATATGATCGACAATCCTACCAGACCTACGTCTGATGGGAGAATTTTATCCAGTATCTCATAGATAAAACTCATCACTATACCGAGCAAATCCGCAATCTGTCCTATGATGGGCCAGTTCGCAGCCGCCAATACTACACCTTCCATATTTTCTCCTCCGTTTGCACGGTGCGATCAGATCGCCCCGGCCTGCCTTTTCTAACCTGTTATTTTGTGCTGGCTACGGAACCGGATCGTAGCCTCCTTTTGCAAAGGGATTGCAGCGGAGTATCCTCCAGACAACCAGAAGCCCTCCCTTGAGCGCCCCGTACTTTTCTAACGCCTCCACCGCATACTGGGAGCATGTAGGAAAATAGATACACGTGGAATGTCTCTTGAGGGGAGACAGATATTTCTGATACATTCTTACCAGACCTATCAAAATCTTTTTCACAATCCATCACTCCGCTTTATTTTATTGATTTATCTGTATCATCCTGTGAAGGCGTCCCAGATGCAGGAGTGCGCTTTCAATCTCACGGCAGCTTTTCCCCTTCGCCGCCGCTCTGGCTATAACTACTATATCATTACCGCATGGGAACAATTCTTCATTCAGACGATAGCTTTCACGTATCAACCTTGTCAGTCTGTGCCTGACAATACTGTTGCCAACCTTCTTGCTGACGGAGATCCCCAGTCTGTTTTTTTCAAGACCATTATTCATTACATACATAACCAGATACCAGTTGGCATTGGATCTTCCGTTTTTGTAGACATGCTGAAAATCTCTGTTCTTTTTCAGTGATTCGGAAAATTTCATTTTCATCCCCTGATTTTAAGAGAAGAAAAGGCCACAATGATGCGGCCTACGCTGATAATTTTTTTCTTCCTTTAGCTCTTCTTGCAGCAATAACCTTTCTTCCGCCTGCTGTTCTCATTCTGGATCTGAAACCATGAACTCTGGCTCTCTGTCTTTTTTTTGGCTGGAATGTCATTTTCATAGATATCCACCTCCCTTATATTTTACACAGGAATACTCCCGCACTTTTCTTAGACATCAGTTTTGATTATATTCAATAAATCCCGTGAAGTCAAGCAAAACCGACGATTTAATGAAGTTATCAACAAAATGTGGACATCTTTTTAAAATTATGTGGATAACAACATTTTTTGTGTGGATTTCAGAGCTGAAAGTCTCTGTTTTAGCCATTCTTTCATTTTCCAAAACTTATCCACCCCTATTTTTCATTGCCTAATACCTTATTTTGATGTAAAATAGATTAGAATAAGCGTATGATACAATGCATGAAATGTATGTTAGATTAGGAGTTATTTTATCATGAGCATCGTAGAAAAAAAATGGCCGGAAATTATCGAACACCTTAGAGTGGAGCACGATCTCTCCAACGTGTCCTTCAACACCTGGATCAAACCTCTGAAAGTATATAAAGTAGTAGATTATACGGTTTTCATTCTTGTTAATATAAACGCCAGCGTTGAGTACATTGATAAAAAGTACAGACTTCCGCTGAAGGTTTCTATTGCCGAGATCACGGAAAAGGAATTTGAAGTCGTTTTCGTGTCGGAAGAGGAAGACCGTCTGGATGAGATCATGGAAATGGCTTCCAGGGCTTCCGAGAAGAAACGAACAAAGACGGCCGCTCAAAAGGCGGGGCTTAACCCCAAATATACATTCGACACCTTTGTTGTGGGCGGAAACAACAGCTTCGCCCATGCCGCCTCCCTGGCAGTGGCAGAGTCCCCCGGAGAGGTGTACAACCCCCTGTTCCTCTACGGAGGCGTGGGACTGGGAAAGACCCATCTGATGCATTCGGTGGCTCATTTTATACTGGACAAAAATCCAAAAAGAAAGGTCCTGTACGTAACCAGCGAAACATTTACCAACGACCTGATTCAGGCGCTGAAAAATCCAAAGGAAAACTCCATGTCGGATTTCCGCAATAAATATCGCAACAACGATGTTCTCCTCATAGACGACATTCAGTTTATTATAGGAAAAGAAAGTACCCAGGAAGAATTTTTCCACACTTTTAACCAACTCCACACAGCAGGAAAGCAGATCATCATCTCCAGCGACCGTCCCCCGAAGGACATTGAGACGCTGGAGGCAAGGCTGCGCACCCGGTTTGAGTGGGGACTGATTGCGGACGTCTCCGCCCCGGATTACGAGACGAGGATGGCCATCCTGCAGAAGAAGATCGAGATGGATTCTCTGCAAAAGTACAATATTCCCGATGATGTGCTGGAGTACATCGCCTCCAATATAAAGACAAACATTCGTGAGCTGGAAGGGTCGCTCAACAAGCTGATCGCCCTCTACAAGCTTCAGAACAACCAGGAAGAGATCGACATTCCCCTGGCTGCAAAGGCTCTGAAGGACATTATCTCCTCCCAGGCTAACAGAGAGGTGACGCCGGAGCTGATTCTGGATGTTGTATCCGAGCATTTCGGCGTCAGCATCGCTGATCTTAAGAGCAGCAAGCGGACAGCGGAGATTGCCATCCCCCGGCAGATCTTCATGTATTTATGCCGTGAGATGACAACAACCTCCCTGAAGGTGATGGGAGTAGTCCTTGGCGGCAAGGACCACTCCACTATCAATCACGGAATCAAGAAGATAAAAGCCGATATAAAAGAGAACGAAAGTCTCAGCAATACGATTGATATAATAAAGAAGAAAATCAATCCTGTCTGATATACACCGATACACTTACAGGATGTGGATAAATACAGATAACCTGTGGAAAGGCTGTGAAAAAACGCATGGACAGAATGTGTAAAAAGAAGATCAATCATTCTTTTTTTTAACCACCAAAAAGTTTTTCCACCTTCTTCCACCTATAAATTTTATGGTTTCCACCATCTTTTCAAAAGCGTGTAATGCTTGCAGAAACCGGGCTTGCGGTACTTTTCCACTCTATCCCAGGCCCTACTACGAAGAATACGGAAAATCTATTATATATTTATCTATATACAGGCGCGCGAAAGGAGTTATACACAGACATGAAAATCATATGCAGTAAAGCAGATCTAACAAAAGGAGTTGGAATCGTATCCAAGGCGGTTCCCTCCAAAACGACCATGCCTATCCTTGAATGTATACTGGTCGATGCCACACTGGACATGATCAGGCTGACAGCCAATGATATGGAGCTGGGAATTCAGACAGAGATAGAAGGAGATATCAGAGAACACGGAATGATCGCCATAGATGCAAAAATCTTTTCAGAGATCGTCCGCAAGCTGCCTGACAGCGATATTGTTATAGAGACAGATGAAAATGATCAGATGCGCATCACCTGCGAGAAGGCCAAGTTCGATATTATGGGAAAATCCGGAGATGATTTTTCCTATCTCCCTGTCATCGAAAAGACAGAGACAGTGACCATTTCCCAGTTTGCTCTGAAAGAGATGATTCGCCAGACCATCTTCTCCACCGCTGACAACGAGAGCAACAAGCTTATGACAGGAGAACTCTTTGATATCAAGGGCGGCGTGCTCCGGGTGGTATCTCTGGACGGACACCGCATTTCTATCCGGAAGATAGAGTTAAAGGAAGAGTGCCGGGATTACAAGATCGTTGTGCCGGGAAAGACTCTCACAGAGATAAGCAAGATTCTTTCCGGTGAGGCGGAAAGCTATGTGAGCATGTATTTTACAGGCAATCACATTGTGTTTGAATTTGACAGGACAATTGTCGTATCCCGCCTGATCGAGGGAGAGTACTTTCATATCGACCAGATGCTTTCCAACGACTACGAGACAAAGGTGCGGATCAACAAGAGAGACTTTCTGAACTGTATAGACAGGGCCACTTTGCTCGTGAAAGAGGGAGAGAAAAAGCCCGTTATCATCAATATCGGCGACGATGTGATGGAGCTGCAGCTTACATCTCAGTTTGGTTCCATGAACGAAGATATCATGATCACCAAGGAAGGGAAGGACCTGATGATCGGATTTAATCCCAAGTTCTTCATCGACGCCCTCAGAGTCATTGACGACGAGGAAGTGGATCTCTATCTCATGAACGCAAAAGCGCCCTGCTTTATCAAAGACGAAACAGAGAGCTATATCTATCTTATCCTTCCTGTTAATTTTAATGCGATTTAGGAGTGAAGACTATGCAGGTTTTACATCTCAGAGATGAGTTTATCAAGCTGGGGCAGGTTTTGAAGGCTGCCGGTCTTGTAGAGTCCGGTGTGGAAGGCAAGGAGGTCATAAAGAAGGGCCTTGTGAAGGTGAACGGTCAGATAGATATGCGGCGGGGAAAAAAGCTTTACCCGGGAGATATCGTTTCTTACAACGGAGAAGAAGTGAAAATTGAAGATTAAATCTTTAAAACTTAAGGATTTCAGAAATTATGAGCTCCTGAAGCTGGAGCCCTGTGAGTCCACCAACATTTTTTACGGGAACAATGCCCAGGGAAAGACGAATATCCTGGAGGCCGTCTATATGTGCGGCACCACCAAATCCCACAGGGGCACCAGGGACAGGGACATGATTCGCTTCGGGCAGGAGGAATCCCACATCGAGGCTGTGGTGGAGAAAAGGGGCATCCTCTGCCGGATTGATATACATCTCAAGAAAAACAGCCCCAAGGGCATAGCAGTCAACAAAATGCCTATCCGAAAGGCCAGCCAGCTGTTTGGCACTGTCAATATTGTTTTTTTTTCTCCGGAGGATTTGAACATCATCAAAAACGGGCCCTCCGAAAGGAGGAGATTTATAGATCTTGAGCTTTCCCAGCTCGACAAAGTATATCTGAGCAATTTATCAAACTACAACCGCATCGTGAACCAGAGAAATCATCTGCTCAAAGATATGGCCCGTCAGAAGACGGCAGGCATCTCTCTTGCGGAGACACTGGATATCTGGGATATGCAGCTGGCCTCTTACGGCGAGAAGATCATAAAGGTTAGAGAAAAATTCATAACCCAGGTAAATGATATCATTTCTGACATACACAGAAGAATCACCGGAGGACAGGAGAACATAGAGGTAAAGTATGAACCGGACACAAAGGGACAGCCTATAGAAGAGGCCCTGAAAAAGGGGAGGGAGAGGGATCTGCGGATGGGCAGCACCGGCTGCGGGCCCCACAGGGACGACATCTGTTTTATGACAAATGGCATAGACATCCGCAAATTCGGCTCCCAGGGACAGCAGCGCACGGCGGCGCTCTCCCTGAAGCTGTCCGAGATCCAGCTGGTGCGGCATGTTACAAAGGACACGCCTATCCTGCTTCTTGACGATGTCCTGTCTGAGCTTGACAAATACAGGAAAAACTATTTACTGGACAACATTCATGATATACAGACTCTCATCACCTGTACAGGTGTAGATGAATTTGTAAATCATCGATTTTCTGTAAATAAAGTATTTCATGTCCACCAGGGACATGTGACTATGGAAAATTAGGAGGAGATTATGAGTACAGAAAAGGTACAGCATGAGTATGGGGCAGACGAAATACAGATTCTTGAGGGACTGGAAGCTGTCAGAAAGCGTCCGGGAATGTATATAGGAAGTACGTCTGCAAGGGGGCTCCACCATCTTGTCTATGAGATCGTGGACAACTCTGTGGATGAGGCCCTGGCAGGCTTTTGTGACAGGATTCACGTACAGATCAACAAGGACAATTCGGTGACTGTGACGGACAACGGACGGGGTATCCCTGTGGGAATCAACCAAAAGGCGGGCATTCCGGCTGTGGAGGTTGTTTTTACTGTACTCCACGCAGGCGGAAAATTCGGCGGCGGGGGCTACAAGGTATCCGGAGGCCTTCACGGCGTGGGAGCCTCTGTCGTGAACGCTCTCTCCAACTGGCTGGAGGTAGAGATTTACCATGAGGGGAACATTTATAAACAAAGATATGAGCGCGGAAAGGTTGTGAACAAGCTGGAGGTTGTGGGGGACTGTGAGGAAGGAAGAACCGGAACAAAGGTCACTTTCCTGCCGGACGACACTGTTTTTGAGGAGACAGTCTTTGACTTTGACGTGCTCAAAAGAAGGCTGCGGGAGATGGCCTTTCTGACAAAGGGATTGAAAATCGTCCTTACAGACAACAGACCCAAGGAAGGACCGGCAGAGAAGGAGTTCCACTATGAGGGCGGCATCAAAGAGTTTGTTACTTACCTGAATCGGAGCAGCACCCCCCTCTACGAGGATGTCATTTACTTTGAAGGAATGTTGAACAACGTGCAGGTGGAGGTGGCCATGCAGCACAATGATTCCTATACAGACAACACCTATGGCTTTGTAAACAACATCACCACCCCGGAGGGAGGAACCCACATCGTGGGCTTTCGGAACGCTCTGACAAAGACATTTAACGATTACGCGAGAAAGAATAAGCTGCTCAAAGACAGCGATCCAAACCTGTCCGGTGAGGATATAAGAGAGGGTCTGACAGCTATCGTCAGCGTCAAGATCGAGGAACCCCAGTTTGAAGGACAGACAAAGCAGAAGCTGGGAAACAGCGAGGCCAGAGGCGCTGTGGATCATGTAGTCAGCAAACAACTCGAAATCTACCTGGAGCAGAACCCGGCCATCGCAAAGACTACAGTGGAAAAATCCGTCCTGGCCCAGAGGGCAAGGGAGGCAGCCAGAAAGGCCAGGGACCTGACAAGGAGAAAATCAGCCCTGGATGGCATGTCCCTTCCCGGAAAGCTGGCAGACTGCTCGGACAAGAACCCGGCCAACTGCGAGATCTACATCGTGGAGGGAGACTCCGCCGGCGGATCGGCCAAGACGGCAAGAGACAGGGCTACCCAGGCCATCCTTCCCCTGAGAGGAAAAATCCTGAATGTGGAGAAGGCCCGTCTGGATAAGATTTACGCCAATGCAGAGATCAAGGCCATGATTACAGCCTTCGGGACAGGCATACACGAAGACTTTGATATTTCCAGGCTTCGTTACCATAAGATCATCATCATGACAGATGCGGACGTGGACGGCGCCCACATCAGCACTCTGCTTCTTACCTTCATGTACCGGTTCATGCCGGAACTGATCAGGCAGGGCTATGTGTATCTGGCAAAACCGCCTCTCTACAAACTGGAGAAAAACAAGAAGATCTGGTACGCCTACAGCGACGAGGAGCTGGACTCCATTCTCCGGGAAGTGGGCCGCGATACCAATAACAAAATCCAGCGCTATAAAGGTCTGGGAGAGATGGATGCGGAACAGCTCTGGGAGACGACCATGGACCCCCAACACCGCATCCTCATGAAAGTGACCATGGATGATGAGACGACATCCGAGCTGGATCTGACATTTACCACTCTGATGGGGGATAAAGTGGAGCCAAGGCGGGAGTTCATAGAGGAAAACGCAAAATACGTGCAAAATCTGGACGTATAGAAAGGTAGAAGACAATGGAAGATAATATTTTTGATAAAGTCCAGGAAGTAGATCTGAAAGAGAGAATGGAGAAATTTTATATCGACTACGCCATGAGTGTTATCGCTTCCAGAGCTCTTCCCGATGTAAGAGACGGTTTGAAGCCGGTGCAGAGGAGAATTCTGTACTCCATGATCGAGCTGAACAACGGTCCCGACAAGCCCCACAGAAAGTGCGCCCGTATTGTCGGAGATACCATGGGTAAATACCATCCCCACGGGGACAGCTCCATTTACGGAGCTCTGGTAAATATGGCTCAGGACTGGTCCACCAGGTATCCCCTTGTGGACGGCCACGGCAACTTCGGCTCCGTGGACGGGGACGGCGCAGCCGCCATGAGGTACACGGAGGCCCGTCTGAGTAAGATTTCCATGGAGCTGACAGCGGATATCAACAAGGATACCGTGGATTTTACACCCAACTTTGACGAGACGGAGAAGGAGCCCACAGTTCTTCCTTCCAGATTTCCCAATCTCCTTGTAAACGGAACATCAGGCATTGCCGTTGGTATGGCCACCAACATCCCGCCCCACAACCTGCGGGAGGTCATCGACGCGGTAGTGAAGATCATTGACGACCAGATTGGGGACAAAGAAACCACTGCCATTGAAGAAATTCTGCAGATTATCAAGGGGCCTGACTTCCCCACAGGAGCCACCATCCTGGGAACAAGGGGCATTGAGGAGGCCTACAGAACAGGGCGAGGCAAGATAAGGGTGCGGGCTGTGACGGACATTGAGACCATGCCGAACGGCAAGAGCCGGATCATTGTCACAGAGCTTCCCTACATGGTGAACAAGGCAAGGCTCATTGAGAAGATCGCCGAGATGGTGAGAGACAAGAAGATCGACGGCATTACAGATCTCAGCGACCAGTCCAGTCGAGAAGGCATGAGAGTGTGCATTGAGCTCCGAAGAGACGCAAACGCCAATGTAATACTGAACCAGCTGTACAAGCACACCCAGCTCCAGGATACCTTTGGCGTCATCATGCTTGCCCTTGTCAACAACGAGCCCAAGGTCATGAACCTTCTGGATATGCTGAACTACTACCTGCAGCACCAGGAAGAGGTTGTGACGAGAAGGACAAAATACGAGCTCAACAAGGCGGAGGAGAGAGCTCACATTCTGAAGGGACTGCTCATCGCCCTGGACCATATCGACGAAGTAATTCAGATCATCCGCAGTTCCGCCAATGTACAGGAGGCAAAGGAAGAGCTGATGAAGCGCTTCGACCTCTCAGACGCCCAGTCTCAGGCTATTGTGGACATGCGTCTGCGGGCTCTGACAGGTCTGGAGAGAGAGAAGCTGGAGAACGAGTACAATGAGCTGATGAAACGCATCGGCGAGTTGAAGGCCATTCTGGCTGACCGGAAGGTTCTCCTGGGCGTGATCAAGGAGGAAATCCTTGTCATCAAGGACAAGTACGGAGATGACAGAAGGACAAAGATCGGCTATGATGAGTTTGATATCTCCATGGAGGATTTAATCCCAAAGGAGAATGTGGTCATTACCATGACAAAGCTTGGCTATATCAAGCGCATGTCTGAGGATACATTTAAATCCCAACACAGAGGCGGAAAGGGAATAAAGGGTATGCAGACCATCGACTCCGACTATGTGGAAGAGCTCTTTATGACCAACACCCACCACTATATCATGTTTTTTACGAGCACTGGCCGGGTGTACAGGATCAAGGGCTATGAGATACCGGAGGCGGGAAGAACCGCAAGGGGAACCGCCATCATCAATCTCCTGCAGCTGCAGCCGGAGGAGAAAATCACAGCCGTCATCCCCATTGACGAGTACAGAGACGGCGAGTATCTGTTTATGGCCACCAGAAAGGGACTTGTGAAGAAGACCCCTCTGAAGGAGTACGCCAATGTGAGAAAGACCGGGCTTGCCGCCATCACCCTGCGGGACGACGATGAGCTGATAGAGGTAAAATACACAGATAACAACAAGGACATTATAATGGCTACCAGATACGGACAGTGCATCTGCTTCCACGAGACGGACGTGCGGCCCACAGGAAGGACGTCCATGGGTGTAAGGGGCATGAACCTGACAGACCACGACGAGGTCATCGGTATGCAGCTGGACTCCCAGGGAAGCCACCTTCTGATCGTGTCTGAAAAGGGTATGGGCAAACGCACCGCCATGGAGGAATTCTCCCCCCAGAACAGAGGCGGAAAGGGCGTCAAATGCTATAAGATCACTGAGAAGACAGGTAATGTGGTAGGCATCAAGGCTGTGGACGAAGAAGACGAGATCATGATTATCAACACAGAGGGGATCGTGATCCGTATGAAGTGCAGCAGCATCTCCATCCTCGGAAGAGTGACTTCCGGAGTGAAACTGATCAATTTAACGGAAAATGATAAAGTTGCCAGCATCGCGAAGGTGAGACAGGGTGACGAGGAGGAAGAATCATAATTTTTGAAATAAGAAGATAGATATATAAAACAGGAATTCTGTATTGTACAAAATTCCTGTTTTATTGTACAATTATATTGGATTTTGGATTTAGAATTTGTATAAACAGCATAAATTTTCGAGTGAGGAATATTATGAAAAAATTTAAAGACTGGAATATAAAAAAAAAGTTGCTGGTCATTTTCATTGTAGGGGTATTTATTCCTATTATGCTTATGCTTGTTTTTTCTATGCAGGTAAGTGGACAGATCATGACGAAAAAGGTAGATCAGCTTATCTCCAACAATCTAAATGAGACGAAGGATCAGTTCGGTCTGAAATTGGATGTGTTTTATAAAATCCTTTACCAGGTAACAGTAGATGATACAATTATTAATAATATAGACGGACTTAATAAAGAAGGAATTGAATCAGAGAGGGCATATACAAGGCTTCTTCAAAAACTCAGACAGGTAAACAGCGGAGAGGAGAGTATAAGATGCATCAGTATTGTGACAAATGATGGAACCTCTCTGTCTTTTGATTTTAATACAGGATCTTCTCTGGATACAATATGGAATTTAGTATCGGATATGAGGGAGACAGAAGCTTATATAAGGGCGTCAAGACAGGCTTCAATCGCTCTCGTATCTACGGAAATATTTGAGGAAAATGGAGAGGATATATATGTCTTTCATTTGTCTAAGCAGATATATGATCTGAATAATCTGGAAAAAGGCCCTATTGCGACTGCCATTTTAAGTATAGATATCGATGTTCTCGAAGATATATGTACAATTGAACAGGAAAGTTCCTCTGAGGAAGTGAAATTTATTGTAGATGATAAAGAAAAAATAGCATATTTTCCGGATAAAAATAAAATAGGAAGCGAGATAAAAATGGAAAATATGGAAGAATTTGTAAATAATTCAAACATAATCAATGGAAAGGAGATTATTGAAGTTCACGTAAGAGATTACAGAACAGGATGGTATTTCTATTATGCTTATAATAAGGATTATATGTTAAAGGATGTGAGAACTACAGGATATATCATTGCGCTGGCCGGACTTGTACTGATTGTTATATCCGGAAGTTTAATATTGTATTTGATCAATCATATAAATAAGTCTGTACAGAGTACGATTTATGGCATGAATGAAATGAAAAAAGGAAATCTTAACGTCAGGGTAAAGGTTGAAGAAAAAGATGAAATAGGGGAAATTGCAGAAACTTTTAATGAGATGTCTGTCAGGATACAGAATTTGATAAATGAAAAAGAAAAGACAGCGATCAAACAAAAAAATGCCGAGATTAAAGCTTTAGAAGCACAGATAGATCCACATTTCATATATAATACGCTGGATTCTATCAATTGGATGGCAATTGAACACGGAGAATTTGAAATCAGCAAAGTATTGAGAGATCTTGGAATTATCCTGAGATACAGTATTAATAAAAGTAACGAAAAAACCACCCTGAAGATGGAAAAAGAATGGCTGGACAAATATATTGGACTGCAGAGAATGAGGTTCGGCTATTCATTTTCCAGCAGTATAGACATAGACAGCTCCCTTAATGAAATTTACATATATAAGCTGCTGCTTCAGCCGTTTATAGAGAACAGTATTCTTCATGGCTTCAAAGGAATAGAAGAAGGAGGTGTAATTCACATTAACATATTCCCGGATGAAGCAGGAAAAAGAATGTGTATTATCGTAGAGGATAATGGAATAGGAATGTCGCGGGAAAAGGTGAATGAATTTAACGACAGAGAGAGGGCAATTGAAAACGACAGTGGAAGTATAGGACTTCACAATGCTTTTTCAAGAATGGACCTTTATTATGGGAAGGAAGCAGAATGGACAGTCTCAAGTGTGGAAGGAATGGGAACAGTCATTGTTCTGAAACTGCCGATAGAAATGAGGAGTAAAAAATGAAAATACTGATCGTGGAAGACGAGGAAAACACGAGGGTAGGAATAAGCAGATTAATCCGGAAATATTCCAGTCATCAGGTTGTAGGAGAGGCTAAAAACGGCAAGGAAGGCTTGGAAATGGCCAAAAAGATGAGTCCGGATCTCATTATAACAGATATCAGGATGCCAAAGATGAGCGGATTGGATATGCTGGAGAAACTCTATAGTGAAGATGAGGGAATATATGATGATATATATGTGGTCATATTGAGTGGTTATGCTGATTTTGACTATGCCAGAAAAGCAATTTCAATGAAAGGAAAAGTTATTGAATATCTTTTAAAGCCCATTGATGTGGAAAAAATCATAAATGGAATGGAAGAATGGGAAATTGTAATACGCAATAAGAGAATCAATCAGAATCAACCGGAGCAGATTCTAAGAAATGTAATATTTGAAAATGTCTGTATGGATGATGAGATACTGGAAAAAATGATATACATATGTAAGTGCAGTAAAAAGGGAAGTTATCTTTTGTTCTGGGGATATCTTGGCGCGGCGGAAAAAAACTATGAGGAGGAAGTTAAAAAAAGATTTTTAAAGAGCAGAGATAAAAATAAGTGTTCACATGTATATTTTATAACAGTGGAGAAAGAAAAAAGTATCATTTGTCTTATGACAGATGTAAAAGATAGAAAAAATATACTGAAAGAATTTAGACAAAAGGAAGTAGAAAGATACGGAACAAGGAAGAAATATCCGGTGTGGGCTGTAGAAGAATTTGAAGATTTGAGAAAAATACAGACCAGCGCCAGAAAACTTCAGAAATTTATAACCTACGGATTAGTATTTGAAGGAAGGGTGCTTCTTACAGAAGATGAGATAAAGAATTTCAGAGAAAAAAAGTACAGCTATCCATATAAGATTGAAAAAGAAATAAAGGTTGCGGTTTGTGCTGAAAATGCGAGTGATATTGAAAAGAGCCTTAAAAATTTTGAAAAATATATGAAAGATCAATCGTATGATCCTGAACAGATCAGACAGGGATATACCAAACTCATAAGCTACATACAGGATCTTGCAAATGAAATGAATATAAGTGCGGGAAAGAAAATGCAGCAATTTCAGATTATCTATCAGTTCCAGACGGCAATCGTCTGGAAAGAGATAGAGGATCTCTGTGAGCAGTTATTGAAGTATTTTGGAGAAAATGACAAAGAAAAAAACAATATTAGCAACTATATAATT
Source organism: uncultured Mordavella sp. (assembly GCA_964652805.1). Lineage (GTDB taxonomy): Bacteria > Bacillota > Clostridia > Lachnospirales > Lachnospiraceae > Claveliimonas. Next base: position 1,660 of record CAZZBJ010000021.1, on the reverse strand, counting down.
TTAAAAGCAATCGCATATATAAGAGAGCACTACGCAGAAGGTATTACGTTGGAAGAAGTGGCAAGGGAACTGGAAATAACACCGGAATATCTGAGCGCCCTGTTTAACAGAGAAATGGATATTAATTTTTCTACTTTTATGAAAGAATTCAGAATCAGTCATGCAAAGAGACTTCTGAAAAGTACAAATCTGAAAATCTATGAAATAGCTAAAATGGTAGGTTATCAGGATCCTAAATATTTTAACAGGGTATTTAAAGAAGTACAGGGACTATCGCCTCGTGAATTCAGGGAGGGATAAATGAAAAAAATAAGGGTGAAACAAATAAAAAATGCTGTCATTCTCTTCTGTTTTCTGACAGTGTTATGTATTGCTGCAAATATATGTTCCGTGCAGAATACTGAAAATTCATCGGGGAGAGAAGAGCTTCTCCTTTGGTCATACTATGAGACTTCAGAACAAAGAAAGGCACTGGATGACGTTGTGGAAGAATTTAACCAACAGCAGGAAAACTATCACTTATCCTGGGAGTATGTTCCGATGACAGAATTTATAAGAAAACTTTCCATAGGAGTTCTGGGAGAAGAGACGCCGGATATTGTTCTTATGGATAATCCGGATATGAAGAGCTGTATACAGCAGGGCATATTAGAAGATATGACAGAAGAACTGAAAGATATAGATGAAAGTTTGTATTTTCCCCAAGTGTGGGAGAGTGTCACTTATGATGGAAAATTGTATGGAGTTCCATTTTGCTGCAATTCTTTGCTGCTCATCTATAATAAGGATCTATTTGAGGAATATGGGATAGATCCTCCTGATACCCCTCAGCAGCTTTATGAGACTGCCAAGATGCTGACGTCCGGCAGTAGAAAAGGTTTTATCATGTCAGCAGTCAGCGGAGAGCAAGGGGCTTTTCAGATCTTTACTTGGATACTGAATGAGGGAGAGACTGTGGAAACGCTGGGAGGAGAAGCGACACAATCTGCTTTTTCTTTTGTAAAAAAAATGATAGACGAGGAAATTATGGACATACAGTGCATCAACTGGACACAGGTGGATATATGCAGAAAATTTATAGAGGGGGAGGCGGCGATGATGATGAATGGTCCATGGATATTCGATATGCTTGATGAAAGCGGCGTGTCTTATGACATGGTTCTCATTCCATCGGAAGGGACGTCAAGCTCTATTATAGGGGGAGAAAACCTGGGAGTTATTGCCGGAAAAAATAAAGAAGGGGCAGCGGAATTTCTAAGATTCTATTTGCAGGATGATGTGATGTACAGAGTATGTGAAGAACAGGGAGCACTTCCTCCCAAAATACAACTTGCGGAAATAAAAGCGCAGGAAGACCCAAGATACGAACAGATCAAAAATATGGTGGAACAGGGAATTTCCAGAACGTCCATTCCAAACTGGGAGACACTTTCGGAGAAACTTACAATAAATCTGAGAGATGTTATATTAGGTGAAATAAGTCCGGAGGAGGCGGCTTTGGCGATTTCTAATTAAATGTGTCCACCAAGTTTCATCTTAGAGGCAGTGGTGTGGTATAGAAAATGGACAGCTTACCATGGCTGAAAGCCGTAAGAGCCGGTAAGTCAGATATGAGGGATGGTGCCCATACCACTGCCGGCGCAATGCGTCTGTCAGAAGA
>CAZZBJ010000020.1:0-26705 GCA_964652805.1 uncultured Mordavella sp. | reverse complement strand
GGCCTCCCGGATCTGTCCGGCCTCGTATCTGTCCCCCAGCGCCGTCTGGAGTCCCTCCAGCGTCTCCGGCTTTTCCAGGGCGGCCATACCCGGCTCCTCCCCCGCCGCCAGATGGGCGATGGCGTCGTAGCAGAGCTCATCCACCACGTGGACAGCGCCGCTGTTCACATCCAGGACAATGTTATATCCATTATTCCGGTACTGATGTATCACTTCAGATACCCCTTTCTGTCTTCATTTTTCCTATACCACAAGAAACAGCGGCCGAAAGCCGCTGCCCCCTCTTAGCAGATCCTTTTTATTCCAACCGACTATTTCTTCTGCTCGCAGGTCTGGTTTCCCACCGTGCAGGAAGTCTTGCAAGCTGACTGACAAGATGTCTGACATTCTCCGCAGCCGCCTTTTTTCATTGTATTTGTCAATGTCTGTGTATTTAATGTCTTTACATGTTTCATCTTGTACACCCTCCTTCGCATCTTTGACTCCTGATATTATAGCACATGGCTCTCTGTTTTGGAAGTGTTTTTTCGTCTTTTACCCGGTCAGGAAATCTTACATTTTCACCCTCCTGGCCGGAGCAGCCTGCCACGCAGTCTGGTCCAGATATGAGCCTGGACATATTCGTAGGCATTGTCGTAAATCCACAGTCCCGCCTGCCCGGCTGTCAGGACGCCGGCCAGGACCGCCGGCGACAGCTCACTGGAAAAAAGGAGCTCCTGAAACAGAAGGACCATCGGGATGTACATAACGTTGAACACCAGGTATTTGATTCCCCAGAACACTCCTCTTTTCTGCATCCTGCCGGGACTGCTGACCAGAAGCCTCCAGGCGCCCTCGATGGTCAGGATGTAGAGACCCATGGCCCCAAAGGTCGCCACATAGAATTTGTTGGGCGCCAGGATAAAGCCTAGGAGGACGGCCGCCAGATAAAAGGCCAGCCCCATCTTCATCCCAGCCTCCCGGATGACGATCCCCACAAAGAAGGAGGACGCCGCCAGGAAAAACAGAGTGCCCGACTCAAAGACGCTCCCCAGCGCTATAAAAAGAATACATAGGGCGAGGGCGAGTCCGCCGAACGCCATCATCCTTGACTTTACATGCATGCGCAAAGATCTCCTCCCATACACTCGCAGAGCTGGTCCGCGATCCAAAGGTCACAGCACATATTTCCCGTGCCACAGCTTCCGCCTGAACCATAATAGCCTCCCCCGTAAGGGTTGTTCTGATACCTGCGGCTGTTAAATTCGATCTGGTTGAGGAGCTGCCGGTACTGCACGTTGTTCGGCTCCATGTTCACCGCCGTGGCCGCCTGGTCCCTGGCCAGCACGTTGTTTCCAAGCCCCGCGTTTGCAAAGGCGCTGGCGTAGTACCACATGGAGGTGCGGTTCTGCATCCGATTCAGCACATTCAGGGCGTCCTGGTAGCGCCTGCTGTTGATAAAGTTGATGGCCGCCTGCATCTCCACATCCTGCTGGCTGTCCCCTGAGCTGCTCCCGGACTGCTGCCCGTAGCCCTGGCCATGATAGCCGTAGCTTCCGTAGCCGCCTGCGGAGGACCCGCCGCCCCCGTAGGCATCGCCGCGGGAACCGCCGTAAGAGCTTCCTCCCTGAGAGCGCTGCCTCATGATCTCATCATAGGCCTCCTGGACCTCCTTAAATTTCTCCTCAGCCAGGTCCGCCAGCGGATTGTCCACATTGGCGTCCGGATGGTACTTACGGCTCAGCTCTCTGTATGCTTTCTTTACTTTATCATCCGACGCATTCTGAGGGACGCCCAGCACGTCATAAGGATTTTTACTCATCTTCCTTTTTGTCCTCCTGTTTTTTCTTCTGTATGAGCTGGTAGCGGTTCCACACGCCATCATACAGAATATTTCTCAAAATGTCTATGTCTGCAAGGCAGGGCAGCTTTTCAAACTCTGCACTGCTCTCGCCTATCATCATGCACAGGATATCCCTCACTCGCTGCTCGTAGTCCTCTCTTTTATACATCTCCCGCAGGGGATTGTAGCATTTTTTCTTCAGATCCTCCTCCAGGTCCTCATAGGCGTCCATAATGTAAATGAACTTACCCATAAAAAAACCGATCCGACGCAGGGTGGGCTCCCACACATCCTTTTTATATACAAAAAGCTCCTCCATGAGTCGGCCAAAACACCCGGCCGTCCTGTCTATGTCTGTGCTCTTTTCCTTCTCGAGGCGGGACAGCTCTCCCAGGGCAGCCTCGAACACCCGGGCCTGGCGCCTGTACTTCTCCGCAATCCTCTCCGCCTTCCTCTCAAGCAGCCTTCCAGCCGCCAGGCTGGATACCTTCCTCTCGTCCGCCCAGTCATCCCTCAGGTGATACCAGGCAAGGAGCAGATTCATATCCGCCGCATAAAAGGTCACCGGGCTGCGCAGCATCCGCTGCTTCTTTGCCGGGTGGACCCTGCAGCGGTGCCTCTCCTCCTCTGTCTCAAGCTCGTAAAGGGAGGTGAGGAGAAGGATGAGAAAGGTCATATCGTAGGTAAGAGTCATCTGGCCTCCCAGACCGTACCTCTCCTTCAGATTCTGGCACAGGCCGCAGTAATAGCCTCTGTACTTCTCAAAATCTTTTATCTTCAGCTCCGGTTTGCAGATTGTGATATATCCGAACATATTCCTTCCCACCAACATGCGCACCTGCTGCACGCATCTGAACGTTATTTTACCAGATTTGCCTGTATCCTGCATTATTTTATTTTCATATTTCACAAAAAGTTTATAACATCCTTTTCATTCCCTCCCCTCTTAGCTATAATATAGGAAGATCGCAAAAGGAGGAATGATCACATGAGCAAAATCGACGAAGTGAGAAGTGCCATGGTCCAGGCCATGAAGGCAGGGGACAAGCAGACAAAGGAGACCCTTTCCATGCTCCTTGCAGCGCTGAAAAACAAGGCTATAGACAAGAGAGCTGACCTCACCGAGGAGGAAGAGACACAGGTCATCTTAAAGGAGATCAAACAGACAAAGGAGACGCTGGAGATGACTCCGCCGGACCGCACAGAGATCATCGAGGAATGCAACCACCGGCTGGCTGTCCTTGAGCAGTACGCGCCTCAGATGATGGACGAGGCCCAGATCCAGGAGGTCATAGACGCCACTCTCGCCGAGCTTGGCATCGATGTCCCCACAGCAAAGGACAAGGGCCGCATCATGAAGACACTGATGCCCAAGGTCAAGGGAAAAGCGGACGGAAAGCTGGTCAGCGCCCTGGTGGGAAAATTATTCTAATTAGATTTCAGCTGTATCTCAGAACCGCTTTGAGCGGACAGGACATCAAAAAGAGCTCTCGGAGACATCTCTCCAGAGCTCTTTTTTCATTTCGCTGTTCCGTCAGGCACAAGATGCAAAGATCACGCTGCCTGCACTGCAGTCGCCGCCTCCACAACGGCGCCTCTCATCCTCTCCACAAGCAGATCCACATCCTTCTTTGTGGCGATAAGGGGCGGGATCATGCGGTTGATGCTGTCGCCAATGGCTGTGATCAGAGCGTGTCTTCTGAATGTGCCCCACTTCACCTCCATGGCGATGGGAATATCGTACTCAACGCCCACCAGCAGGCCCCGGCCTCTCACCTCTTTGACGTGGGGCAGTGTGGCAAGCTGTTCCATCAGATAGTCCCCCACCTCTTTCGCATTCTCGGAGAGGTGTTTGTCGAGGATCTCAGAGATGGATGCCAGCGCGGAAGCACAGGCGATGGGGCTGCCGCCGTAGGTGGAGCCGTGGGTTCCGCTTCCCAGGGCCTCAGCCACCTCTTTTCTGGCACAGCAGGCTCCGATGGGCATCCCACCTCCCATGGCCTTTGCCATGGAAACCGCATCCGGCTTCACGCCGTATCCCATATAAGCCATGGGAGCTCCTGTCCTTCCCCATCCGGTCTGCACCTCGTCCAGGAGCAGCAGCAGGTGATTGTCATCGCAGAGCTTTCTCAGCCCCTCCATGAACTCCTGTGTGGCCGGGTGTACGCCTCCCTCGCCCTGCACAGGCTCTATCATAATGGCGATCGTATTTTCTGTGATCTTGGAGGCAAAGTCCTCCAGGTCATTGAACTTCGCATAGACAAATCCGGGAACCATGGAGCCAAATCCCTCCTGGATGGCTGTCTCCGGCTGTCCTGTGGCGGCCATGGATCCAAAGGTCCTTCCGTGGAAGCCGTCCACTGCCGTGATGATCTGGTATTTCTCCGGTCCGAAATGATCGGTGCCGTACTTTCTTGCCATCTTGATCATGCACTCGTTGGCCTCTGTACCGGAGTTCTGATAAAAGATCTTATCCATCCCGATGGTATCGCAGATCTTCTTTGCCAAAAGAGCCTGAGGAATCGTATATGGATAGTTAAATGTGTGGATGATGTCGTCCGTCTGATCCTTGATAGCCGCCACCACCTTCTCGTTTCTGTTACCCGGACTGTTCACTGCCACGCCGCCGTAGAAATCGAGATAGGCCTCTCCCTTCTCATCATACAGATACATTCCCTCTGCCCGCTCTGCCACGAAGTCAAATCTGGGATATGTCTCTACCATATACTTTCTCACCATTGCCTTCAGTTCCTTTGCTGTAAGTCCAGTATCTTTCAGTCTCATACGTAACGCCTTCCTTTCCATGATGCAGATGCAATAAAAAAGGTGCCACACATTTTCATGTGTGACACCTTTGCCTTTACAGTTATCAAGTATAAATGCCGTTTTTTGATCTGTCAAGTGTCCTGTTTGTATTTTTTTTGATACAATCCGCCCGGGCACCGGACACTCTCCTCCTACTCTTCTGTGTCCTCCTCCTGGTCGTCGGTCTGGACTTCATCTGTGTCGGAATCATCGGAATCGTCGGAATCCGTCTCGTCCTGCTTCATGGTGACAGTGAGGGTGGTAAAATCAATCTTGTTCCACACTCTCTCGTAGACCTCTATGTCCGCATCCTCCCGCCATCCGTCGATGGTGTCATCCAAAAGCTCCTGCTGCCGCTCGGATACGATCTCCTCCTTCTTGGTATCTGTGGCCTCCCGGTCCAGAAGGCTGGTGACCCTGGCCACATAGTAGCCGTTGTCTCCCTCTACAAGCCCTGTGGTCTCTCCCTCTCCCAGGGCGTCCGCCGCCTCTACGAGCTGAGTGGGCAGCGTGGTGGTTTCCCCGTCAAAGGTGGTGTCCTGAGAGGTCTGTCCCTGCTCTGCAGCGTAGGCCTCAAAGTCATCCGCCTCGGCGGCGCCTGCCGCAAAGCTCTCCGCTGTTGTCTTCAGCTCCTCCTTCTCCTCGTCTGTCAGGTCCACGGAATTGCCATCCTCATCGGTGGTAGAGAAGGAAAAGACCACATACTGCATACTCTTCTGGGCCGCCTCCTCGTCAGAAACCTCCGTGTCAGCCTTCGCCTCGATGGCGTCCTGCATCTTTTTCTGAATAGTCAGCAGCTCCAGCACTCTCTCCACTGTGTCGGTATCCCCGGAGACCTTCTCCTTATCCGACAGTTCGTTGGCCGAGTTAAACTCACTGGCCGCCGCCTCGATGGCGCTCTTCTCCTCATCGCTCAGGGAGACCTCGTACTCGTCCATGTGCTCTTCCATGAGGTACATATTCTCCAGGGACTCAAGGATGGAGTCCTTAACTGTGTCCTGATAGGTCTCTCCGTCCTCAATCTCGCTGGACCACATGTCGTCTCCAAAATATGCCGCATAGTAGGTCTCATACTGGGCCTGCGTGTACCTGGCAAGGAAATTTGCCACGCCCGCTGTAATATCTGTACCATTCACAGTTGCCACTACGTCACTGTCCTCCAGGCTCCCGCACCCGGTCAGTGATCCGACCGCCAGAAGGCCGGTCAGTAGCAAAATGACTGCTCTCTTTTTCATGATCGCTTTTATCCTCCTTTGAAATGCCTGTTCTTTATTATAGCTTCTTTTGTCTATTCAAGCAATCCCTCCAGAGAAATTAATACTTTTTTCACGACTTCCAGGGCGTCCTCCTCCTTCGCCTTCCGGCCGCCGCCCTTCTTCTCATACACAAAGCCGGGGGGCTCCTCCGCCCGGAAGACCAGATCTCCCCTGTAAGAGGAAAGCATATCCGGTATTTTTAAAGGATTGACCCGGGCCTTCTCGTACATGGTAAACACATACCGGCTTCCCTTCTGCTCCACAGCCGTCACATAGACCCTGTGGGCCCGGGCCTTGAGTCCTGCAATATTCAGAAGCTGCTGGACCTTGCGGGGGATATCCCCGAACCGGTCGATCAGCTCCTCCAGCATATCCTCCATCTCCTCCTCGTTCTCGATGCCTGCGATCCGCTTGTACACGTCCAGCTTCTGGTACTCGTTGGTGATGTAGGTGTCCGGGATATAGGCATCCACGTTGAGGTCCATGGTGGTGGAGAAGGTCTCCTCTTCCTCCGTCTCTCCCTTGAGGTGCTTCACCGCCTCGTTCAGCATCTTGCAATAAAGATCATAGCCCACCGCCTCCATGTGGCCATGCTGCTCGGCTCCCAGAAGATTGCCCGCACCCCGGATCTCCAGGTCCCGCATGGCGATCCGGAACCCGGATCCAAGATCCGTGAACTCCCGGATGGCAGAGAGTCTTTTCTCCGCCACTTCTTTCAGGAGCTTATCCTTCCGGTAGAAAAGGAAGGCATAAGCCATGCGGTTGGATCGCCCCACCCGGCCCCTCAGCTGGTAGAGCTGAGAGAGACCCAGCCGGTCCGCATCGTGGATAATCATGGTGTTGGCGTTGGAGATGTCCAGCCCCGTCTCGATAATGGTGGTAGAGACAAGCACATCGATCTCCCGGTTGATAAAGGCGTACATGATCTTCTCCAGCTCATGCTCACGCATCTGCCCGTGAGCATAGGCCACCGTCACATCCGGCACCAGCCTCTGGAGTCGGGCTGTCAGCTCGGCAATGTCCTCCACCCGGTTGCAGACATAGTACACCTGCCCCTGGCGGGCGCACTCCCGCTCGATGGCTTCCCGCACCATCTCGTCGTTGTATTCCATGACATAGGTCTGGATGGGCATTCTCTCCTCCGGTGCCTCCTCCAGGACGCTCATATCCCGGATGCCGATGAGGCTCATGTGGAGAGTCCTCGGGATAGGGGTGGCGGTCAGAGTCAGCACATCGATATTTTCCTTTAGCTTTTTGATCTTCTCCTTGTGCTGCACGCCGAACCTCTGCTCCTCGTCGATGATGAGAAGCCCTAAGTCCTTGTATTTCAGGTCGTCGCTCAGGACACGGTGGGTGCCGATGATGATATCCACAAGCCCCCGCTTCGTGTCCTCGATGGTCTTCTTCTGCTGGGCCGGGGTGCGGAAGCGGCACATCAAATCCACCCGCACCGGAAACTCCTTCATTCTCTGAACAAAGGTGTTGTAGTGCTGCTGGGCCAGGATGGTGGTGGGGACCAGGTAGACCACCTGCTTGTTCTCCTGGACCGCCTTGAAAGCCGCCCGGATGGCGATCTCCGTCTTCCCGTAGCCCACGTCCCCGCAGATGAGCCGGTCCATGATCTTTGGGCTCTCCATATCATGCTTCACAGCCTCGATGGCCGCAAGCTGGTCTTCTGTTTCCTTAAAGGAGAACATCTCCTCGAACTCTCTTTGCCAGACCGTATCCGGGCCGTAGACATAGCCCTCCTGCTCCTGCCGGGCCGCATAGAGGGCTACCAGGTCCTTTGCGATCTCCCGGACCGCTCCCCGCACTCTCGCCCTGGTCTTTGTCCACTCCTGAGTCCCCAGTCGGTTCAGCTTAGGCTTCTTCCCATCCGCACCCCCATACTTCTGGATCAGGTCCAGCTGAGTGGCGGGGATGTAGAGGTTGCCCCCCCCGGCGTAGGAAATCTTCATGTAGTCCTTGGCCACCTTGTCCATCTCGATCTTCTCGATCCCCTGGTAGATGCCGATGCCGTGGTTTTCATGGACCACATAGTCCCCCACCTTCAGCTCAGAAAAGCTCTGGATCTTCCTGCCCTCGTAGGTGCGGCGCTTCTTTTTCTTTTTTACCTTCCCGAAAATGTCTGTCTCCGAGATGACCTCGAACTTCAACAGAGGGTACTCGTACCCTTCCCCCACGTAGCCGTAGGAGGTCATGATCTGCCCCGGCTCTACCTCCCGGTCCATCTCATCGCTGTAAAAGCTGCTCAGATCGTAGTCCCGCAGGTCCTCCGCCAGGCGCTTTGCCCTGATCCTTGAGCCGGACAGGAGGACCACCCGGTAGCCCTCCCTCTTTAGTCGCTTCAGGTCTCTTGTAAGCATCTCAAAGCTGCTGTTGTAGGGGTTCACGCTCTTTGTCTCCAGGCTGCATTTTCCCCGGATCTTAAACTCCGGGCATCTGGTCTCCAAGGCGCACAGTCCCACGCAGGAGTACTGGTTCATTTTCTTTGCGATATCTGCCGGGTGATAGAGGATCATCTCCCCGTCGCTGACCTGGCAGCCGCTCTCCATCCGCTTGGCCTGGGCCTCCGCAAACTCGCTCTCCACCGCGTCCCCCTTCTCCAGGAGCCGCACCGGCTCATCCAGATAGAGAATGGTGTCCTCCCTGGAAAAATAATCCAGGAAGGAGACTCTCTCCCCCTCCTTTTCCACATCCTCACAGGGATACACAAGGACCCGGTCCAGGTTCTCCACAGATCGCTGGCTCTCCACGTCAAAGGAACGCACAGAGTCCACCTCGTCCCCCCACAGCTCGACCCGCACAGGCAGCTCATCGGTGATGGGGAAGATGTCCAGTATGCCTCCCCGCACCGCAAACTGTCCCGGTCCCTCCACCTGAACCTCCCTGTCGTACCCGGCCTGCGCCAGGCGCCGCTGCACCTGCCGGAAGTCGATGGCAGCCCCGTTCTCAATGGCTATGGCCTGCTCCAGCACAGCCCGGGGCAGAGGCAGGGCGTCCATGAGAGCGTCAAAACTCAGCACCACTGTGATCGTTTCCTGCTCCAGCACAGCCTGGATGACAGACATCCGCTGGCTCATCAGCTCCTTGCTGCGGATATCTGCCTGGTAAAAGAGGAAATCCTTGGCCGGATAGAACCAGACATCGCTGTCAAGAAAACGGTATTCCTCGTACAACTGCTTTGCCTTCGACTCGCTGGCGCAGACGATGGCGCGCCTTCCCGCCCCGCCGGAGAGGGCGTAGACAAGATGGGTCTTCTGGGAGCGGACACAGCCCGACACCTGCAGGACACCCTTTCCCTTTTTCTGCTCTTTTTTTATCTCCTCAAATTCTGCAAGCTCCTCAAGCGGCATTGTCAGCGCTCTCATATCCCTACAGCTCCTTTGGCCGCACTTTGCGGTTATACTCGTTCATAGCCTCGTCCACCCGGTCTGTCACCATGTACTTCACCGCCTCCGCGGCATGACGGAAGCCCTCCGCCATCTGCTCTCTTTCCTCTCCGAAAAAATGCCCCAGTACATAGTCCGCCAGATCGTACTGCCTTGGCTTCTGGCCCACTCCCACCTTGACCCGGGGAAACACCTCTGTGCCCAGGTGTGCGATGATGCTCTTTATCCCGTTGTGGCCGCCGGCGCTGCCCTTCTTCCGGATCCGGATCTGTCCGGGATCCAGACTCACGTCGTCGTAGATGACGATGAGCTCCGACTCCTCGTCCACCTTGTAATAATCCACCAGCCCCCGGATGCTCTCGCCGCTCAGGTTCATGTAAGTCTGGGGCTTGGCCAGGATCACCTTCTGTCCCTCTATGATGCCCTTTCCGATGAGGGCTCTGTTTTTCCGATGATCCACGGAGATATTATATGCTTCCGCCAGCACATCTATGACAGCAAACCCGACATTATGCCTTGTCCCCTCGTAGGGCTGTCCCGGGTTTCCAAGTCCAGCTATGAGATACATTGTCTTCCACCTTTCCTTTCGCACTCCCTCCATTCTACAGGAAGAAGGGCTGTTTGTCACGCACAAAAGCCGGGAATATTTTTCCGGTTCCCGGCATACATTTATAGAGAATAAAAATACTGCCATAATGGTACAGGAGGACTTTTTATGAGTTCCGGAACAAAACTCCTGGTGCTCGCCTTCATGTTCTTCCCAGGAGACAAAAAATAGCGGAGCCGCCCAACGCCGGGTGACTCCTTTTTTTCGCCGGCCCCTCCCCATACAGGGCCCTTTCTCCTATCCTTCCACGATCAGATATTTGCCGCTTGGCAGGGCAAAGACCTCCGAGGCCTCCTCCAGCTCCTCGAGGGACATGCCGTCCACGTCCACGCCCTCCTCCTGGAAGTAGTTTGACACCTCCTGGATGCTGTCCACCACAATGGCCATGCAGTCCTCCAGGAAAGCCTCCGCCTCCTCTAAGGTCTCGGCTATCGGCTCGTCAAACAGCTGTCCTTGCTTGTCAAGGAATACCTGCAGACATTCTTCATCATACTCATACATACGTTTGTCCTCCCTTCTTTCCCTTTCTGTGTCTCGCATGCTCTCATAATCCTTTTTCTCTTTATCCATGCCGCGGCTTCGCAGGAAGTCCACCAGCTCCTCCGGGCGGTCGATGAGAACGCCGGCCCCAGCCTCCTCAAGGGCCTGTCTGCTGCGGAACCCCCATGTGGCGGCCAGCTCCGTCACGCCTGCTGCCCTGGCGGTGGCCACATCCACCTCCGAGTCTCCCACGTAGACGCAGTCCTCCTTATTGACGCCCAGCTTATCCAACAGGTACAAAACCCCGGCCGGGTCCGGTTTTCTCGGCAGCTCCTCGCTCTGCCCCTGCACGAAGTCAAAGACTCCCTCGCCAAAGATCTGTCTCACCACGTCCACAGCCTGCAGGTGGGGCTTGTTGGACAGGACAGCCAGTCGAATATCCATGGCCTTCAGTTCCCTCAGCATCTCTGTAATCCCGTCGTAGGGTGTTACATGATATGTACAGTTGTCATGGAATATTCTGCCATAGATCTTAAGGCCCTCTTCCAGGCGGCTTAGGCCCTCTTCCCCGCAGGTCCTCAGCGTCCTTTCCATGAGCTTCCTGGCCCCGTCCCCCACGAACCTTCTGCACTGATCCATGGTGATCGCAGGCAGGCCCATCTCCTGCAGTGTAAGATTTACAGAATAGGTCAGTGACTCCAATGTATTCGTCAACGTTCCGTCCAGATCAAATATACAGCCTCCCATAATACACGGCACTCCTTTTCCTGTTCTTCTCCCCTATCATAGTATGAAGCAGCTGAAATTTCAACGGGTATTTACATATCCTGCTGTTTTCCTGTTGTTTTCGCCGCTTCCTGTTCCTCCTTGTTTTCCGTTATTATCTGATCTCGTACAGTATTGATCTTTTCGATCAGACCCAGGCTTATACCGGCCCAGGGAAAACAAAAAAGTTTCAGCCCTTGACAAAGGGCCAAAACTTTACATGTCATTCTTCGCTTTTTCTCTCTTCTTATCTGACTTTTTTCGGCTGATCACCTGTCCCACTTGTCCGCCAGGTTCTGGATCTGGGTCTCGAATTTTGCCAGGTCTTTGTTGGAAAGGCCTTCGTTTTTCATAACCACCTCCATGAGGCGTCTGGCCGCTGCCACCACTCTCTCAAAGGCCGCTCTCGCCCTCGCCTTCGCAGGCTTCTCGGCCGTCTTCTTGGGAATCCGCACACCCTCCGACAGGATCTGTCCTGTGGTCAGGTCCATGCAGCCGCCGGAGAAGGGGGCAAAGGCGGGGCAGTCGATCCTTTCCTCCACAGTCCGGGCAAAACTCTCCGTCACAGTGTCCTCCCCGTGGACCACGATAACCCGGTCCGGCTTCCTCTCAAAGCCCTTCAGCCAGACCAAAAGGCCGTTCATGTCCGCATGGCCGCTGATGCCCCTGATGGACTCGATCCGGGCGTTGACCGAGATGGTCTCCCCGAAGAGCTTCACCACCTGGGCGCCCTCCAGAAGTTTCCTTCCCAGAGTTCCCACCGCCTGATAGCCCACAAAGCAGATGGTGCACTCGCTGCGCCACAGATTATGTTTCAGATGATGGCGGATCCGGCCCGCCTCGCACATGCCGGAGGCGGAGATGATGACCTTGGGCCGGTCGTCCAGATTGATCTGCTTGGACTCCTCTGTGGTGATGCTTGTCTTCAGTCCCGGGAAAACAAGCGGGTTGATGCCCTGCTCCACAAGAGCCAGGGCCTCCTCGTCAAAGCAGGACCGAACGTTCTTGTTGAAGACCGTGGTGGCCTCGATAGCCAGGGGACTGTCCACATAGACCTCAAAGGAGGAGTAGTCGGGCAGAAGATTTTTCTCCTTGATCTCCCGGATAAAGTAGAGCAGCTCCTGGGTCCTGCCAACGGCAAAAGAGGGGATGACCACATTGCCGCCCCGGTCAAAGGTTTCCCGCAGGATCCGGGTAAACTCTCCCACATAGTCCGGGATCTCATCCCCGTGGAGCCTGTCTCCGTAGGTGGACTCTATGACCACATAGTCCGCCTCTCTCACAGGCTGGGGGTCCCGGATGATGGGCTGGTTCACATTTCCCACGTCCCCGGAGAACACCACCTTCTTTGTCACGTCCCCCTCCGTCACCCACACCTCGATGCTGGCGGAGCCCAAAAGATGGCCCATGTCACCAAACCGAACACGTATCCCCGGACACAGATCGATGGTCTGTCCGTAGTCGCAGGGGGCAAAGAGCTGTATGGCCGCATCCGCGTCCGCCATGGTGTACACCGGCTCGTAGACCTCTTCGCCGCTTCGGCGGGCCTTCCGGTTCCTCCACTGGGCCTCAAACTCCTGGATGTGAGCGCTGTCACGGAGCATGATGCTGCACAGGTCTGAGGTGGCAAAGGTGGTGACTATCTCCCCCGCAAATCCTTGCTTGCACAGGAGCGGGATGTTTCCTGAGTGGTCGATATGGGCGTGGGTCAGAAGCACATAGTCAATCTCCGCCGCCGTCACCGGCAGCTTCTGGTTCTCATACAGATCCGGCCCCTGCTCCATCCCGCAGTCAATGAGGACCCGTTTTCCACAGGCCTCCAGAAAATGGCAGCTGCCCGTCACCTCGTGGGCCGCACCGATAAAAGTAAGCTTCATTTGCCTCAACCCCTTTTTGTTTTTATTCTACCATTTTACCCGGGCCGTGACTATGCATATTTTACCATTTCCCTCTTCAGTCTCTGCATGATCTTCTTTTTCAGCCTCACGGCCGGAAGCACTCCATCCTTCGTTCCAACTAAGAAGTTTTTGAAAAAGGACAGAAAAAAAGGAGGCCGCACTCTTTGCGCAACCTCCCCGGTAAGACGTTATGTATTTTTATTTTTTAAAGAAATCCGGAATCTTGATAGACTGCTCCTTCACCTTGCTGGTGGGTGTCCTCGGTGTCTCCAGTGAGGGGGTTGTCCCTCCCATAGGACGCTTCAGCCCGCTTCCGCTGTTAGACGGCGCTGTCCCCGCCTCTTGCCTGGGGGCATGAGTAGTGTGGGATGTGTGCGTCGTGTGGGCAGAATTCAGCTGCCTGTCATAGCTGCTGGCCGGCGGAACCATCCCGGAGCGTCCCCCCTCCAGTCTGAATTTCAGCTTGGAGGAGCTTCCGCCTACGTTATGCAGGCCCGTCGCAATGACAGTGATGGTCGCCTCGTCAGCTCTGGAGTCATCGTACATGGCGCCAAAGATAATGTTGGCGTCCTCTCCCGCCAGATCCTGCACAAACTCAGCCGCGTCGGATGCGTCCATGAGGGTGATGTCACCGGAAATATTAATGATGACATGGGAAGCCCCCGTAATGGTGGTCTCAAGCAGCGGGCTGGCCACAGCCTGCTTCACAGCCTCCAGCGCCTTGTCGTCGCCCCGGCCCTGTCCGATACCGATATGGGCGATACCCTTGTCCGTCATAACAGTCTGTACGTCCGCAAAGTCCAGGTTGATCAGGGACGGAACATTGATCAGGTCCGTGATACCCTGGATGCCCTGCTGCAGCACTTCATCCGCCTTCTTCAGTGCCTCCGGCATAGTGGTACGTCTGTCCACTACCTCCAGCAGCTTGTCGTTGGGGATGACGATCAGTGTATCTACATTTTCTTTTAATTTCTCAATTCCGGCCAGAGCGTTGTTCGTACGGGTCTTGGACTCAAAGCGGAACGGCTTTGTGACAACGCCTACTGTCAGAGCCCCCTGCTCCTTTGCGATGCGGGCGACAACAGGCGTAGCTCCGGTTCCGGTTCCGCCTCCCATACCGCAGGTAACAAATACCATGTCAGCGCCCTTCAGAGCCGCCGAGATCTCCTCCGCGCTCTCCTCTGCCGCCTTCTCTCCGATCTCCGGGCGGGCTCCCGCACCCAGTCCCTTGGTAATCTTATCACCGATCTGCATCAGTGTAGGCGCCTTACATAACTGCAGGGCCTGCTTGTCTGTATTAATAGCGATAAACTCAACGCCGGCGATCTGTTCGTCGATCATTCGGTTGACAGCATTGTTTCCGCCGCCTCCCACTCCAACAACAACAATTTTTGCCGCCGCTTCTGACTCGTTTGTTTTAATTTCTAGCAAGGGTTTCTCCTCCTTTGTTTCTATCCTTATTATATAATTATACATCCCACAACGGCGGACTGCCAGTCCGCCATATATACTATATAATATAGGCTTTTGTGTAAAATATCAATAGAATTTTCTCTGTTTTTACGGATTTCCGCTCATTTTTATGTGGAAAACAGGCTTTTACTCGGGCAGCACATCCGGGGTAAAGGGGACCGCATCCCCCTTCTCCGCAAAGTACTCCAGGTGGAGCGTTCCTTGCTGCCCCTCCAGCTTAGCAAGGATCGGGGAAATCTGGGCGATCTTGTCGGCAGTGATGTCGTCCCCCAGCAGCACGCAGACCTCGCCGAACCAGAGCTGGATGTCCCCGTCGCTGCACACGATCCGGTCCGGGGAGAGTTCAAATTCCGCCACCTGCCGGGTCACCTCCAGGATGGACTGAAACAGGGTCCCGTCCACGTTCTCAAGGGACTGGTAGAGCTCCGCCCCGGACACATCCAGCCCCTCGACGCAGGGCACTCCCTCCAGGATTTGGCTGCTCATCTTCACAACCAGACCCTCCTCGTCGAAGTACACGTTCTGCTCGTCGCTCTGCACGTAGGCCAGCATCTCTTTCTCATCCACCGTCACCTTCACGGACCAGGGGGCCGTAAGAGACACCTTCATGGAGTTCAGGCTGCCCGGCATATCGTAGTCCATAAAGCGGTACTTGTACAGCAGATACAGGGAGTTCATGGAGAACTGATCCTCCTCCACAAGGTCCACGATCTCCTGGCTGTCCGTGTACGCATTGCCCTCCACCTCAATCTTCTGGACAAAAAAGAGAAGGAACAGGGCCAGCAAAATGATGGCAAGGCCCAGGATAATGACGGTCAGTGCGTATATTTTATGGGATTTCTTATACCCCTTATTCTTCTTTTGATTCATGTAAAGCCTCCTGTATTCCGGCCGACAAAGCAGCCGACATTTTCCTGTTATTTTACCAGAGATGACACACTCAGCACAAGCCCCATTTCCATCAGGAGGAACACCACCTTGGCGAACTCTGAGGATTGAGAAGAAAACGGGCCCAAAGAAAGCCATCTTCTGGACCCGTTGTACTCATCTCCCGCAAGAAGGACAGGGACGGACAATAGCACCGTCAGAAGGAGAAGAGACAGCGCCGCAAGCAGCGCATAGTCATATTTTTTCTTTCTGGATGAACCCGGCAATCTATGCTCTCCCTTACAAAGAATTTACGATCTCTTTGAATTGATCTCCCCGTTCTTCATAGCTCTTGAACATATCCCAGCTGGCGCAGGCGGGGGACAGAAGAACCGCGTCCCCAGGCGCTGCGGCGCAGGCCGCTGCCCGGACCGCCTCGTCGAAACTGTCCGCAAACACATAGTCGGTAAAACCCCACTCCTTTGCCTGGGCGGCTATCTTCTCCTTTGTGGCTCCCAGGAGCACAAGAAGCTTTACCTTCCCGTCAAAGCTCTTGATCCACTCTCTGTAGTCGGACTGCTTGTCGTAGCCTCCTCCGATCAGCACAGTGGGCCGCTTCATGGCCTGGACCGCCTTGATAGCCGCGTCCGGGTTGGTGCCCTTGGAGTCATTGTAGTAGGCCACGCCCTCCTTTTCCGCCACGAACTCGATCCGGTGCTCCACGCCCCTGAATGCCTTCACCGTATCACGTATCACGTCCATGGGGATGCCGTAGGCGATGGCCATGGCGGAGGCCGCCATCACATTCTCATAGTTGTGGATGCCCAGAAGCCGGAGCTCATCCACGCCGCACAGCAGCTCCTCCGTCCCTTTGGTTCCCCTGTATATTATATGACCGTCCTCCAGATAAATGCCTGCCTCCAGCTTCCTGGCACTGGAAAACCAGATCACCTGCGCCCGCAGGCTCTCTCCAAATTTGTGGAGCACCTCATCTTCGTAGTTGAGAACGCAGAAATCCTCCTCGGTCTGGTTCTTTGTGATATTTTCCTTGGCCCGGATGTAGGCCTCCATGGTGTGGTGCCGGTTCAGATGGTCCGGTGTCAGGTTGAGAATGGCGGACACTCTGGGACGGAAGGTAACAATGCTCTCCAGCTGAAAGCTGCTCATCTCCGCCACGATGACAGAATCGCCCCTTGTCTTATCCACCACCGTGGTGTAGGGATTGCCGATATTCCCCACCACAAAGGCACTGTCAAAGGCGTTCTTTGCAATCTCCCCCAGAAGAGCGGTAGTGGTTGTCTTTCCGTTGGTGCCCGTGATGGCCAGGATCTCGCCTCTGCCAAAGAGGTAGGCCAACTCGATCTCCCCGATAATCTCTATCCCCATCTCACGCATCTTCTCTATGACGGGCAGATCTGTGGGGACTCCGGGGCTGAGCACCACAAGGTTCAGCTCTCCCAGCAGCTCCTCCGGGAAGGAGCCGGTGATGATCCTGGCACTGCTGCCCTCTCCCAGCTGCTCTCTGATCTGATCCTTGTCCAGCTTTTCGTTGCCGTCATAGAGGACCACGCGGGCGCCCCTCTTTTCCAGCAGGGACCCGGCGCCGATGCCGCTGATCCCCAGGCCGAATACGAGTACTTCTTTTCCTGCTGTATCCATTGTATAAGTTCTCTCCTTCCTGCTACATGGCCATGAGGGCGATCAGGCAGAGGATGACTGTGATGATGGAAAACACAGCCACAACCTTTGTCTCCGACCACCCGCAGAGCTCAAAATGATGGTGGATGGGGGCCATCTTGAAAATCCTCTTGCCCCCGGTCTTCTTAAAGTATGTAACCTGGATCATGACGGAGAGCACCTCCACCACGTAAATCAGTCCCACGATGATGATGAAGACAGGCATCTGCAGCATGTAGGCTGTGGAGGCCACAAAGCCGCCAAGTGCCAGGGATCCTGTGTCTCCCATGAACACGCTGGCCGGGTACACGTTGAACAGGAGGAAACCGAGAAGGGCTCCCACCACCGCACAGGTGATGGGCTCGATGCCGCTCTTCGTCCCCACTGCCGCCACCGTGAAAAAGCCGGCCACAAGCACGGTCACGCTGGAAGCCAGGCCGTCCAGGCCGTCTGTAAAGTTCACCCCGTTGACCGTGCCGATCACCGCCACAAAGAGCAGGGGGATGGCCAGCCATCCGATATCCAGGTATCTGCCGCCGGAGAAGGGGATGAGCATGGTCAGGGGCACATCTGTAAATTGTACGAGATAGAAGGCAAAGACCGCCGTCACAAGAATCTGCAGGGCCATCTTCTGCCTGGGGAAGAGTCCGTCGGACCTCTTGAGCACCACCTTCAGATAGTCATCCAGAAATCCGACGAGTCCAAATCCCAGGGTCATAAAGAGAATGGGGATGATGTTCGGGTACCGCCCGATGTAGATGACGGATGTGAGTACCACCGCGGCCAGAATGATGACTCCTCCCATGGTGGGAGTGCCCGCCTTCTTCAGGTGGGATTTTACGCCCTCTTCCCTCTCTGTCTGGTCCATTTTCAGTCTGCGGAGCACCGGGATCACAACCGGGCCCATGATCACGCTCAGTGCAAAGGAAATAAGCACTGGCACAAAAATTGTATAGTCCATAGATACACCTCTCGTCTCTTTCGTTATTTTCCTGGCCCAGGATTGCCGGGGCAAACCATAACTTCATTCAGTATACTTCATTTCTCACTCTTTTTCAACGCCAAGATAGGGATCGCGCACAGCAAAACCTCACAAAAGCCTTTCTACAGTTTATGAGCGCTTCTGTGAGGTTATACGTCTGCCTTTATGCTGTTTTTCCTTTACACTGTTTTTCTATTAGCCCGACTCAGCCGCCGCATCCGCCTCTGTGGCAGCGTCTGCGTCCGCCGTCTGACTGATGCCCAGATAGGGGAAGATCTCCTCCATGATATCGCTGGCTAGCTGAACGGCCAGAGAGCTCTGTGCCTGATCGTACTCGTTGGGCTCGTCGATAACCACATAAATGGCGATCTCCGGATTTTCCTGGGGCGCATAGGCGATGAAGGAAACAAGGTTGTTGCCCTCGCTTCGGGGCAGTTTCTCCGCTGTTCCCGTCTTGCCTCCCACCTCGTAGCCTTCCAGGTCGGCCAGCATTCCGCTGCCCTCCAGGACCACGCCTCTCATGTAGTCCTTCACCAGGGTGCTTGTATCCTCTGATACGGTCCTCTTCACTAGAACAGGGTCCACATTCTCGATCACGTTCCCGTTTTCATCCTGGATCTGCTTCACGATGTGGGGCTCATAGTAGTAGCCGCCGTTGATGAGAGAGCAGAAACCCGCCATCATCTGGGTCATGGTCACGTTGAAGTTCTGTCCAAAAGCATTGGTGGCAAGACTGGTCTCGTCCATGTTATCCGCCGTGTAGAGAAGGGCCGATGTCTCCGCCTCCCCCGGCAGATCGATGCCCGTCATCTCGCCGAAACCGAAGATATGCTGATATTTGGAGAAATCCACCGCTCCGATCAGCTCCCCGATCTCCATCAGGGCCACGTTACAGGAGTTCTCCACAGCTTCCTTCACAGTCAGAGTTCCGTGGCCGTCCTGGTTGTTACAGTGGATATCGTAGTCTCCGATATAGAGAGAACCGCCGCAGTAAAAGGTCTCGTCCCCGGTGATAGCTCCCGTCTCAAGCGCCGCCGCCACAGTGAAGGGCTTGATGGTGGAGCCGGGCTCATAGGTGTCGGTGACGCAGAAGTTTTTCCACAGACTGTTGAGGGCGTCCAACGTCTCCTCATCGCTCATGGCGTCAATCTCTTCCTGGGTATAGTATTTCGTCAGGTCTCTGGGATTGTTCAGGTCAAAGTTGGGATAGCTGGCCTCCGCCAGGATCTCCCCGTTCTGGGGATTCATGACTATGACCGCCGTGTTCTTACTTCCTTCCCCGGCAGTGGCGTTGTTTTTTCTCTCGTCGTTGAACTGCTGGATGTACTTTTCCACCACGCTCTGCACCTGCAGGTCAATGGTGGACACCACGGTCTTTCCGTTCACCGGTTCCTTCACGGTCTGCTCCACGGAGGAGCCGCTGTCCAGATAACCGTACTCCCGGCCATCGGTGCCGTTGAGGATGGAGTTGTAGTACCCCTCTATCCCCCCGTTGCCCACATTTCCATCCACCGTGAATCCCAGCACGTCACAGGCCAGAGTGCTGTAGGGATAGGTCCTCTGGTAGTCCTCCTCCAGCCAGATACCCTGGACATTCGGGTAGTTCTCATCGTCTTCATCGATGGCGTTGAAATTCTGGGCCGTCTCGTAGTCAATGCCCTTCACGAGGATGCTGTACCGACTGTCCGGGCTGTTCTCTATGAGACTGTCCACCGTCTCCTCCTCCACACCGAAACAGTCCTGCAGCACCTGCTTTGTGGGTTCCACGTAGTCCTCGTCGCTGAGCATAAGCTTTACGTCCAAGATCACGTTATACACCCGCTCGCTGGTGGCCAGCTTGATTCCGTTCCTGTCCACGATGTCCCCCCGCTTGTAGGGGATGACTCTGCTGTCATACTGCTGCTGATCCAGCACGATCTTTGTGTATTCCTCTCCGCTGGCCGCATTGATGTAGGTGATCCGCACCACAAGACCAGCAAAAGCTAGTATGATCCCCACGTAGAGGATAACTAGCTTTTTCTGCATAAATTCAGGAAATTTTTTCTGCAATAATTTCTTTACCTTTTTGGTCATCTTTACACCTTAGTCCTGTACATTGTCTGCGCTTGCAATGATACCGCTCTCCGGTATCTGCTCATACTGTGTCACATAATCTCCTTCAGGACTGTCATATTCCACAATCTGATCGTCCTGGACGGTCACCATTCCCAGTTCGCCCTCCGCCGTCTGCTTGATCTGATCCATATTGACAGAGTCGACAATGGCGTTGTATTTTGTGTTGTTTTCCTCCCGCATGTCAGCCAGCTCCTCCTGCAGCGCTGTGATGTTGCTGGAGCGGCTGGCGATCTCTGACTGAAGACGCACGTAATTCACGCAGATAAAAAGCGCTGTCACCGCTGCCACAGACAAAAAGATCACGTATCTCTTCCCGACCCGCAGCTCTCTTCTCTGGTTCCGGCGCACCTGCCGGCTCCTGCGGCTGCTTTTTTTGCGCCTCGGCTCCTGCGGCGGCTCCCCTCGCCGCCGGGGCTCGTAATCCGGCTTTGGCACTGTGTTGCCGTGGACGTACATAGAACGGGTATCAGCACCGCTTCTTCTGTATGTAGTTGTTCTTCTGGATGATGCGCTTCCTGTTGCCATCTGATGTTCCCCTTTCTATATACTCCCCTGTCTGCCCGTCTATCTCCTCTCAAAGATCCGAAGCTTTGCGCTCTTGGAACGGCTGTTCTCCTCCATCTCCTCTTGGCTTGGCAGGATAGGTTTTCTTGTTAAAATACTCCCTTTTGAGACCTTCCCGCACACGCACACCGGGAAATCCTTGGGGCATGTACAGGGATTCTCATTTTTCTTAAATGCGTTCTTCACGATCCGGTCCTCCAGCGAGTGGAAGGTGATGATACAGAGCCTCCCCCCCGGATTCAACAGATCGATCATATCGTCCAGAGAATTCTTCAGCACATCCAGCTCTCTGTTCAGCTCGATGCGGATGGCCTGAAAGGTCCTCTTGGCCGGATGCCCGGACTTTTTCTGGAATTTCATGGGAATGGCTCCCCTGATGATTTCCGTCAGCTGTCCGGTTGTTTCGATGGACCTCTTCTCGCGTTCGATCACGATATGTCTGGCAATGTTCCTGGCAAACTTATCCTCCCCGTAATCTCTGATCATGCGATAGAGGTCCTTCTCACTGTAGCCATTGACAATGTCCCTGGCCGTCATCTTCTGACGCCTGTCCATCCTCATGTCCAGGGGTGCATCTTCGCGATAGGAGAATCCCCTCTCTGCCGTATCTAACTGATAAGAGGATACGCCCAGATCGAGCACGATCCCATCGACCTTGTCAATGCCTGATTCTTGGAGCACGGACTTCATTTCACAATAGTTGCTCCTGACTATCGTGACCTTCTTCTCCCCGAAGTCCTTTAAGCGGACGCCCGCCGCCTCTATGGCAGCCTCATCCTGATCTATTCCTACAATACTCCCCTTGTCACCGAGACGTCTGCATATCTCGTATGCATGTCCGCCTCCACCAAGCGTTCCGTCTACATAAATGCCGTCCGGCCTGATGTTTAATCCATTGACAGCTTCTTCAAGTAATACTGACCTGTGTTCAAATTCCATATCTTCTCCTCTAGATACTGAATCCACTCTCCTCCATATCAGATGCAATATCCTCGATCGAGAGCTCCAGTTCAGCATTCTTTTCATCCCATCTGGCCTTGTCCCAGATTTCGGCACGCTTCCCCATGCCGATAAACACAACCTCTTTCTCGAGCTTTGCGTAGCTGCGCAGGGCCGGCGGGATCAAAGTTCTGCCTTGCTTGTCAAGGTCGCCGTCATTCGCACTTCCCTGGAAGAAATGTGCAAAAGCACGGGCTTTTTTGTCTGTGGTCGTTGGTAAGGCGATCAGCTTCTCTTCAAAGGCTGTCCATTCGTCTTCAGGATATATGTACAGGCAGTTCTCCATGCCTTTTGTTATGACGAAATGCTCCCCCAGATCGTCACGGAACCTGGCCGGAATGATCACTCTCCCCTTCGGGTCGATATTATGACTGTACTCTCCTTTCAACATCAGAACTCACCCTCTTTCAAAGTGGTCTTCTGCTTTTGTACCACTTTGTACCACTTTTCACCACTTTTTACCACCTAGAACCATTCTAAACCACTTCACAGGTGATTTCAACCCCTTTTTTGCAAAAATCCAAAATAGCCGGCACAGTCACCGGCAAAAAAAAGAAGACAGGTTTTCCTGTCTTCTCTCATCTTCCACTATACCGTATTCTCTGAGACGCCTCCGTGCCTGCGCGCTCCTCCCCTGATCTGTCAGCTCTTCGCCGACTGCCGTCAGGCTACTCCTCCGTGTTCAGGCTTGTCTCGTAATCCGTGATGGCGTCGTAATCCACCTCCGCAGTCTCAACGGGTCTGCTGCTCTCATACATGCTGAAAGCGGAATAGCCGATCCATCCCACAAGGGCCACAGCAAGGACCGCAACCACACAGCGGCGGATAAAATACCGGATCTTCTCCTTTCTCATGATCTTCTTGCGGTTGGCTTTTTCCTTTTTATATCTGTCCACTTTTTCCTGGCTCATCTTCATGCACTCCTTCTATCACTCATCAGCTAGTGCCTATTTTATCACAAAAGCCCGGATTATACAACCACGATTATGCCCCCGTCAGCTGCGTACATGCTGCTGATCCCGGCCGTGTCCAGCACGATCACATCCTTGGGCCGTATCCTCTCAAGGAGCAGTTCCTTCACCTTCTTAGCTCTCTCAGGACAGTTGCAGTGGCTGATAGCCAGCACCTTCTCCTCCGGCCTTTTCACGCCCCGGACGATCTCTTCAATCATTTTTTCCAGAGCCTTCCTGATGCCTCTGGCCTGCCCCAGCTGACAGATAGTCCCCTGGGGGGTGGAGCCCATGACAGGCTTGATATTCAGAGCAGAAGCCATCAGAGATTTGATGCCCTTCAGACGGCCGTTCTTGCGGAGCGTCTCCAGTGTCTCCAGCACAAAGTAGGTGTGCTGTCCCTCGATGTAGGCCTCCACAGCACGGACCACCTCCTCAAACTCCATGCCGGCCTCCTCGCACTCCTGGATCTTCAGGGCGATCAGCGTCTCTCCGATGGAGGCGGACCGGGAGTTAAAGACGTAGATATCCTTCTCTCCGTACTCTTCGTGATACAGATTTTTCCCCAGCACAGCGCTGTTGTAGGAGCCGCTGAGCTCAGCCGACAGAGTCACCGCGTAGATGCGCTCGGCCTCGCAGTGATATCCCTCCATGTAGGTCTCCGGCGAAGGGCAGGAGGACTTTGGCGAATTGGTGCTCTGGGCGATGAGGACCAGGAACATCTTCTGGTCAAAGGTCTCATCGTCCACGATGTGATGCTCATCAATGTCAATGCTCAGTGAAGCCGTCTCGAAATGCCCGCAGCGCTTCATCTCCTCTGTAAGTTCTCCGCAGCTGTCCACAATGATCTTATAACTCATTTCCGATCAATCCTCCTCCGCATTATCCATTGCTATTATACGTAGTATCGAAAACTACTTTATATATCATAGCACAATAACCCGCAGTTGAAAAGGGTTTTTACCAGATCATCCCGCAATCATCCCATCCTGATCTGTCTGGATATCCCGAGGGCCAGTCCCATCTCCGCCATGAGGAAAAGGATCGACGTTCCCCCGTAGCTGATAAAGGGCAGCGTGATACCCGTGTTGGGGATCAGATTGGTCACCACCGCCACGTTCAGGATCACCTGGAGGGCAATGTGGCAGAAAATGCCGCTGGCCACAAGGGCGCCGTACATGTCCGGCGCATTCTGGGCAATCACCATCAGGCGGTACAAAAGGAGGCCAAAGAGGAGGAGCACCATGATGGCGCCGAACACTCCCAGCTCCTCGCAGATGATCGCCAGGATCATATCGTTCTGCACCTCAGGGATAAACTGCTTCTGGGCGCTGTTTCCCAGTCCCTTTCCGAAGAAGCCGCCGGAGCCCACCGCGTAGAGCCCCTGCAGTACCTGGTAGCCGATACCGGAGGAGTACTGCTCCGGATCCAGCCACACGAGAAGTCTTCCCAGACGGAAGTTTCCGGAAAAATCCCCCGCCTCCACGAGAGGTCCCAGGATCACGGGTATGAGGAGCACCACCACCACACCAGCCACAACAGGCACGATGAACATGGCCTTCTTCGGGTGAACGATAAAGACCATCAGAAAAGAAATGCCGAACACGATGATGGATGCACTTAAGTTCTCTGTCAGGAAAAAGACGCAGACCGCGGACAGCGCTCCCCAGCAGAGCACTCTCACGATCCCCGCCAGCGTGACTATCTGCTTTCCCATCTGGCAGATCACCACGGGGATAAAGAGGATGACCGCGATCTTGGCAAGCTCCGAGGGCTGCAGCTGCTGGTTGAAGGGAAGCCTGATCCACCGCCTGGCACCGTTCACTTCCTTTCCAAGAGGCGTCTGCACGAGAGCCATGACGATCAGGGAGAGGAAGTAAATCTTCTTTGCCAGTCTGAACCAGATATGATAGTTGATCAGTGAGATCAGGTAGGCTCCCACCGCGCCAGCCAGACAGAAGAAGATCTGTCTCTTAAAATAGTACATGCTGTCCCCGTAGTCTACCTGTGCCGCATAGGCGCTGGCGCTGTAGAGCATGACCAGCCCAAAGCAGATCAGAAAGACCATGGAGGCCACCAGCCTGTAATCAAAGTACTGTATACTGCTTTTCACTCTCGCCCGCACTTTCTCCGATCTGGCGGAAGCTCCCCCCGGGCGGCTGTTTCCTCTGCTGCGGTCAGGCATCTGCCTGACTTTGCTGTTTCTGTTGTCCATTACATTTACACTCCAATCATTGTGCCAGTCTGCACGCGGCGGTCCGCCCCATGGCCGTCTGCTGCATCTGCTGCATCTGCTGCCTGCTGCTCTGCCGTGTTCCCCGATACCCGCCCTGGTCCGGGCAAAGCTCCTCTTTTTTGTGGCTCTTCATTCTGTTTTCACAAAGATTATTTCCTATATTATTTCATCAGCTTTTTGATGGACTCGCAGAGCTCATCCACCACCTCCGTGTTTCCCTTCCGGATCTCCTCCACCACGCAGGAGTGGATATGGCCGGATAAAAGCTCCTTGTTGAATGCGTTCAAAGCCGCCTGTATGGCCGACACCTGGGTGAGGATATCCACGCAGTACTGCTCTTCCTCCAGCATCTTCTTGACGCCCCGCACCTGTCCTTCCACTCGGTTCAGTCGGTTCATCAGTTTTCTCAGCTCTTCGTCATCTCTGTGCTTTGTCTTCATGCCTGTCTTTCCTTTCATCGCCGCTGGCCGGCCCTATGCCGGCATCTCCCGATCCCGGGGCAGGTCAGATCAGAGGATATTTTTTCGTAAGGCCGGCCACGATCTCTCTGGCCTTATCAATGTTCTCCTCGCCTGCAAGTACAAGCCTGATCGCCTCTGCGATCTGCTCCATATCGTCTTCCTTCATTCCCCTGGTGGTGACAGCCGGCGTGCCGAGGCGGATGCCGCTTGTGACCATGGGAGAGCGGGGATCGTTTGGAATGGTGTTCTTGTTGCATGTGATGCCCGTCTGATCCAGACGCTGCTCCAGTTCTTTTCCGGTCACGTCCTCGCCGCTCAGATCCATGAGCATCAGGTGGTTGTCCGTTCCGCCGGACACCAGTTTCATCCCCTTTGCCATGAGCGCCTCGGAAAGAGCCTTCGCATTCTTCACAATCTGCTTCTGGTATTCCTTGAACTCCGGCTGCAGCGCTTCCTTGAAGCACACCGCCTTTCCGGCGATCACATGCTCCAGGGGGCCGCCCTGGATACCCGGAAACACCACCTTGTTGAATTTGAACGTATCCGCCGCCTCCTGGCCGGAGAGGATCATGCCGCCTCTGGGTCCCCGCAGGGTCTTGTGGGTGGTGGTGGTCACCACGTCCGCATAGGGGATGGGGGTCTCGTGGAGTCCCGCCGCCACCAGTCCGGCGATGTGAGCCATATCCACCATGAGATAGGCTCCGGCCTCGTCTGCGATCTCCCGAAATTTCTTAAAGTCGATTTTTCTGGCGTAGGCGCTGGCCCCCGCGATGATCATCTTGGGCTTCTCCTCCAGAGCAATCCTGCGGACCTCATCGTAATCGATAAATCCCTCGTCATTCACGCCGTAGAAGGATGTCACAAAATAGCTGCCGGAAAAGTTCACCGGTGAGCCGTGGGTCAGGTGTCCGCCATGGTCCAGGTTCATGCCCAGGATCTTGTCGCCAGGTTTTAACATAGCAAAAAATACAGCCATGTTCGCCTGTGCGCCGGAGTGGGGCTGCACATTGACATACTCGCAGTCAAACAGCTCCTTCGCCCTCTCCCGGGCCAGGTTCTCCACTACGTCCACGTACTCGCAGCCGCCGTAGTAGCGCCTTCCCGGATAACCTTCCGCATATTTATTGGTGAGCGGACTTCCCATGGCAGCCATAACTGCCTTGCTCACCCAATTCTCAGAGGCGATCAGCTCAATATGGGAGTTCTGTCTCTCCATCTCGTGCCGGATTGCCTCTGCTACCTCACTATCTGTCTTCTGGATTTCCTCAAAACTGTACATTTTCTCTCCTCCTTGCAGCCAGTCTACTGCTGTCTGTTCTGTTTTAGCAGGTATCATAACCACGATGCGGCTATTAT
>CAZZBJ010000019.1:22190-27553 GCA_964652805.1 uncultured Mordavella sp. | reverse complement strand
CAGCCAGCGTACGTCCAGAACCAAAGACGCTGGAAGGAACCTGCGCCACGGTACCTGCGGTGTAGATCAAAGCTGCCGTCTCGCCTACGATACGCCCGATGGCCAGGATGATACCTGCCAGGATGCCGGGAACGGCTGACGGGAGCACGATGCGGAACACGGTCCGAAGCTTTCCCGCGCCCAGTCCGAAGCTTCCCTCACGGTATGAGTTCGGAACCGCCTTTAAGGCCTCCTCCGTAGTCCTCATGATCAGCGGAAGGATCATGATAGACAGGGTAAACGCGCCGGCCAGAAGGGAGAAGCCCCATCCCAGCGTATTTACAAAGAAGAGCATACCGAACAGACCATACACGATAGAAGGGATACCGGAAAGGGTCTCTGTCGTCAGACGGATGACCTCCACGAACTTATTGCCTTTGCCTGCGTATTCCACAAGGAAAATGGCAGAAAAAATTCCAAAGGGAATGGCAATGAGCAGGGAGAGCAGCGTCATGATCACTGTATTGATAAAGGCCGGCACCACCGACGCATTCTCTGACGAGTACTCCAGAGAGAACAGAGACGGCGTAATGTGCGGCACGCCATTTACAAGGATGTAAACGATCAGGAAGATCAGCACCGCAAAGGTCACGATCGACGCAAGCATAACGAGAAGGAATACCGCAAAGGAACCCGGATGCTTCAGATAGGTATTGAACTTATCTTTTAATGTCGTTTTATTACTCATGATCCGCCCCCCTCTTAAGTAATGCCACGCTGAAGTTAATGATCAGGATGAACACAAAGAGCACAACGCCTGTGGCGATCAGAGCTTCCCTGTGCAGGCCTGTGGCGTAACCCATCTCCAGGACGATGTTTCCTGTCAGTGTACGGATACCCTGGAGGATGCTGGCTGTCAGACGGGGCTGGTTGCCCACGATCATGATGACTGCCATGGTCTCGCCGATGGCGCGGCCGATGCCCAGGACGATGCCCGCGATCACGCCTGATCGTGCGGCCGGAATGATAACCCGGAAGATGCTTCTTTCTTTTGTCGCTCCCAGAGCGAGAGAGCCTTCATAGTAATGGCTCGGGACCGCCCTCATGGCGCTCTCCGTTGTTCCGATGATGGTCGGGAGGATCATCATGCCAAGGATCAGGGAAGTGGCCAGGATGCTGTTGCCGTCTCCTGACCGGTCCACCAGTCCCAGGCTCTTTAAGGTCCGTCCAAATTCACGGATCAGCGGCACTACGACTACAAGGCCGAAGAAACCGTACACAACAGAGGGGATGCCTGCCAGCAGCTCCGTGGCGGCCTTCAGCGGTTTATAAATCTGCTTCGGACAGTACATAGCCATGAAGACAGAGGTGAGAATTCCGATTGGCACACCGAAGATGATGGCGCCTGCTGTCACATAGAGACTGCCGATGATCATCGGGAAGATACCGTAAAGGTTGTTGTTGGGACGCCAGATATCACCCGTAATAAATTTTACAAAACCAATTTCACCAATTGCAGGGATCCCATTTGCAAAAAGAAAGATACAAATGAGTGCTACCGCCAGCACCGAAGCACAGGCGGCAGCAAAGAACACTCCCCGCATGAATTTTTCAGTCCATGCTTTTGATTTCATTTTTTACTTTTTCCTCTTATCTCACTTGCAGGATCACTCGGCGATCTCATCCCAGGTGTACACTTCGCCCGTGTAGATAGATCTTACCTGATCGGATGTCAGCTCATCTGTCGGGTTGTCGTTGTTTACGATCACTGCGATACCATCTGTAGCAATCACGGTCGGTGTAAGCTCAGCAGCCTCGTCGTCGTTCAGTTCTCTGGACGCCATACCGATATCATAGCTTCCCTCGATAGCGGATGTCATACCTGTTGTGGAGTCAGATGTCTGGAGCTCAATAGAGGCGTTCGGGTTTACCTCGGCATAAGCCTCGATCAGTTTCTCCATCAGAGGAGAGACAGAAGAAGAACCGCCTACTACACAGCTTCCCTCCGGAGCATCGCCTGCGTAAGCCTCAACGTCTGCTACCGGGATGTATCCTTCCTCAGAGACAATCGCCTGTCCCTCTGTGCTCATGATGAAGCTCATGAAGTCTGCCGCAACCGCATTGTCAAGATCGTTTCTCACTGCTACGTTGAAAGGTCTGGATACCTTGTAGGATCCGTTCTCAATGTTCTCTGCCGTAGCCTCTGCTCCGTCAATGGAAAGAGCCTTTACGCTGTCATCAAGAGAACCAAGAGAGATATATCCGATTGCATACTCGTTCTCAGCAACGGTTGTCATCATAACGGATGTGTTGTTTGTGATCTGGGCGTCTGCTGTTGTCATATCAACATCCTCGCCATCCACTTCCTCAACAATACCAAGCAGCTCTGTGAAGGCTCCTCTTGTACCGGATCCATCCTCACGTGATACGATGGTGATGTCGTTGGATGCATCCCACTCGCTTGCTGTATCTGTGCTGCCGCTGTCTGAGGATGTGTCGTCAGAAGAGCTGCTGCCGCATCCTGCGAGCATGCCTGTCATCATTCCTGCTACTGCCAATACTGCCATAAACTTTTTCATTTTCATGTTTTTAATCTCCTTTTGTTTCCTGCGAAATTTTTTATGTATTTTCTTGACAGTAGCTATCTTATAAGAGCAATGTTAAATCTGAAATCAGCTCCATGTTAAATCTACGTAAAATTTTGAAAGCCCTGCAGAAATCATACTGTCAAAAAAATACCCTTCCCACACGGGGCGCGCGCTGTCCCTGTATGGAAAGGATATTCCTTTTTCCCGTATATTCCATATTTTCAGCTATTTTACAAGAATTCCCTTTTTCCACACCCCGCTCTTTACATAGATCATTCCAAGGGGAATGGAGGAGACGGGCGCAATCATGCAGGCCAGGAAAATGCCCGGCAGTCCAAGCAGAGGATTGAGCGCAATGACCAGGATGACCCGCACGAGGATGCAGTTCACAAAGGAGCTTATGAGCACAAACCAGGTGTGTCCGGCCCCCACCGCAAAGCCGTGGCAGATCATGAACACGGCGTAGAAGAGCTGGCCGATGATCTCGATCCGCAGGTTCAGCGCCGCGATCCGGGCCGCCTCGGGATCCTGGGTAAAGATCTGGACAAGAAGCGGGGCACACACCTCCACAACGACGATCAGCACCACGGCGGCTGTGAGGGTGATCTTCATGGCTGTGTAGAGCACCTCCTTCGCCCGCTCCGTCTTCCCCGCCCCCAGCGTCTGGGCGGTCATGGATGCGGCGGCGCTGCTCATGGCGGAGATGAAGAGCTGACAGAAATCCTTGATCTTGGCGCTGACGCCTCCGCCCGCCGAGGCGGCCACGCCGTAGCTGTTGATAAACCGGGTCACCGTCAGCCAGGAAAGGCCCGCCAGAGACATCTGCACCGCACAGGGGATGCCCAGCTTCAGGATCCTCCAGAACATGTCCCAGACAAAGGCCGGCCGCAGGAAATGGACGCCGAATAACTCTCGGTTCCTCCCTACATGCAGGGCGATCAGAAGGAAGGAGAGCCCCTGGGAGATAACCGTGGCCGCAGCGGCGCCTCCGGTACCCATCTGAAGGCCTCCCACAAACAGGAGGTCCAGCGCCACATTGGTCAGGGTAGCGGCGATGATGATCTTCATGGGGTGCCGGGAGTCCCCCACACCCCGCACCGCAGCCACCAGGGCGTTGTAGCCGAAGATAAAGATGAGACCTATGCTGCAGATCCGCAGATAGGCCAGAGCCTCTTCGTAGGCAGGTGCGGACAGGATCTTGAGCACCCGCCCCGCCGCACTGTACATAGCCGCAGCCGTGAGCACGGAGAGGACCATAAAGCTGAAAAACAAGGTGTTGGTGGTCTTCTTCCTCTCCTCATCCTTCTTTGCGCCGAAAAACTGGCTGATCAGGATGTTGCCGCCCTGGGTCAGGCCGATGATGACCTGAGTCAGCAAAAGGATAATCTGACTGGAGTTGTTGATTCCCGATATGCCCCTGCTCCCTATAAAATATCCGGACACCACAAGGTCCACCATGCTGTACAGAGACTGCATCAGGTTCATGACCACAAGGGGCACCGCATACTGCATCAGCTTTTTTCGCACGCTGCCCACTGTCAGGTCCAGCGTATCAGAGTCTCTTCTCGAAGTTTCCATCCACCGCACATCCTTCTGTAAATATCATAAATGCATTGGGGTCAATGCTGTGCACGATCTGCTTGATCTGCCCCATCTCATACTTGGAGATCATGACAAACAGGATGTAGGAGGTCTTGTTGGTATAGGCCCCCTCCCCGTCCCAGTTTGTGACGCCCCGGCCAAGCTGCTCCATAATGGCCCGGGAAATACCTGTCTTCTTTGTAAAGATCATGACGCTCATATTAATGTTCTGGATATGGACATGGTCAATGGCCACGGACAGGATGGTAGTATAGATCAGCGAGTAGATGACGATCTCTATGTTGAACATGAAAAGACAGATCGCATACACAAAGATGTTCATCAGGATATTGATCCTGCCCACGCTGAAGCCGGGATACTTCTTTGTACAGCAAAGGCCGATGATATCCTGTCCGCCGCCGGAACTCCTGCCCCGCAGTATAAGACCGGTTCCGGCGCCCGCCACGATGCCGCCGATAATGCAGGACGTCAGGTAATCGTCCACAAGAGGAGTGGCCGGTATGGGGACAATGGTAAGGAACACACTCTGTATGCCGACGGTGATCAGCGTCTTTACGGCAAATCCCCGCCCCAGAACCCGATAGCCCAGATAAAAAAGCGGTATGTTCATAATAAAATAGATAAAGCCTGACAGATCCATCCCCGCCGGCACCGGCACGTGCAGTCCCTGGACAATGAAGGTCCTAAGCAGCTGGGCAATACCCATAAAACCGCCGTTGTACAGATCCAGCGGAGTGATCAGCACATTGACGCCAAAGGCAAACAGAAAGCTGCCTCCCACTGCGTAGATCCCCTGGGTGATCAGTTCTTTTTTTCTCGCATCCAACTTACCGTTCATTTCTCCTACCCCCGTATGTTTCTCATTTCTGTGTCTTTGCAGTTCCTTTTTCTTCCTTTAGAATAAAAGGGACTTAAGCCTTCTGCTTAAGTCCCTGACTGCTGTTCTTCCAGACACGCCTGTATCGCCTCGTTGAGCGAGAGCATTTTCTCGTCCAGTGTAGATACCATCTCCGCACATTCGCGGAGATCACGGCTGATATATTCCGGCGCATTTCCCTCGAATTTATAATAGATCTTATGCTCAAGACTGGCCCAGAAATCCATTGCGATGGTCCGGATCTGGATCTCCACCTTTGTGTCCACCACGCTGTCCGACAGGAAGATGGGGACAGACACCAGCATGTGGTAGCTCTT
>CAZZBJ010000019.1:4108-22180 GCA_964652805.1 uncultured Mordavella sp. | reverse complement strand
GCTGGGCTTGGGGTTTTTGATGTAGTCCTTGATGGACAGCACCTTCAGGTCGCTCTGATTGCCGATCATCTCAGCCAGCTTGTAGATGTCTGACGTGAACGAGCAGATCAGCCGCACCCCGGCGATGTCGTTGACGTACTTTACCATATTCTCAATGGACGTCTCGTATCCGTACCGCTTCAGCTTCTTGACAATGCTCTCTGCCGTCTTGATCCTCGTCTTGATATGTTCGATGGGATTGTACTGATGGACATGCTGGAATTCATCATTGAGGATCTCCAGCTTCGTTCCTACCTCCTTCAGCGCCGAAGAATAAAGGAACATGATCGTCTTCCAGCTGTCTACATCCTCGTAAATCTTGATTGGTGTTTCCATAGCTGCTATCTGTACTCCTTACTATGCCACGGGCCGTATGTATACTTCTTTTATCCCTATGGCAAACTGCTTACATAATAGTATATCACAATCCGGAAACAATGTCATAGACTTCACACTTATTTAAGAAAGTAATTCTATTCGCTCCGGGCAGGGTCGGAGCTTAAAACTCTATTCCCGCCCTGGCGCTTCTTCCCTTTTCGTAGGGATGCTTCACCTTCCGCATCTCTGTGGCATAATTGGCAAGCTGCATCAGCTCGTCTGATACGTGGTGGCCTGTCATGACCACCTCCAGCCCCCTGGGCTTGTGCTGCAGGAAGTGGATCAGCTTCTCCTCGCTCAGGAGCCCTAAGTCCGCCGCACAGAGCGCCTCATCCAGGACAAGGACATCAAAATTGATGCAGAATTTGGCAATCTCGTCCAGTGCCTTTGTGTTGTAAAGCCTGTACTCTGCCTTCTCCTCCCTGTTCATCTGGTTGTAGAACTTCACATGCCGCTTTCCCGGCAGGCAGGTCACATTGGGGATCTGCTCCAGAATATTCCGCTCGTTTGAAGTGTTATTTTTCATAAACTGGAAGACAAGAACCTTCAGCCCGCTGCCCGCTGCCCGGATCGCCTGCCCCATGGCCGCCGTGGTCTTCCCTTTGCCGTCTCCGTAATAGATGTGTATCAGTCCGGTACCTTTCATTTCTATCCCCCCTTGACAGTTCTTCTGTATTCCCTTACTGTTTTTTTCTCAAGGCACTCTGTAAGTTATTTTAAAATCTATCGCCCGGGAAGTCAAGACAGGATTTCTACCTGGCACATGGACATGGTCTGAAGGGCCGCCTTGATGAGGAGGGCGTTGGGCACCACTTGGTGAAATTTGCAAGTGCCGTGTCCGGATATTCCTGTTTTAGACTTTATTCAGAAACTTTAGAACTTAATAATCATATCTTCATTTTTTCTTTAGATGACTGTCACAGATTGGACATATTTCCCCTATATACTAAGAACCATCAAAGAAATGAAGTTGACGGGAGTACACAGATATTGGTTCTTGGATTTTCGCCAGCTTCGTCTAAAGACATTAAGTTATATTTAGATAGATTTACCTTTTTTCTCTTATTTCCTTTTTTCTGAGGTAGCCGGAAGCGGCTGCCTCTTCCTTTTGTCCCGTTCCGGTGCTATAATAGTTCGGTAAATACCGCAGAAAGGATGGGACACATGTTTCGTTTATGGGCAAAAGAGTTTAAAGACAACCGGATGGTGCGAGATACGGTGATCTGCGATGACAGCAAGGACACCCGCACCCACAAGATTTTCCGCGCGCTGGATGAGATATGCTATGCCTTTGACCTCAGCAAGCCGATCTGGCTGGACTCCACCATCGCCGAGTTCAAGAGACACAGCAAGACAAGGTTTTATCCGGACAACTTTGTGGACTCCATTGAGTTTGACTATCTGGAAATCCAGGTAATAGAAGAAGACTGATCCCAAAAAGACCAGTCTTCTTTTTTACTTTTTTGTCTTTTTTATCTCATCCGCTCTGTATGGTCGCCTGCCGGGAGGACTAGTCCCCGGAGCTACTGTCTCCAGATGTATCAATATTGGGGTACTCGGTCTGTACCCGCTCTGTCCATGCGCTCCCATTCTCCGTGTCCCCGGAGGCAGAGTAGGCCTGGGCCAAAAGCCACATGGCCTGACCGTCGTCGTAACCCTCATCCATCTGCATGATGGTGCTCAGGTTTGTGATAGCGTCCGCATAGTTGGCCACCTCGTAGTTCTGCTGAGCCGTGTAGTAGAGCGTCTCGCAGTAACGGCTGTAAATATCCTCTGTCATGGAGTCAAACTGCTCTCTTCCGATTGTACCAAGAGAGTCCGGGTTGACCTTCAGAAGCTCGGTCACCATGGCAGCGTCGCTCATATCCTCCGCCTGGTAGTGATCGTACATGTTCAGCACGATCTCGTAGCTGTCCTGGGTGGCTGCCGCCGTCTCCTGGGCCGTCTCCGTGTCCTCGCTGCTGGTCCGGTACTGCTCCAGCTCTGTCTGCAGTGCACTGATCTGGGCGTCCTGCTCCGCGATCTGCTCGCTGAACTCCTTCACCTGGCGGTTGGTCCTCTCTGCTGTGGAGCTGTTCACAGCCGGCATGATGAGAAACCACATGACAGCCACTCCCACCACCAGTCCGATGACAATGTTCACGATCGTCATGATGCCCTCATTTTCCTTGGCTCCCGCCGAGGCGGGCTGGATGATGGTCTCATTGCCAATGTTGTATGTGACGGTCTGAGGCTTTTCCTTTTTCTCCTCCTTCTCCGCCTGGCGCACGGCCCGATTCCTGCGCAGCTCATTCAGCTCATGCATGTAGCGCAGGGTGATGTCGTTGGTGGTGTCCAGCCTGTGGGCCTCCTTCAGCGTGTGCCTGGCCTTCCCGTACTGCTGGGTGTGAAGGTAGAGCAGGGATAAGAGCTGATAGGCCTTCAGAAAGGAGGGGTGATCTGCCACCACCTTCTTCAGCTGTATGATGGCCAGATCCTCCCCGTCCTGATAGCAGTAGGACAGGCTCTGGTTGAATTTGCGGATAGCCTGGTTTACCTTCTCAAGCTCTGTCGGATTTTCCTGCAGCTTCTTTATATAGTAATTGGCGATATTCTCGTGGGACTGGAAATTCTTGCTGAGGATCCACTCCACAAGCGCCTCCCCGACTTCTCCTCGTCCATAATAGACAAGCCCCAGAAGGTTTCTCGCCGCAATGTTTTCCCTGTTGTACTGAAGGCTCTTCTTCAGGGATGTGACCGCCCCGGACATATCCCTGATCCTGGCCCTCTTAAGTCCGTCATTGTACCAGTAATTGGACTGGTACACCAGTTTCTGTGTATACTCCATATAATCCCCGTATTCTTTCTTATTTCTGACTTCCTTTGTCTGTTCTACTTACTGTTGTTTGTCTGCTCGATCATCTCCCGCAGGATATCGCTCATATCTGTCAGATCCTCCTGATACACTGCGTCCTCTATATCTTCCACTTCCACGCTTGGCTGGAATTTTTTCAGTTCTTCTTCATAGTTTAACATAAATCCATACCTCCTCTATGTGCTGACGGCCTCTTCTGTGATGAGCCTGCGCAGCTCCCCGATCAGATACAGAGAGCCCATGCAGTATAAGCTGCGGCCCTCCCTGCGGCTGACAGCCGTTCTCAGAGCCTCTGCCGGCTCAGGGCAGACAAGCACCGGCCTGTCCGTGTAGCGCATGAACACTTTTTTCAGCTCCCTGGCGGGAACTCTTCTGCCGCCGCTGATTTCTGTAACAATATACAGGCTGGCCTTTACCCTGTCACACAGGATGGATGCCATCTTCTCATACTCCTTGTCCGACACGGCGGAAAAAAGGATCACCGGCTCCTTCTCGCCCAGGGCCTCCAGAGTGTCCGCACAGGCCTCCACAGCACCCGGATTGTGGGCTCCGTCCAGGAAAATCCCGGGTCGTATCTCTTCCATCCGTCCCTTCCAGACAACGGAGGACACTGCCTCTTTCCATCTCTCATAGTCGATATACTCCTTTGGGAGCACTGTCTCCAGCGCTGCCAGAGCCAGGGATACATTCATCATCTGATAGGTCCCGCAGCCCCGGATCGTCCAGAGTCCATCTTTATCATACGCACTGCCCCTTGAAAATGCAATATGTTTCCTTGTAATTTCCCGGATTTCAAACGCATTTTTCCCAAGCTTTCTACACGGCGCATGGCAGGCCTTTGCCCGCTCCTCTATGACCGCAGCGGCTCTTGGCTCTGTCCCGTCAAAGATGACCGCAGCTCCCTCCTTGATGATCCCCGCCTTCTCGGCGGCGATCTGCTCCACTGTGTCCCCCAGGTACGCCGTGTGATCCAGGCTGATGGAGGTGATCACAGTGACAGCCGGGCGCTCCACCGCGTTGGTGGCGTCCAGTCTGCCCCCCAGCCCTGTCTCCAGGATGATATACTCTACATCCGCCCGCTCAAAGGCCAGCATGGCCATCCCGAAAAGAAACTCAAAATAAGAAGGATGGGAGACGCCGTCCGCCGCCATCCCATCCACTGTCGCTTTCACCTGCTCAAACACGGCAAGAAATTTTTCCTTATCTATCTGTTCCCTTCCGATCACGATCCGCTCATTCAGGGCGATCAGATGAGGGGAGAGGAAAAAACCTGCCCGCCTCCCCATCTCAAAGAGCACGGCCCGCATGTAGGCGCAGACAGAGCCCTTTCCGTTCGTTCCCGCCACATGGATAATCTTTCTGTCCAGCCCCGGGTTTCCCAGCCTTTCCAAGAAATCCCGGATGTAGTCCAGGGAATGTTTCTCTGTAAATTTCGGTATCTCTTCTATATATGCAGCTGCCTCTTCATAGGTCATGTCTGTTATTCCTCTTCTCCGTTTGCCGCAAGCCAGGATACGCCCTCCTGGTCCGCGCTTCCCGTTCCGGGCACCTTCGTAAGGACGCCGTCTTGGTAAATATACTCGCAGGAGGTCCGGAAAATAGTGTTGCTGGAGCCCACCTGGCTGACCGTCACCACGTCGCCGTTCTCCAGAGTCGTCTCCGGCAGCTCGATCCTGGTGTTGTTCAGGAAGGTGCTCGTCTGCCGTTCTCCGTTCACATAGACCCTGCTGTTCTTTGTAAAGTTCTCGCCGTAGAGGCTGTAGCCCTCCTCCAGCTTGGGAACCAGGTCTGTGATCTCCACGTCCTTCACGCCCATCTGCATATGTCCCTCTGTGATCGGAGGATCCCCGTCATACACATACTGCTCCCCGTACATGATGTCGTACTGGAGAAGCTCCAGATCGGCCAGATAATCATCGGTCTGACGGCGCTCCTGATGGTAGTTGAAGATTGTTCCGGAGTGGATGTCCAGGCGCTCCATCACATCCGCTATGATCTGGTAGGAGGGGATGTTCCTGTCCTCCTTCTCAAGGCCGATATTGTCCCAGATCACATAGTTTGTATTGTAGAGATAGCGGCTCTCTAAGTCCTCCGCATTCAGTCCCATGGTGGGGAGATGATCCCCGTAAAACACGATGACCGTGGGCTCTCCTCTCTCCTCGATGGCAGCCACCAGGTCCCCGACAAACTGGTCCATCTCGTAGACCTGATTTACATAGTATTCCCATTTATTTTTGAGAGCCTCATCCTCGATGCCCTCCACTGTGATCTTCGGGTTTTCGATAACCTGCTCCTCCGGGTAATCCCCGTGTCCCTGCACGCTGACGCCGAACACAAAGTCCTGTCCCTCCGTCGTGTCCATAGCTTCCAGGATATGGTCGATGAGCACCTCGTCCTTGGACCAGCCATTCTCCGTTGTCTGGAGGATATTCATGAACTCCTTGCTCGTAAACGTGTCAAAGCCCATCATATTGTACACCCTGGCGCGGCTGTAGAAATTTCCTCCGTTGTTGTGGAGAGCATGAGTCCCGTACCCCAGTGCGGAAAAGGCCGTGGCCGCGCTCTCTGTAGGCTGATACTTCACAATAGTCTTGTAGGGGTACTCACCCGGTCCGAAGTACCGCATGTTCATGCCTGTGAGCACCTCGAACTCCGTGTTGGCCGTCCCGGCACCTACAGAGGGCACCTTGAAATAGCCGGACGAATACTCCTGCGCCATGGCATGGAGATTGGGAGTGACGTCCTCAGAGGTAGTAAAGAACTCCACCTCAGCCACGTCAAAGTAGGACTCCAGCTGGATAAAGATCACATTCGGCAGATCCTCCTGGGACCGGCCCGTCTCGTTCTTTGTGATCTCTCCGTCATTGCTGATAGCCTCTATGGTTTCCTGGCTGTAGCCATTAGGCTCGTCAATGCCTGTGTTGAAAAGGCTGGCCATAAAACAGTAGGGGAGACCGTAATCCTCGTAGGCAAAGGCGATATTTCCAAAGTAGTTGGACACCACCCTCTTGTCCAGAGCCACCTGGGAGATGAAGGTGTAGGCGCCAAAGCACGCCACCACGCCGATGAGCGCCAGGATGCGGTGCATTTTCCCCTCAAACTGGCCGCCCCTCCTCCATATGGACACGCTCCACACAATGACCGCCGCAAGGCCCACGATCACCAGCACCAGCTCTATGGGTTCAAAATAGTTGTTGATCAGGGACAGTCCCTCGCTTATCGCCTTCAGATCCTGGGCGTTGAAGGGCGTCACCCGAACCATCAGCATATAGCCGTTAGCCACGCCCAGCACCAGCCAGAGCACGCTGATGACGATGCGGGAAAAGATACGTCTCCTCACCAGATATACAACCGTAAATGTCATGAAGATCATAAAGGCATTATAGAGAAAAACAAGGGGCGATCCCACCATATAGTCCCAGGCTTCAAAGGCAGAGTGCCTGGAGATCGCTTCTATGACAAAATTGATCAGACATGCCAACAGGGCATGAAACAACAGCGAAAAACGGTTCATGAACGCATAGACCGGCTTCATTTTCCGGGCAAAGGGCCCATTTCGCCGAGCCTCCAAGATCCGCTCCCGGCGCTCCTTTCTCGCGCGGTGCCACGCCTTGATATCTTCTTTTTTCAAATGTCTGATTTTATAAAGGGTGCCTCTGATATCCGGCTTTTTCAAGTGAATTTTTTTCATTGTCATCCCTTTCCTTTTCCCTGTGGCTCATCTGCTCCCTGCGGTCTCCCGGCATTGCCGCCCGGATGCCGCTTACCTGGATATCTTCTCTTTCAGAGAGGCGAGACGGTCTTTTACCTGAGTCATCATCTGCTCATATTTTTCCAGCTTTTCTCTTTCTTCCTGCACCTTGGCAGCCGGCGCCTTGCTGACAAACTTCTCGTTGCCCAGCATGCCGTTAGAGCGGGCGATTTCCTTTGTCAGGCGGGCCTCCTCTTTTGTCAGGCGCTCCAGCTCCTGGTCAAAGTCGATCATATCTTCAAGCGGCAGATAGGCTGCCGCATCCGGAACCACCACAGAGATGGCGTCCTCCGCAATGCCTGTCTTGTCCTGCTGCACGATAAAGTCTGACGCATTGGCAAGTCTCAGCACGGCGTCCTCCAGCATCCGGAAACCGGTCAGCAGCTCCTGATCCCGGCTCACCACGTAGATCTTGATCTTTCTGCCTGCAGGCACGTTCATCTCCGCCCGGATGTTTCTTACTCCGCTGGCCAGGAGCTTTAAGTGCTCCACCACGTTCTCTGCATGGGGGAACTCCCACTCCTTCTTATACCGCGGCCAGTCGGACATCATCAGAGACTCCTCCTGGGGAATGAGCTTGCTGTAGATCTCCTCTGTCACAAAGGGCATAAAGGGATGGAGAAGCTTCAGCGCGTTCTTCAGCACCTCTCTCAGGGTCCAGAGGGCCATGCCCGCGGACTCAGGCTCTTCCTTGGCATTGTACATTCTCTGCTTTACAAACTCGATGTACCAGTCGCAGAACTCATCCCAGATAAAGTCATACACCTTCTGGAGGGCCATGCCCAACTCGAATTTGTCCATATTCTCCGTCACTTCCCGGATCAGCTTATTGCACTTGGAAAGGATCCAGCGGTCAGCGGGAAGCAGCTTCAAGAGATCCGGCTCTGTGATCTCCTTGCCCTCCATGTTCATGAGGATGAACCTGGAAGCATTCCACACCTTGTTTGCGAAATTACGGCTTGCCTCCACCCTCTCGTTGTAGAAGCGCATGTCGTTTCCGGGCGCGTTTCCTGTCACAAGGGTCATTCTCAGGGCGTCGGCTCCGTACTGGTCAATGATCTCCAGCGGGTCAATGCCGTTTCCCAAAGACTTGCTCATCTTGCGTCCCTGGGAGTCTCTTACAAGGCCGTGGATAAACACGGTGTGGAAGGGGCATTTCCCGGTGTGGGCATATCCGGAAAATACCATACGGATTACCCAGAAGAAAATGATATCGTAACCTGTCACGAGCACGTCTGTCGGATAGAAGTAGGCAAGGTCCTCCGTTTTATCCGGCCATCCCATAGTAGAGAAGGGCCACAAAGCGGAGCTGAACCAGGTGTCCAGCGTATCCTCATCCTGTGTGAAATGGGTGCAGCCGCACTTCGGACATTTTTCAGGCATGCCTCTTGATACCACTACCTCGCCGCACTCGTCGCAGTAGTAGGCCGGGATCCGGTGCCCCCACCAGATCTGGCGGGAAATGCACCAGTCGCGGATATTTTCCAGCCAGTGCAGATAGATCTTGTCAAAACGCTCCGGTACAAACTTCAGGTCGCCATTCTTGACCGCCTCGATGGCCGGCTTTGCCAGCTCGTCCATCTTCACGAACCACTGCTGCTTGATGAGAGGCTCCACTGTGGTGTGGCAGCGATCGTGGGTTCCCACGTTGTGGGAGTGAGGTTCTACCTTCACAAGGTATCCCTGCTCCTCCAGATCCTTCACCATAGCCTTTCTTGCCTCGTAGCGGTCCATGCCGGCGTATTGTCCGCCGTACTGCTCATTGATAGTGGCGTCGTCGTTCATGATATGGAACTCAGGCAGGCCGTGGCGCTTTCCGACCTCAAAGTCGTTGGGGTCGTGGGCCGGCGTGATCTTCACCGCTCCGGTTCCGAACTCCTTGTCCACATAGTCGTCCGCTATAATGGGGATCTCCCTGTCCGTCAGGGGGAGCAGACATTTCTTGCCTACAAGGTCTTTGTAGCGCTCGTCATCCGGATGTACTGCGATAGCTGTGTCTCCCAGCATGGTTTCCGGACGTGTGGTCGCAATCTCCAGGTAATCGTCTGTTCCTACGATGGG
The DNA here is from genome assembly GCA_964652805.1 of uncultured Mordavella sp. Classification (GTDB taxonomy): domain Bacteria; phylum Bacillota; class Clostridia; order Lachnospirales; family Lachnospiraceae; genus Claveliimonas. The sequence goes on along the minus strand of CAZZBJ010000019.1, from coordinate 13,097 downwards.
ATACTTGATGTGCCAGAAGTGTCCCTCCTGCTCCTCGTGCTCTACCTCCGCATCGGAAAGGGATGTCTTGCACACCGGACACCAGTTGATGATCCTGGATCCTTTATAGATATAGCCTTTCTCATACAGGCTGATGAAAACCTCTTCCACTGCCTTGGAACAGCCCTCGTCCATAGTGAACCGCTCTCTGTCCCAGTCGCAGGAGACGCCCAGCTTCTTCAGCTGCGCCTCAATGGTTCCTGCGTACTCTTCCTTCCACTGCCAGGTGCGCTCCAGGAATTTCTCCCGTCCCAGCTCCTTCTTGTCAATGCCTTCCTCTTTCAGCTGGTTGGTCACCTTCACCTCCGTGGAGATGGCAGCATGGTCCGTACCCGGAATCCAAAGGGCGTTGTAGCCCTGCATCCTTTTGTAGCGGATCAGGATATCCTGCAGGGTGTTGTCAAGAGCGTGGCCCATGTGCAGCTTTCCGGTAATGTTCGGTGGCGGCATCACTGTTGTAAAGGGTTTTCTGCTCCTGTCCACCTCGGCGTGGAAATATTTTTCCTCACACCACTTGTCGTATAGCTTTGATTCGATCTCTTTTGGACTGTAGGTCTTCTCCAGGTTCTGACTCATGTTCTTCCTCCTCATAATCATTCCTTCGACTGCCGCGCAGCTCATGTAACTGATGCGGTGAAGGGTTCTTATTGAATAAAAAATCACCCCTCACTGAAACGTAAAGGGCGAATTATATCTGTCCGCGGTACCACCTTTATTATAATATGGAAGAAACTCCTCCATACATCTTCTCTTATTCTGTAACGTGAACGACTCCGGGATGACTTACCTGCTGCCTGTATCTGCCCGCCATTCGGCCATCCGGCTCCAAAGCTACCTTCCGCAGTTCCTTCTCCAGGCCGCCTCTCAGCCCACGAGCAGCCCTCTCTTTCATGGAGCGGTGAACACCTGCGTACTCCTCTTTTTCTCCGCCTTTACCATAAACTATTCATAATCATAGCCAGACCGTGTGGTTTTGTCAAGGAATTTGCCGAATTTTCATAAACTCTTAAGAACTGGGACGCCCCACTTATCCACCGCAGATGTGGATAACTTATTTCAATCTGGTGGATAAGTAGCCTGTTTTTTCATACAATTACCGGGAAATCTTCTGACAAAGCAGTCATATCATCTTAAATATATCTCCTTATTACCTCGTCCAACAGAAGCACAGGGGCATCTCCGGGAATAGGTTACGACTCCTTTGGCAAGAACGAAACGAATCAATAACTTCACAGCGTGTTCCGGCTTTTTGACCTCTGTGAAGTTCTGTTGGAGAACACAAAGAAATACCCTCATATCCAAAGATACAAGGGTATGGCAGGCGATACTGCATTGAAACAGGCCGCCGTCACCCTGTGTATGGAATCATCTGCATTTATCAAAACCAGCTTTATGTTATCCGATAAGTTCTCGGTAGATGTCATGATCCGCTTGTTTGAAAACATTAAATACCACCTTCTCTATGCGTGTATCCGTGCGCAGATAATCCCTGACTGTTTGCACCGCAATTTCCGCTGCTTTTTTCTGTGGGAAATGAAATTCTCCGGTGGAAATACAGCAGAACGCAATACTTTTCAGACCGCTATCTGACGCAAGTTCCAAGCAGGATGTATAGCAGTCTGCAAGCTGCCTGCAGTGTTTATCCGTCAAGTGTCCTGATACTATCGGTCCGACAGTATGAAGCACATATTTAGAAGGTAAATTATACGCAGGTGTGATTTTTGCTTTTCCCGTTGGTTCGTCATATCCTTGCTCATTCATAATCTTATCGCAAGTCAAACGGAGCTGTATGCCACTTACGCTGTGAATAATGTTATCCACGCAAGAGTGGCAAGGTACGAAACATCCCCTTAAAGCACTGTTCGCCGCATTTACAATAGCATCAATTTTAAGCGTTGTAATATCTCCACGCCATAGTACCAGACGACTGTCAAGGGACGACGCAGGCAGCGATGCACTGTCTATAACTCCTTTTATTTCAACTTCTTCTCTTAAATATTCGTCCTGAACTTTAAGAAACTCATCACTTATCGGGCGCGGAGAACGAATATTCATCAGACCTCGAAGAAGCCTTTTCTGCTCCTCCTCATTGTCTGGTATTTTCATATCACTGTATTGTGGGATTTCTGACAGTAATGCTTTCATCAGATATTCTCTTTTTTCATTATGTGTCATTTTGTCCCTCCTTTAATTCAGAAGTCTTTTTGAATACTTCTGCTAACAATATGTAATTCTTTCGGGCAATCATCCCTCCTGCTCTTCGCGCTGGCAAGGCTGGCCGTAGCGCAGCAATAGTGGCATCCGCGGACGACAGATGGGGCGCAATGTCGCTGTCATAGTCCGTGATCGTCATCTGCAAATAATACCGGTAGTCTAACCTGTCGATCATCTTCAGGTAGGGCAGCATGGGTTTCGGATTTTTCGTCCAGAACACAAACATGAACCACTCCGGATACAAGGCGGGAATGGCAGTTCTCCTGCTTGCGCTGATGATCATAAGTCCTCCCTGGCACTGCGGATCTGCACAGCGCCGCAGCGTCACATGCTGTCTGCATACCGGCAAAAATGCAGGGAGGTTTGCCCCGCACCATACATCACCAATTATAGCACATCTTGTTTTTGAATGACAGAAAAATCAGAGCACTCTCTGTAGCCTAAACTACAGACAAACCTTCTGATTTCGTGTATGATCATCATGTATAATGATAGTGTGATATCTTGAACAGCGGGAGCCAGACGGCTGTGCCCTGTTACGTTCTGAGTCGTGCTCTGATTCTCCGGCAGGGATTTCTGGAGAGATTGACCCGGTTAACAGCAAGGATATCCGCCAGCGCCTGGGTGGCAATGGATTTCTCGTACTGCCGCATTTGTAAAGATGCGGAGATATCAACCGGAAAATTTTAACCAATCCAGCAGGAGACGGTGATTAGCCGCCGTCCTCTCACACCACCGTGCGTCAGACTGTCTAACGATTGTGATATATGTTATAATACACAGCAAGAGGGCCGGATATGCAGGCGTCACATCCCGCATATCCGGCCCTCTTGCTGTTTTTCTAATCGAAATTCTTCTTGATCAGCCGGCAGTATTCCTGGAATACCGGCTCCTTCCGAAAGTCCTCCGCAAGGGCATCCCGAATGCCCTTGTAGTACCAGCCGATCATTTTCTTATCTTTCATGCGGAAGCGGTTCCAGAGCTCCTCCCCCACCTTGGGATAGTCCCGGTCAATGTCCCGCATATTGGACAATTTGTCTGCCAGCCCGATCATCTGCACCTCCCTGGGGACGCTCCCAATGGACTGAATCGTTGCGCTCTTTCTCTCCATCCAGGTCTTGGACTTGTCCTCACTCTCTCCCGCCACCATGGCGGCCACCCGGGGACTGAACTCCAGCGCCAGCACCTCCTGGGTCACACCCTGGCAGTCCTCAATGGTATCGTGGAGCACCGCAGCGCTGATTACCTCCTCATCCCGAGTCATCGTGGACACAATGTCCTTCACCTCGATGGGATGTACGATGTAGGGACGCCTTGTTCCCTTTCGGAACTGCCCTTCGTGAGCCTTCGTCGCAAATTCAATTGCCCTGTCGATCATATTCATATCTCTTTTTCATCCTCTGCTTCCATCACTAATGGTAAATACCTTTAAAATCTCCTCTCTCAACCAAAATAACTTGTTTAAATCATGCATACATCATAGCATCAGTGGACAGAAATAGCAACTCCATTGTAAAATAAAGGTAAAAGAAACCCACTTAGAAAAGGAGAATTTTCATGTCTGCAAAACAGTCTGTAAAATACGTACTCGTCACAGGAGCCTCCAGGGGCATCGGCCGCGCCTGCGCCCTCCGCTTTGCCGAAGAGGGGTTGCACGTCTTTCTCAACTGTCGCTCCTCGCTGGAGGAGCTGGAGAAGGTCCGCCGGGAAATCCAGGAGCAGCTCCCCGGCCGGTGCACGCTCGTCCCCGGGGATGTGGGAAACCCGGAGGAGGTCCGGCAGATCTTTGAGAAAATTTATCAGTTCTGCCCCTGCCTGGACGTGCTGGTGAACAATGCGGGCATTTCCCACACCGGACTCCTCACCGACATGACAGATCAGGAATGGCAGAGGATGCTGGACACCAACCTGTCCTCTGTCTTCTACTGCTGTCGCAGCGCCATCCCACCCATGGTGACGCGCAAAAAAGGACGGATCATCAACATCTCCTCCATGTGGGGGACAGTGGGCGCCTCCTGCGAGGCCGCCTACTCAGCCGCCAAGTCCGGTATCCACGGCCTGACCCGGGCCCTGGCAAAGGAGCTGGCCCCCAGCAATATCCAGGTCAACGCCATCGCCTGCGGGGTTATCGACACATCCATGAACGCCTGGCTCACCCCCGGGGAGCGGGAGACGCTGGAGGAGGAGATCCCCGCCGGAAGGTTCGGGACGCCCCGGGAGGCGGCGGAACTTGTATGGCAGACAGCCCATGCCCCGGCCTATATGACCGGGCAGGTCATCGGAATAGACGGAGGGTATATCTGAACCAAAACGGACCAGATATACCCTCCCTTTTCTTTTATAGTTCCTATTTCACAAGCCGCTGGATCTTCTTGCTCTCCTCTGTGCCGGCCTTTCCCAGCAGCTCAAAGAGCAGCGCCTCGTATGTGGTGAGGATAGCCCCCTCCTGCCTGGCCCGCACAAGGGCCGTCTCATAGTCTGTCCTCTTCCGGCTGGAGACGCAGTCCGTCACCAGCACAGGCACAAAGCCTGCGACACGCAGATCGATCAGAGTCTGCAGCACGCAGATGTGGGACTCCACACCGCAGAGGATGATATACTTTTTCTCCTCTATCCAGGGATGGCTGCTGACCACATCCTTCCAGGCGCTAAACCGGAGCTTCTCCACAAATCCTTCTGTCCCCGCCGCCTGGGTCAGCTCCCTCACTGTGCTGCCCAGTCCCTTCGTGTACTGCTGGGTGAACACCATGGGGATGCCCAGTGTCCGAAGGCCCGCCAGCAGGATGGAGGAATTCTCTATGAGAGTCTCCTTTCTGTCCATGGCAGGAATCAGCTTCTCCTGGTAATCAATGACAACTGCCGCCGCATGTTCCCTCTCAATCCTCATATTCGCCGCCTCTTTCTCTTACTTTTCTTTTTTCTTGTCTTTTCTTACTTTTCGCTGCTATTTCAAATCCAGCTCCACCGGACAGTGATCAGACCCCATCACATCTGTCAGTATTTTGGCGTCCTCCAGCCTGTCCTCCAAACAGCCGGATACGCAGAAATAGTCGATACGCCACCCTGCGTTCTTCTCCCTGGCCCTGAACCGGTAGGACCACCAGGAATAAATCCCCTCCCTGTCGGGGTAGAAGTACCGGAAGGTGTCGATAAATCCAGCCTCCAAAAGCTCCGTAAATTTCTGTCTCTCCTCGTCCGTAAATCCTGCGTTCTTCCTGTTGGTCTTGGGATTTTTCAGGTCAATCTCCCTGTGGGCCACATTCAGGTCCCCGCAGAAGATCACCGGCTTTTTCTCCTCCAGCTTCTTAAGGTAGGCCAGAAAATCGCTCTCCCACTGCATCCGGTAGGGAAGCCTGGCCAGCTCGTTCTGGGAGTTGGGAGTGTACACAGTGACAAAGTAAAATTCCGGATACTCCAGAGTGATGACCCGCCCCTCCTGGTCGTGCTCCTCCATGCCGATGCCGCAGGACACGCTGAGAGGCTCCTCCTTTGTAAACACAGCCGTGCCGGAATAGCCCTTTTTCACCGCATAGTTCCAGTACTGATGATAGCCCGGCGTCTCCAGATCGATCTGTCCCTCCTGCAGCTTTGTCTCCTGGATGCAGAAAATATCCGCATCCGCCTCCTTGAAAAAGTCTGTAAAACCCTTCTGCACACAGGCCCTCAGTCCGTTCACATTCCAGGAAATACATTTCATATGCTCTGTTCTCCTTGTCATCTAATAATACACCTTTCGCAGGAACAGCCCTCTGGCCGGCGCCAGAAATCCCGCCAAACTGCGATCCTCCGCCGCAATGACCACCGGCAGCTTGCTGGCGTCCCGCCTGCCTGTCCCGATCTCGATCAGAGTCCCCGTCAAGATGCGGACCATGTGGTAGAGGAAGCCGGACCCGTAATAGGTGATCCTGACCTTCTCCCCGGAGCGCACGATCTTGATATTGTAGATCCTGCGGACCGTATCACTTGTCTCTTTGTTATCCGTAAAGCTGGAAAAATCCTTGACGCCAATGAGGTATTTTACCGCATCCCGCATGGCTTCGATATCCAGCTTCTCCGGATAGTGGTAGCAGTAGCGCCGGGAAAACACATCCGGCTTCTCCCTGCAGTCTATATAGTACTCGTATTTCTTTCCCTTAGCGCTCTTCCTCGCATGGAAGTTGTTTTTTACCAGCTCTACCCTGAGAATACGGATATCCTCCGGGAGGTAGCGGTTCAGCGCAGCCTTCAGCTCCTCCGGATCGTAGAGTCCGGACAGCTTCACACTGGCCACCTGCCCTCTGGCGTGGACGCCGCTGTCCGTCCTGCCGGAGCCGTCCACCTGTACCCGGTAGCCCACGATCCTTCCCAAGCTCCACTCGATAATATACTGAATCGTATTGTCCGTTGTTGCCTGCCGCTGCCACCCCTGATAGCGGCTGCCGTCATAGGCAATGGTCAATTTATAGTTTCTCATATACACACACCCGATCTATCTGTAAAACTTGAAAATAAATTTGTATACCAAAAAAGAAGAAGCTATACATGCTCCCTCTTTTATCATAGCACTTTCCAGTAGGATGCGCAATTTATTTCTCACCGGGTCAGATGATATTTTCTCCCCGGAAGCCTTCTCTCTTCACCGCATAGAGGACACACCTGGACACTACGTCCACGATCAGAAAGCCCAGGGCAATACCAAGGCAGGTCTCAAGCAGCACACTCATCTCCTGACTTGCCATGGCGCTGTCACCGCTCACCCAGCCGTACATCATATAGTAGAGATTGGGCCCCGGGATTAACGGAAAGGCTGACGCTGTCAGGAAAATGGTGGCCGGCGCCTTGTTGACCCTGGCCATGATGAAGGCAAACGCCGCCACAAAGACAGCTCCCGCCATGGTTGCCACAAAGTTGCTGGGCCAGACTGCATACACCAGACAGTAGATGGCCCAGGTGAAGAAGGCCCCGATGCCCGAGAAGAACACCTGCTTCCCCTGAATCTTGAACCACATGGCAAAGCCCACGCAGGCCACGGTGCAGGAGACAAGCTGGATGGGCACGCTGTGGTTCAGCGTGAAGCCGTCGTAGGCCCCCTCCCCCAGAAGCTGCATGGCAATGGCGATGCCAAAGGCAATGCCTGCCGCTCCCAGGACAGAGTTCATGATATTGATAAGCCCGGACAGGAAATCTCTCTGGAGGATCTCACGGATCCCGTTTGTGGTGCTCAGGGCACTGATGAGCAGCATGACAATGCCGATCATAATCCGGTCCGGGTGGGTGCCGATCCCAAGGAAATCCATGCCGATGATCACCGTCTCCGACAGGAAGGCCAGGATCAAGTTGTATATCAAAAGATTGTTCTCCCGCTTTCCAAGCCAGTTTCCCACAAACACGATCATGAGGGACACGAGCACTGCCACCACTGCGTCCGTCAGCCCGCAGCCAAAGAAAACGGCGAACCCGGCGCCGCCCATGACGCCCGCCAGGTAGGTGAGCCAGAGGGGCTGATCCTCCCGGTTCATAACCTCCACATACCTCCTGTGCAGCTCATCTGCATCCGGCGTGTGGGCGCACACGTATCTGGCCAAGTTGTTCATGTAGTCCAGCCGGTCATAGTTGATACCCGTGGACTCAATGTGCCGGATCTGAGTCAGGATTTCTCCTTCCGGCGTCTCCACCGTGATCTGGATGTTGCTGGGGATCACAAACACGTCATAGCGTCTGAACCCGTAGCTCCCGCACATCCGGTACATGGTGTCGTCCAGTCTGAAATTTTCCGCTCCGCTGCAGAGCATGGCTTCTCCGATATCCAGTATGCCTTCCAAAATCCGCTGATAGTCCATTGTCTTATGCATTTCCTCTGTCCAGTATTTTCTTGATCTCATCCATAAATGTGTTTACATCCTTAAATTCCCTGTACACCGAGGCAAAACGGACGTAGGCCACCTCATCCAGATTTTTCAGTTCAGCTATGACGATCTCGCCGATGGTGCTGCTGGGGATTTCCTTCTCCTCCAGGCTGAATATTTTTGTCTCCACCCTGTCGATGCACTTCTGTATCTCAGCCGCGGACACAGGTCTCTTGTAGCAGGCCCGCAGGATGCCCGTCTCGATCTTTCCGCGGTTGTACTGCTCCCTGTTGTTGTCCTTCTTTATAATGATCAGCGGGATAGTCTCTACTTTTTCATAGGTGGTAAACCGCTTTCCGCATACATCGCAGGAGCGCCTTCTGCGGATGGAATTACCGTCGTCTGCCGGTCTGGAGTCGATGACTCTTGTGTCCGGATGATTGCAATATGGGCATTTCATCTTGGTCCTCCGTCCTTTCTCAAATATTAAGACAAGTATATATCCCGCCGGCAGGACTTGTCAATTTATTACTTTGGTCTGCGCCTTTTTTCTTCGTGGCTCTCTACCAGGCGTTGATCACTTCCTTCTGCCAAAAATCACAGAGCCTCATACTGTCACCTCCCCTTTCGTCCTATGCAGATGAGAAGAAAGCGGTGACGGCGCAAGGCTCCTTTAAGCCACCATACAGGCTTTTTGTTCTTTTATTTTGCTTTCTGTGTCCTACAGAGCCATGACCTTTTCGCTGTTGAAGGCTCTGGTGATGAGCACGGTCAGGATGCCTCCTGACGCAAGGGTCTCCACCAGAGTGATCAGGTACTGAGACATGGTCAGTTCATGGCTCAGTATCAACTGAAGGGCAACGGCGCTGTTGTAGAACGGAATATAAAAATCCCAGCGTCCTCCGTCTCCC
>CAZZBJ010000019.1:0-4008 GCA_964652805.1 uncultured Mordavella sp. | reverse complement strand
TCCCCATGGCTCCGGCAAAAAGAAGGATCGTGATGAAATAGGGAAGCATCATGCCCAGGGCCCGGCCGCTGGCCTTCTCGTCGTCCTGGATCACCATGTCGTCATTGTCCGAATTGACGGTAAATACAGTGATGGCGTCCGGGTTTCCCACCCGCCCCGCCAGCAGGGTCTGCCGATAGGACTCCAGCACACCTGCGGAAATCTCCTGATATGCCTGAGCGGAGTAATCCTCAGAGGGATTATAGTAGGTCTTGACCTGAGGAACCGGGTCTCCCTTCTGGAAGCCGGCGACCAGCTGATCAAAATCTTCCGGGAACTCTATGAGAAGGTCCGCCTTCCCGTTCAGGATCTGATCCTCAGCCTCCGCCCGGTCGCTGTCAGAGTCCACTGTCCTGACATTGTACTCCATCCCCGCAGAGGAGAGAAAGGCTTCAAAGCTCTCCGGCTCGTTCTGCATCCAGACAATGGACTTGTGATCCTCTATATCTGACTGCATCTGTCCCGCCAGGCTGTTGATGATGGTGAGCAGGGCCACCATAATAATGACCGGGAGAAGAAAGACGGAGAAGACCATCTTTTTGTCCTTCAATATCCTGGCCATCTCTTTTCCAAATATCTGTTTCATACCGTTTAGCATCTACATCTCCCCCTTTCTGGACAAGTAGAGCTGGAAGAACGCATCTTCCAGGTCTCCTGTGCAGGTCTTTGTGAGCAGCTCATCCAGGGTGCCCTCTGCCACCTTCTGCCCGTCGATAATAATGCCGATGCGGTCGCAGAGCTTCTGTGCCTCGGACATGATGTGGGTGGAAACGATGACCAGCTTGCCCTCATCCCGAAGCATTTTCAGATAGTCCGTCACATTTCTCGCAGTGATGATATCCAGCCCGTTAGTGGGCTCGTCAAAGATGACGATATCCGGGTCGTGCACAAGGCTGACCTCAATGGCCGTCTTCTGCTTCATACCTGTGGACAGCTCCTTGATCTTCTTGTGGGCGAACTCGCTGATGCCAAAATAGTCAAACAGCTCCTCCCTGCGCTTCCTGAGCTTCTCCTCCGGCACCTTGTGGAGCCGGCCGAAGAAACGAAACATGTAATCCGCGTCAAACTGGTCGTCCAGCTTGATATCGCTTGTGAGAAATCCGATGCAGTTGCGGACCGCCTCCGGCTCCTTTTGCACCTCGTGTCCGTCCACGTAGATCTCGCCGCCGGTGGGCTTTATAATGGTGGAAACGCACCGCAAAGTGGTGGTCTTCCCTGCTCCGTTTGGCCCAAGAAGGCCGTATATCTCTCCCTTTTTCGCAGTCAGGCTCAGGTGGTCCACAGCTGTCTTCTTCGGGTTTTTCGTGTGGGATTCAGCCATCTGTTTTTTATTCAGTCTGTACACCTTGGTCAGGTCTCTGATCTCAATCATATCCTCTGTTTCCTTTCTCCCCTCAAGGGATGATCTTCCTTGGATGATCTTCTTTATTTTTCATTTCTATATTCTCAGACATCTGTATTGTTGATTTAGTACAATAATATATCTTCTCTTGAAAATTTATCAATACTTTTTCCTTGAATTTTTACATAACGTCCAGGCCCGTATGACACAGGGCCGCATCACATCGTCCTCTGAAACCGGATTTTCGCCCCGCCCCTATGGCGCTGACGCGGCAGATCACAATGACTATACAGGAAAAGATGATCTCCACCGTCATCCAGATAATCTGTCTCTTCAGCTTTGCTCAGTACTCCTCCATCTCACATCTCATCCTCGTCCGCTTCTGAAAAATCAAACACATCCTCAATGGTCCCCCCGAAATATCCGGCAATCTTGTGGGCCAGCACAAGGGAAGCCGTGTACCTCTCCTTCTCCAGCGAAATGATCGTCTGCCGGGTGACCTCCACCGCCAGAGCAAGCTCCTCCTGGGAAAGCTTGTATTTCCTGCGCAGCTCCCAAATCCGTATCTTCATAGGCCTGACATCCCTTTTACAATCGAAGTGTTTCGTATCCTGTTACGCTTTTAACATACTCCTTACATAGAAAAATCCCGGCCGCCTTCCTCCGCGGCCGGGATCGATATACTGCTTTTTCTTACCGGATGATCGTGCCGGTCTTTCCTTTGAGCCCGTCCTTCAGCTTGTCAAAGGAAGTGATGAGGGCGCTTCGTCCCTCTCTCTTCTCAATGAACTCCACGGACGCCTTGAACTTGGGAAGCATGTTGTACACGCCGAAGTGGCCCTCCTCCATGTACTGCTTGGCCTCCGCAAGGGAAATCTCTCCCAGCTCGGACTCCTGAGGGGTGTTCCTATTGATACGCACCTTCTCCACGCTTGTCAGGATGATCAGCTCGTCCGCATCGATCTCCTCCGCCATCTTTCCGGCTGCCAGGTCCTTCTCAATGACCGCGCTGGCGCCCTTCAGACGGTGATCCTGCTCCATGACAGGGATGCCGCCGCCTCCGCAGGCAATGACTACCTGGTTCGCGTCTATCAGCGTCTTAATGGCGTCAATCTCCACAATGCTCACCGGGTTGGGGGCAGAGACTATGCGGCGGAAGCCCTTTCCCGGCTCCTCGATCACATAGTTTCCCTTCTTGCGCTCATCGTTGGCCTCCTCTGCCGTCATATAGCGGCCCAACACCTTGGTAGGTGTGTAGAAGGCATCGTCGTAGGGATCCACTGTCACCTGCGTCAGTATAGTGCTGACTGTGCGGTAAATGCCCCTGTTCAGAAGCGCCTCACGGATCGCGTTTTGCAGGTCATACCCGATATATCCCTGGCTCATGGCTGAGCACACAGACATAGGCGCCGGCGTGTAATCCTGGTGTACCTTTCCAAACTCATTCATAGCTGTGTGGATCATTCCCACCTGGGGCGCATTGCTGTGGGTGATGGCCACCTGGCATCCCTCCTCGATCAGATCTGCGATGGAGACTGCCGTCCTCTTCACGGCCTCCTTCTGCTCCGGAAGTGTGATTCCCAGTGCTCTGTGTCCTAATGCAACTACTACTCTTTTTTTCATCGCTCTTTCTCCTTTACGCCTCTATGACTTTTCAGACCTCTGTTTTGTCTGTCTTTTGTAGTAAATATAAGGAGATTATATTATTTTTTCACAGAAAATGCAATGGATTTTACACGTCAAACATAGTCTTTAACAGTCTCTTTCCCGTCTCCTTTTTCTCCCCGCAGCGCCGGCGCTCATCTGCCGGCCTGCTGTTTTTCACAGAAATACTGACAGGAATATTCTATCATAAACTACGGAAACTCAAGTATCATAAATTCATCTTGATTTCTTCCCCTGAAGTGGTATAATTTGCTTATGGGGCATTAGCGCAGTTGGGAGCGCGCCACATTCGCATTGTGGAGGCCACGGGTTCGAATCCCGTATGCTCCAGTCTGAAATCCTTGATTTTACGGCGTTTCTGGCGTTCCATAATCAAAAGATAATCAAAAAGGTAATCAGACATATGGTTGATTACACGCTCCCAAAGTGGAATTCTGGTATTTGATCCGGCAATTCCGCTTTTTTTTGTTTGATTTCCGGTTCCTGCTGTAGAATTTTTTCGTGTAACTTATATCCGTGTGCCCCATGAGTTCAATAACATTCTTCTCTGGCATTTGATTATCCAACCAAAAAGGGACGTGTAATCTTAAAACATCCTGACAAGGACATTCCCCGGAAACGCTTGACTATTGAAAAGTTAAGGCTATGCAGTTGCTGACTTAATCTTATAACCTTGATTTCTTGCAATGATGATTGCCTGTTCTACCGTGATTTCCCGGTCAACAGGAGGCAAATCTGATTTCCGGTAAAGTTCCGCATTATAGTTCTCACCGTTCTTCAGCATGTGATATAATGCAGTCAGAAGCATTCTTGCTATGGCAATGATTGCTTTTCTGTGACCGCGACGCTTTTTGATACGAAGATAACGGTTGCGAATCTCAGGATGCTTTTTGCTGGTAACGACAGCATTGGCACACTGTACCAGCAGTGGCTTGATATAGCATCCGGCCTTGGAAACCCGG
>CAZZBJ010000018.1:26061-27632 GCA_964652805.1 uncultured Mordavella sp. | reverse complement strand
TGGGCTTTCCGGCCGCCTCTGAGACAGAGTACAATTTCATGCGGGCCCTGATCGAGAGAAAGATGATTCCCGATGACGTGACGGTCCAGGTGCTGACACAGGCCAGAGAGCACATCATCAAGAGGACCTTTGAGGCTGTAAAGGGAGCGCCCCGCGCAGTCATTCACCTGTACAACTCCACTTCCGTGGCCCAGAGGGAGCAGGTGTTCAGAAAGGACAAAGAACAGATCAAGAAGATTGCCATAGACGGTGCGGAACTGCTCAAAAAGCTGGCGGACGAGACAGAGGGAAACTTCACCTTTGAGTACAGTCCGGAGAGCTTCTCAGGAACAGAGGTGGACTATGCTGTTGAGGTGTGCAACGCTGTCCTGGACGTGTGGAAGCCCCAGGCTGACAACAAGGCCATCATCAACATTCCCACGACTGTGGAGAACGCCATGCCCCACGTCTTCGCCTCACAGCTTGAGTACGTACACAAGCATCTGATCTGCAGGGACAATGTAGTCCTCTCCCTTCATCCCCACAACGACAGAGGCTGCGGCGTGGCCACAGCGGAGCTTGGCATTCTGGCCGGCGCGGACAGGATCGAGGGAACCCTGTTCGGAAATGGCGAGCGGACAGGAAACGTGGACATCATCACTTTGGGCATGAACATGTTCTCCCACGGGGTGGACCCGAAGCTGGACTTCTCCAATATGGAGGAGATCAAAGAGATCTACGAGCGGCTCACAAGGATGAACGTGGATGTGCGCCAGCCCTATGCGGGCGAGCTGGTCTTCACCGCCTTCTCCGGCTCCCATCAGGATGCCATCGCCAAGGGTATGGCCTGGAGAGAGGAGAAGAAGTGCGACAAGTGGACTGTCCCCTACCTGCCCATCGATCCCCAGGATGTGGGAAGGCGCTACGACTCAGACGTCATCCGCATCAACAGCCAGTCCGGAAAGGGCGGCGTGAACTATATCCTGAAGCAGAGCCACGGCATCAACCTCCCGGAGAAGATGCGGGAGGAAGTGGGTTATCTTGTGAAGGGCGTTTCCGACAAGGCGCACAGGGAGCTGACGCCGGAGTGGGTATACCAGATCTTCACGGACAATTACGTGAACGCCAAGACGGTGTTCTCCATCGACGAGTGCCACTTCCGCCAGGCGGACGGCATCATCGCCGACGTCACCATCCACCACGGCAATGACGAGCGGGTGGCGACCGCCTCCGGAAACGGACGTCTGGACGCAGTCAGCAACGCCATCAAGCAGTACTTCAACATCAGCTACGAGCTTCGCTATTACGAGGAACACTCCCTCACAAGGGGCTCTTCCTCCAAGGCGGTGGCCTACGTGGGCGTCGTATCTCACGAGAAGATATTCTGGGGCGTTGGCATCGACGCGGACATCATCCGCGCCTCCATCGAGGCCCTCATCGTGGCTGTGAACAAGATCGAGGAGCTCAGCACAGCGGAGCCGGTGAAGGATGCCCGCATGATCGAGATCATGAACTATATTCAGGCCAACTACATTGACGCGACGCTGGACGACCTGGCGGAGAAGTTCTATCTCTCCAAGCCCTATCTGTCC
>CAZZBJ010000018.1:0-26051 GCA_964652805.1 uncultured Mordavella sp. | reverse complement strand
CCAAGTATATCCGGGAAAAATCAGGGATGACCTTCGGAGACCTGGTGAAGAAGATTCGCATGAAGAAGGCTCGGGCGCTCTTAAAGAGCAGCAGCATGACAGTGGAAAATATCGCCCTGTCCGTAGGTTATCAGAATGTGGAGCACTTTAACAGACTCTTCAAGAAAGCATACAATATGACACCGGTACAGTTCCGGAACCAGAAATAGGACGAGATAAAAAACGGCTGTCTACACGCAGCCGTTTTTCTCTGTCTGCTCCAGCCATTCGGTGAGAAGGCGGATATATTTTTTGTTGTCCTCCACAAAGCACATGTGCCGGCATCCGTCGAAAAGCTCCCATCTGGCGTTCGGGATGCGGTCGTACATGGTCTTGGCGATGAGGGGCGTGCACAGGTCGTTCGTGCCGCTGATAATGAGAGCCGGACACTGGATGCAGTCCAGCTTGTCCGTGTACTCCCAGCTTCCCAGAGCCCCGGTGGGGTTGTACTCGTTGGGTCCCCATCCGTACAGGTAGGCCTCCTTCCCGGATCTCCTGGGCCGTGTCACGCACTCCGGCGTGTCGTCGGAGGGGGAGTCGCAGTGGCGCTCCATGAAGTGGCTGTTGGCGGCCAGATACTCCGGCGTGTCGAAGTTTCCAGTCCGCTCCGCCTCGGCGATGGCCTCCTGGTCCTCCCGAGAGAGAAAGCGGATCATCCGGTGCTGTTCCCTGGCCCACAGGCTGGCAGAGGAGAGGGTGCTGGAGAGGATGACAGAGGTGACGCCCTTCGGATGATAGTCGCAGAGATACTCGATGGCCAGCATGCCGCCCCAGGATTGTCCCAGCAGGTGCACATGGTCAAGTCCTAAGTGCCTGCGCAGCTCCATCAGCTCGTTGTCCCATGTATTCTGGCGCCACAGCTCCGGGCGCCCGTCCACGTAGGAATTCCCGCAGCCCAGCTGATCATAGGAGATGACGGCCCTGCCTGTGTCCGCCAGGGCATCCAGTACCTCGAAGTAATTGTGTGTGGAACCTGGTCCGCCGTGGAGAAGGAGCAGAGGCTTCTTCCCGTCCCTGCAATCGCCGACGATCCGGTAGTAGGTCTGATAGCCCAGATAGGGCATGTATCCTTCTGTGATCTTCATATAGTTTCCCTCCTGATATTCCTGTCCAGTATAGCATAAGAGAATTTTGTTTGGCAAGGCATGGGACATGTGTAAGCCACATGTTCAAGCCGCAATTTTCGAGTTTACAAAGCATGATTTATATTGTACAATAACTTAGCCTGCGCATGAGCGGCTTGTGTCGGCTGCCTCGCGCGGACAGACAGTGCATTTATACGAAATCACAATAATGGAGGCGAAAAAAAGTCATGGATATAACCGAGAGAGTGCAGAAGCTGCATGAAATCATGCGGCAGAACAAGGTGGATATCTACATCGTACCCACGGCTGATTTTCATCAGAGCGAGTATGTGGGAGAGTACTTTAAGATGAGAGAATTTCTCACTGGCTTTACCGGATCGGCGGGCACGGCTGTCTTTACAGCGGACGAGGCATACCTCTGGACGGACGGCAGATATTTTATCCAGGCTGCAAAGGAGCTGGAGGGGACGCCGGTCAGACTCATGAAAATGGGCGAACCCGGAGTGCCTGACATAGAGAGTTTCTTAAGCGCCAGTCTTCCGGAGGGGGGCGTCATTGCCTTTGACGGAAGGTGTGTTTCCCTGGGCGATGGCAAGCTTTACGAGCAGATCACCGCGAGAAAGCAGGGCTCTGTCTCCTGCGAAAGGGATCTGGCGGCGGACATCTGGGAAGACCGTCCGGCCCTCTCAGAGGAGCCGGTATGGGAGCTTGCGCTCCGGTACGCAGGTGAAGACCGCAGCTCAAAGCTTGAGAGGATCCGCAGATCCATGGAAGAGGCGGGAGCGGACTGTCATATACTGACTACGCTGGACGATATATGCTGGACGCTGAACATCCGCGGAAACGACATCGAATTTTTCCCGCTGGTGCTGGCCTACGCAGTGATCAGGATGGACCGAATGGATTTCTATGCGGACGCAACCAGGTTCTCTGATGAGCTGAGGGAGAAGCTGGAGAGGGACGGCGTTGTATTCCACTCTTACAATGACATCTATGAGGATGTGAAGAAGCTGGACGAAAGTGAAACTGTCCTCATCGACCCGGCAAGGCTGAACTACGCACTTTGGAAAAACATACCCGGGAAGATGGGAAAGGTGGAGATGCGCAACCCGGAGATCCTTTTCAAGGCAGTCAAAAATCCCACAGAGATCGCCAATATCCGCAAAGCGCAGCTCAAGGACAGCGTTGCCCATGTCAAATTCATGAAATGGGTCAAGGAGAACTACGATAAGAAGGTGATCACAGAACTGGGCGCCTCTAAGAAGCTGGATGAACTGCGGGCACAGCAGGGGAATTTTATCCGGCCCAGCTTTGAACCCATCGTATCCTTCGGTGAGCACGGAGCCATTGTGCATTACACATCCTCGCCGGAGACAGACGTGCGTCTGGAGGGCGGGAATTTTCTTCTGACCGACACGGGCGCGGGATTTTACGAGGGTTCTACCGATATCACGAGGACCTACGCACTGGGCGATGTGACAGACAGGATGAAGGAGCACTTTACGCTGACGGCCATCAGCAACCTTCAGCTTGCATCGGCAAAATTTTTATACGGCACTACCGGGATGACGCTGGACATGCTTGCCAGAAAGCCATTCTGGGACAGGAATCTGAATTTCAACCACGGGACGGGTCATGGCGTCGGCTACCTTCTGAATATACACGAGCCGCCGACAGGCTTCCGCTGGCAATTCCGGGCAAGAGAGATTCAGCCTTTCGAGGACGGCATGGTAGTCACAGACGAGCCGGGCATCTACCTTGAGGGCGAGTACGGGATCCGGCTGGAAAATGAGCTGCTGACACGGAAGGGAACCCGGAACGAGTACGGGCAGTTCATGTATTTTGAGACCATCACATTCGTCCCGATGGACCTGGACGCCATCTTACCGGATATGATGACAGAAGAGGAGAGACATCTTCTGAACACCTACCACAGCGCAGTGTACAAGAAGGTTTCCCCCTTCCTTGACGAGGAGGAGAGGGCATGGCTGAAAACGTACACAAGAGCTGTGTAGGCAATAATAGTAGAGAGGAAACTTCAAGAGGAGACGGACTGGTTTTTGCGGACATTTTGCCGGGGATATTCCCCGGCAGATGTAAAATAAAAGCGAGGTGTGCATATCATGAACGAGGAAAGAACTCAGAAAATCATAAAGGCAATGGAAGAAAATAACATTCCCCAGATGATCATCTCTGACCCGGTAGCGATCTTCTATATAACAGGAAAATGGATCCACCCGGGCGAGAGGATGCTGACTCTGTACCTGAATGTAAAGGGGAACCACAAGCTGGTCATCAACAAACTGTTCCCCCAAGAGAAGGATCTGGGCGTAGAGCTTGTGTGGTACGACGATGTGGAGGATGCAGTGGAGATCCTGAACCGCTGTGTGGACAAGGACGCCGTCATGGGCGTGGACAAGAACTGGCCCGCCGGATTTCTTCTCCGCCTGCAGGAGCTGGGCGGCGGAAGCGGCTTTGTCAATGCCTCCTGGATCGTTGACCAGGTCCGTATGATCAAGGATGAGGAGGAGCAGGAGCTGATGCGTATTTCCTCCCGGATCAACGACGGCGTTATGGAAAAGGTCATTCCCCTTGTGGCAAAGGGAATGACAGAGACGGAGCTGGAGCACAAGGTGCGGGAGATATACAAGGAGGCCGGATGCGAGGGCGTGTCCTTTGACCCCATCACCGCCTACGGAAAGAACGGGGCGGACCCCCACCACGCCACAGACAACACAAAGGGCAAACGGGGCGACTGCGTGGTCATCGACATCGGCGCTTTCAAGGACAACTACGCTTCCGACATGACAAGGACCGTATTCATCGGAGAGGTGTCAGACCGGGCAAGAGAGATCTACAACATCGTATTGGAGGCCAACCTGCGGGGTATTGCCGCTGCGAAACCGGGCAACCGGATGTGCGATGTGGACCTTGCCGCAAGAAATTATATCGAGGAGAAGGGCTACGGACAGTACTTCACACACCGCACCGGACACTCTATCGGTCTGGAAGACCACGAATTCGGCGACGTGTCATCTGTGAATACAGATATCATCAAGCCGGGCCAGTGCTTCTCCGTAGAGCCAGGCATCTATCTGCCGGAGGAGGGCATCGGCGTGCGCATCGAGGATCTTGTCCTCATTACAGAGGACGGCTGTGAGGTACTCAACAGCTTTACAAAGGATCTGATCGTTGTGCCGGAGGAGTAAGGATTTCTACTTGCGGACCGGGGCGACAGGCTTTATACTTTATAATAGTACAGTAAATATACACAGAGGGCAGGAACCGCAGGTTCTTTGTCCTCTTGTGGCTATTAAAGAAAAGGGACCTGTAAAATGGGAACAAACAACGAATTACTGCAGAAAATTGATGATGGATACGTCAAGTTCAGCAAGGGGCAGAAGAAGCTGGCTGACTACATCCGCAGAGACTATGACAAGGCCGCCTTCCTCACAGCCGCGAAGATGGGCGAGGTGGTGGGAGTCAGTGAGTCCACGGTGGTCCGCTTTGCCACCGCTTTGGGCTACTCCGGCTACCCGGCTTTCCAGAAGGCGCTGGAGGAGATGGTGCGCACCCGGCTGAATTCCATCCAGCGCATGGAGGTGACCTACGGGCGCATCACCCAGGGAGAGATACTGGCCTCTGTCCTTCAGTCGGACATTGAGAAGATCAAGCTCACCATGGAGAGCATCGACCACGAGGTCTTTGAGTTGGCGGTGGAGACTATCCTGAAGGCCAGAAAGGTGTATGTGGTGGGCATCAGGAGCTGCGCGCCTCTGGCCAGTTTCCTGAGTTTTTATCTCAACCTGCTCTGCGAGGACGTGACGGCTGTGAACACCAACAGCGCCAGTGAGATTTTTGAGCAGCTCCTGCGCATCGGCGAGGAGGACGTGATCATCGGCATCAGTTTTCCGCGGTATTCCATGCGTACTTTAAAGGCGCTGGAATTCGCCAGCAACCGGAAGGCGAAGGTCATCACCCTGACAGACAGCATCCACTCCCCCATGAACCTTTACTCCTCCTGCAATCTGATCGCCAGGAGCGACATGGCCTCCATCGTGGACTCCCTGGTAGCCCCCTTAAGCGTGGTCAACGCCCTGGTGGTGGCCCTGTGCATGAAGAAGCAGAATGAGGTAGTCTCCACTTTGGAGATGCTGGAGGAGATCTGGGATGAGTACCAGGTCTACAGCGGGGACGAGCTGGACAAGGTGAGCGATAAGGTGGAGCTCTCCGTGCCCGGAAGAAAAGAAGAAAAAGAGGAGAGACATGGGTAAGGTTCTGATCATCGGCGCCGGCGCCGCCGGTATGTACGCAGCCGTGGCGGCCGCCCGGCAGGGCCACCAGGTCCACGTGTTTGAAAAAAATGACAAAGCCGGCAGAAAGCTCTTCATCACCGGAAAAGGCCGCTGCAATCTGACAAACGACTGCGACACGGAGGAGCTGCTCCGGGCGGTCAAAAGCAACCGGAAATTTCTCTACAGCAGCTTTTACACTCACACAAACCAGGATGTGATCCGCTTTTTTGAGGACAACGGCATGCCTGTGAAGACGGAGAGAGGGGGACGGGTCTTCCCTGCCTCCGACCGCTCCTCGGATGTGATCCGCACCCTGGAGCGGCAGATGAAGAACTGGAAGGTAAAGCTCCGTCTGGGCGCTGAGGTGAAGAAGGTGCTGACAGAGGGGGGAAGATTGACCGGTATTCTTCTGGGTGACAGCAGCCGGGAGACGGGGGATGCCTGCATCGTCGCCACCGGAGGCTTTTCTTATCCCCTGACTGGCTCCACCGGGGACGGATACCGGTTTGCCCGGGAGGCAGGCCACAGCGTTACGGATCTTGTTCCCTCTCTTGTGCCGGTGGAGACGAAGGAGAAATGGGTGGGAGACCTGATGGGCCTTTCATTGAGAAATATAGAGCTGACGGTGAGGGACGGAAAGAAGGAGCTGTACCGGGATTTCGGAGAAATGCTGTTCACTCATTTCGGTCTCAGCGGCCCGGTGATCCTGAGCGCCACCAGCCAGGTGGGGCCAAGGCTTGAGAAGGGGCCTCTCTCCTTCCACATCGACCTGAAGCCGGCTCTCACCCCGGAACAGCTGGATCAGAGGATACGCAGGGATTTTCAGGAGCAGATGAACAGGCAGTTCAAGAACTCCCTCGGAAATCTCCTCCCCGCCAGGCTGATCCCTGTGATGGTTGAGCTGTCGGGAATCCCCCCGGAGAAGAAGATACACGACGTATCCAAGGAAGAGAGGAGAGGGCTTGTCAGCCTGCTGAAGGATCTGACTGTGACGGCTGTATCCCTGCGGGGATGGGGCGAGGCCATCATCACCAAAGGCGGCGTCTCGGTGCGGGAGATAAACCCGGCTACCATGGAGTCGAAAAAGATCAAGGGACTTTATTTTGCCGGTGAGGTCCTGGATTTGGACGCGGTGACAGGAGGGTTCAACCTCCAGATTGCCTGGTCCACCGCCTGTCTGGCGGGGAGCAGCATCCCCCTAGCATAAAAGAATTTACAGAAAAAGGAATGATATTATGGAACCAGTATATTATATGGAATACAGCGAGTCTTTTAAGATCGTGAACGAGATGTATACCGCTCTCTACAAATACAGGAACACAAAGTCCTGGGGCCCCTTCAAGATCCAGGATGTCAAGACAAAGGCCTGCGAGAGCGCCAGGAAGCGGTGGGCAGAGCTGAAGAAGATCAGCCGGAAGGAGCGCCTTGTGAAGGTCAACTTCTACGAGGACAATTTCACCTGCGTGACCGGAGACGTCACCCAAGAATTCTCCTACGAAGAGATCGAGTGCATCTGTGAGACCGACACGACCCTTGCGCTGGTAGCGGACAAGAAGCGGAAGAAGGAGGGCTTCGTCGCCCTGAAAAAGGGGAGCGTAAAGGGAAAAAGCCTTGCGGATCTAAAGGAATTTCTTCTGAAAAAGTGCACAAAGGCCGGCGGCAACATCGTGCATCTCTAAGACATACGAATATACAAAAATAATAAGGAGCGAGGAAATGGGTTACAGTATAGCGATCGACGGACCGGCGGGCGCGGGAAAAAGCACCATCGCCCGGCTTGTGGCGAAAGAGAAAGGATTTATCTACGTGGATACGGGAGCCATGTACAGAGGCCTGGCGGTCCACTTTCTGAAGAAGGGCATCCGGCCGGAGGACACGGAGAAGATCAAGGAGGCCTGCCGGGACGCCCGGGTTTCCATCGGCTATGAGATGGGACAGCAGCAGGTCTACCTGAACGGCGAGAATATCACCTCCTGGCTGCGTCGTGAGGAGGTTGGCAATATGGCTTCAAAAAGCTCGGCCATCCCGGAGGTGAGAGAGAAGCTGCTCTCCCTGCAGCGTGACCTGGCCGGCAGGCAGAATGTGGTCATGGATGGCCGGGACATCGGCACCTGCGTCCTGCCGGATGCGGATGTGAAGGTCTACCTAACAGCCAGCAGCCGGACCCGAGCGAAGAGAAGGTACGACGAGCTGACCGCCAAGGGAGTTCCCTGCGACCTGGAGCAGATCGAGCAGGATCTCATCGAGAGGGACAGCCGGGATATGAACCGGGAGATATCCCCTCTGCGCCGGGCCGAGGACGCGGTGCTGGTGGACACTTCAGACCTGACCATCAGGCAGGCGGCGGACGCCATCCTGGGGCTCTGCCGGTAGAACCTCGCAGGGCCTTTGAAACGACATATAATAATTACAATAAAATCAAAGAATTGGTTGAAATTATCTCGAAAAAGAGGTATAATATAAGCGTTTTAGATACGATTTGCCGCCGGACGGTGTTGTAGATCATGCATATGACAATACGTACTACATACAGACACTTGACGATTTTGATATGAATCAATTAAGGTCCGTGGAAACAGTAGGTATTACAGCAGGGCATCCACGCCCAATAAAATAATTGAGGAGGTTCAAAATAATGTCAGAATTAACTTTTGAACAGATGCTGGAAGAGTCTTTCAAGACAATACGGAATGGGGAAGTTGTAGAAGGTACAGTCATCGATGTAAAGCCTGAAGAGATCATTTTAAATATAGGTTACAAGGCGGATGGCATCATTACGAGAAGCGAGTACACAAACGAGCCGAACGTGGATCTGACTACCATCGTGTCCCCTGGCGATACTATGACAGCAAAGGTGTTAAAAGTAAATGACGGTGAAGGTCAAGTGCTGCTTACTTATAAACGACTTGCGGCTGAGAAAGGAAACGAGCGTCTCAGAGAGGCGTTTGAGAACAAGGAAGTGCTGAAGGCTCCCGTTACTCAGATCCTTGGAGGCGGACTTTCCGTTGTGATCGACGAAGCTAGAGTATTTATCCCTGCAAGCCTGGTTTCCGATACCTATGAGAAAGACCTGAGCAACTATCAGGATCAGGAGATCGAGTTCGTCATCAGCGAGTTCAATCCGAGAAGAAACCGCATCATCGGCGACAGAAGACAGCTCCTTGTCGCCAGAAAGGCAGAGAAGCAGAAAGAGCTCTTCGAGAAGCTGCAGATCGGCGACAGGATCGAAGGTGTTGTGAAAAATGTGACAGATTTCGGCGCCTTTATCGACCTTGGCGGTGTGGACGGACTTCTCCACATTTCCGAGATGTCCTGGGGCAGAGTGGAGAACCCGAAAAAGGTATTCCAGGTTGGCGAGAAGGTGACCGTTCTCGTGAAGGATATCCACGACACAAAGATCGCCCTCAGCCTGAAATTTCCGGAGACTAATCCCTGGGCCAACGCGGCGGAGGATTACGCTGTAGGGAATACCATCACCGGCAGAGTTGCCCGCATGACAGACTTTGGCGCTTTCGTTGAGCTTGCTCCCGGAGTGGACGCACTGCTGCACGTGTCACAGATTTCCAGAGCACATGTCGACAAGCCATCGGATGTGCTGACAGTAGGCCAAGAGATCACAGCCAAGATCGTGGACCTCAACGAGGAGGAAAAGAAGATCAGCCTGAGCATGAAGGCTATCGAGAACGCACAGCAGGCTGAGGAGGCTCCGGCTGAGACAGATGCGGAAGAGAAGTAGAAATATTCGGACATATCATTTCTTTTAAAATTTTATAAGGAATTAAAAGATGGAGACTATGTTATAGTCTCTTTCTTTTGGTTTAAAGTATTGTTAAAAATACGACGAGATGTACTTCGAAATATACAAAAAAAACGCCGGAAAAACTAGAAGAACCCGGTTTTTTCTTGTATAGTATATACAGATTATAGTAGGAAGGAAGGAAAAAAAGATGGCATTGTTGACATTTAAGGGTGGCATCCACCCGGATGATGGCAAGAGTCTGGCAAAAGACAAGGCTATTGTCGAAGTTAAGCCAAAGGGAAACCTGGTTTATCCGCTTTCTCAGCATATTGGCGCCCCGGCATCTCCCATCGTTGCAGTAGGCGATCATGTATTAAAAGGGCAGAAGATCGCAGAGGCCGGTGGATTTGTATCTGCCCCCATCTACGCCTCTGTCTCCGGTACGGTCAAGGCGATCGAACCCCGTTTTAATCCCACAGGGGCCAAGGTAAACTGCATTGTCGTTGAGAACGACGGCGAGTACGAGGAGGTTGCGTACGCTCCCGTAAAGCCTCTGGCCGATATGACTAAGGAAGAGATCTTAAACGCCATCGGCGAGGCTGGCGTTGTAGGTATGGGAGGCGCGGGTTTCCCTACGAGAGTAAAGCTCTCGCCGAAGGAGCCGGAGAAAATCGACTATGTGATCGCGAACTGTGCGGAATGTGAACCATACATAACAGCGGACTACCGCAGGATGATGGAAACACCGGAGCTGCTCGTGGGCGGCATGAAGGTGGTTCTTTCTCTGTTTGACAATGCAAAGGGCATTTTCGCAGTGGAGGACAACAAGCCTGACTGCGTCGCCAAATTAAAAGAGCTCGTGAAAGATGAGCCCCGTATGGAAGTGACGGCGCTGCAGACCAAATACCCGCAGGGCGCTGAGCGTCAGCTCATCTACGCCACTACGGGAAGGGCCATCAACTCTGCCATGCTTCCGGCCGATGCGGGCTGCGTTGTGGACAACGTGGAGACCATGATCAATATTTACCAGGCTGTCGTGAAGGGACTTCCTTCCACGGAGCGCATTGTGACAGTCAGCGGAGACGCTGTGAGCGAGCCGGGCAACTTCAGGGTCCTGTTTGGCACAAACCAGGCGGAGCTTGTGGAGGCTGCCGGCGGATTTAAGGGAGAACCCAAGAAGGTGATCTCCGGCGGTCCTATGATGGGATTTGCCATGTTTACCCTGGACACCCCTGTCACAAAGACTTCTTCTTCCATTCTCTGTCTTTCCAGAGACGCGGTGGCAGAATTTGAACCGACGGCATGTATCAACTGCGGAAGATGCGTGGACGCCTGTCCGAGCAGGCTCATCCCTTCCAGACTGGCGGATTACGCAGAACACCACGATGAGGAGCAGTTCACAAAGCTGAACGGCCTTGAGTGCGTGGAGTGCGGATGCTGCAGCTACGTATGTCCCGCAAAGCGCCAGCTGAAGCAGTCCATTGGTTCCATGAGAAAGATCGCACTTGCGAACCGCAGGAAAAAGAAATAAAGAAAGAATTTTAGAGAGGAAGAGGTGAACAAACGTGGAGAATTCATTTAATATATCATCTTCACCACATATACGTTCCAAGGTGACCTCCGGCAATATCATGCTCATGGTAGTCATTGCGCTGCTCCCGGCAACCTTCTTCGGAGTGTACAACTTTGGACTGTCCGCCCTGATCATGATGGTCAGCACAACGGCGGCTTCTGTGCTTACAGAATTTATCTATGAGAAACTGATGCATAAAAAAGTCACAGTTGGAGATTTCAGCGCTGTTGTCACTGGCATGCTCCTTGGGCTGAATATGCCGCCCACAGCCAGCTGGTGGATGGGCGCGCTGGGAAGCGTGTTTGCGATTCGGATTGTAAAGCAGCTTTTCGGCGGACTGGGACAGAACTTTATGAACCCTGCTCTGGGAGCAAGATGTTTCCTTCTGCTCTCCTTTACAGGTTCCATGACAAACTTCGTCTATGACGGCGTTACAAGTGCGACTCCCCTTTCCTATGTGAAAAGCGGGGCGTTGGATCAGGTGAACACCATGGACATGCTCATCGGAACCATTCCCGGAACTATCGGTGAGACATCCGTGATCGCCATCATCATCGGAGCGCTCTTCCTGATTCTGATGGGCGTCATCGACCTGCGCATCCCGGGTACATACATTGTAACCTTCGTGATCTTTGTGGGCATCTTCGGCCATGTGGCAAATCCGGAGATCGGATTTTTCGATCCCACCTACCTGACAGCCCATCTTTGCGGCGGTGGTCTCATGCTGGGCGCCTGGTTCATGGCGACGGACTACGTCACCTCCCCCATCACGAAGAAGGGAGCGTACCTGTACGGTGTCTGCCTTGGTGTTCTGACTGGCCTGTTCCGTATTTTCGGCGGGTCTGCCGAGGGCGTCTCCTACGCCATCATCATCAGTAACCTTCTGGTTCCGCTGATTGAGAAGGTTACTCTTCCAAAACCGTTTGGCAAAGGAGGAGAGAAATAATGAACAAGATCATAAAAAATACAATTATCCTTACAGTAATTACATTGGTTTCCGGACTTCTTCTGGGACTGGCCTATGAGGTCACAAAGGATCCCATTGCTCAGTCTGAAGAGAACGCCAAGAGAGAGGCCTGGCAGGCTGTGTTCCCGGATGCAGATGAGGACGCCTTTGAGGAGACGGATGTGGACGCCGATGTGGCGGAGCAGGTGATCGATGATCTTGGCATTGACGCCACCATCGACGAGGTCTGCACAGTGGACGGCGGCGACACTGGCTATGTTATCACTGCCACAGACAGCGAGGGATACGGCGGCGACATTCAGGTTGTTGTGGGCATCACAGCGGACGGCACGGTGAGCGGTATTTCCTTCCTGTCCATCAGCGAGACCGCAGGTCTTGGAATGAACGCCCAGAACGAGTCCTTCTACGGCCAGTATGTAGGTGTACAGACAGACAATTTCTATGTATCTAAAGACGGCGGCGAAGGCGAGCCAATCGATGCCATCAGCGGCGCCACCATTACATCAAGGGCGGTGACAGGTGCGGTGAATGCAGCGCTTGGTTACTTCCAGAATGCATTTTAGGAGGTAGTTAAGATGAATGAATGTGGCGAGAGACTGAAAAATGGTCTTATAGATGAAAATCCTATTTTTGTCCTGTTGCTCGGCATGTGTCCCACACTTGCCGTCACAACCTCAGCGACAAACGGTATCGGCATGGGGCTTTCTACGACATTCGTGCTTGTTATGTCCAACATGCTGATCTCCATGCTGCGAAAGATCATACCGGACTCTGTCCGTATGCCTGCGTTTATCGTGGTCGTGGCATCCTTTGTAACAGTTGTTGACTTTATGATGGAAGGCTTCACGCCTGCCCTCTACGACTCGCTTGGAATTTACATCCCTCTGATCGTTGTAAACTGTATCATCCTGGGACGCGCTGAGAGCTATGCTTCCAAGAACAGAGTGCTTCCCTCTGTCTTTGACGGATTGGGAATGGGACTTGGATTTACAGTGGCCCTGATTGCCATCGGTATCGTCCGTGAGATCCTGGGCGCCGGCCAGATCTTTGGCTACCAGATCCTTCCGCTGGCTGACTCGGCTGCCGGAACTGCAGGCTATACACCCATCACCATCTTCATCCTTGCTCCGGGCGCATTCCTTGTTCTTGCAGGACTTGCCGCTCTCCAGAACAAGGTGAAGATCAACATGGAGAAGAAGGGCAAGGACGCTTCCAAGATCCAGTCAGGCTGCGGCGCAGACTGCGCTACATGCGGCGGATGCCCCTCGGCAGCCGGAAAAGATAAAGAATAGGAGGGAAAACGATGGGAGATTTGATTTTAATTGCAGTTGGCTCTGCGCTCGTGAGCAACGTGGTGCTCAGCCAGTTCCTTGGTATCTGTTCCTTCCTCGGTGTCTCCAAGAAGACGGAGACGGCTATCGGCATGGGCGGAGCCGTTATTTTTGTTATCACACTGGCCTCCCTGGTGGCAGGCCTTTTATACCAGTTCATCCTTTACCCGCTGGGCTTTGACTATCTGAACACCATCGTGTTCATCCTGGTCATTGCGGCGCTTGTGCAGATCGTGGAGATGTTCCTTAAAAAGTTCGTCCACTCCCTCTACAATGCGCTGGGTGTTTATCTGCCCCTGATCACGACCAACTGTGCCGTGCTGGGCGTTGCCCTGAACAACGTGCAGTATGACTACAACATCCTGGAGAGTGTTGTGAACGGCTTTGCGACCGGTGTCGGCTACCTGATCGCCATCGTTCTGCTGGCCGGCATCAGAGAGAAAATGGAATACAACGATATTCCGGAGTCCTTTAAGGGAATGCCCATCGTCCTTCTCATATCCACACTGATGGCGATCGCATTCTTCGGGTTCTCCGGACTGATATAGGAGGAAAAGAAAATGAGTATGACAGGAATTATCTTGGCTGCAGTCATTGTGGGCGGTACTGGGTTGTTCATCGGTATTTTCCTCGGACTTGCAGACAAGCAGTTTGCAGTAGAAGTAGACGAAAAGGAAGAGCAGATTCTGGAGGTCCTGCCGGGCAACAACTGCGGCGGCTGCGGCTATCCGGGATGCTCCGGACTGGCGGCGGCCATCTCCAAGGGAGAGGCTCCGGTAAATGCCTGCCCTGTGGGCGGCGCTCCGGTGGCCGCAAAGGTGGGCGAGATCATGGGCGTCGAGGCCGGAGAGCAGATCCGCGAAGTGGCCTTTGTCAAATGCGCCGGCACCTGCAAGGCGGCAAAGCAGACATACAACTACCATGGATTACACGACTGCGTCATGATCAACATGATGCAGAACGGCGGCCCCAAGGCCTGTATCTTCGGCTGTCTGGGAGAGGGATCCTGCGTGCAGGCCTGCCTCATTGACGCCATCCATGTTGTGGACGGCGTGGCTGTGGTGGACAAGGACGCCTGCAGGGCCTGCGGAAAATGTATTGCCGTCTGCCCGCGCCATCTGATCGAGCTTGTTCCCTATGAGCAGAAGCACCTTGTGCAGTGCGGCTCCAGGGACAAGGGCAAGGACGTCATGACTGTGTGCTCTGTGGGTTGTATCGGGTGTAAGATGTGCGAGAGAGTCTGCGAGTTTGACGCGGTTAAGGTGACAGACAACATCGCTCACATCGATCCCTCCAAGTGTACAAACTGCGGAAAGTGTGCGGAGAAGTGTCCGAAGAAAGTGATACTGTAAAAAATATGATGAGATATATCAGAACCAGCGCAAAACTTTTCTGGGCGGACATGAAGAATGTAAAATGGGCGGTTATTTCGATAATCGCCTGTTTTCTGTTTCTCTATATTCTGTTCAGCAGCATCTGCCCGGTGGTATGCCTGACTGGCTTTCCCTGTCCGGCCTGCGGCCTGGCAAGGGCGGGCCTTGCGGTTCTCTCCCTCCATTTTGCGGTCGCCTGGGAGCTGCAGCCCTTTATCTATCCCATCCTGCTGTGGCTGGCTGCCGCTGCTGTGCAGAGATATCTCCTTCGCAGGAGACAACTTTCCAGGTGGCTTAAGTGGGCCGGCGCTGTTCTCATCTGCGGGATGATTGTCTTCTACGCTGTGTCCATGTACAGATATTTCCCGGACAGGGCGCCCTACATATATCATTCAGATAATCTCCTTCAAAAGATTGTCATTTACAGACAATTATGGTAAAATGCCTGTAGATTGTCAAGTGTCTCAAGGAGGAAGAAGAAATGGATAATAACTATAATAATCAGCCGGACAACGGACAGAACTACACATATTCCGGAAACGGGGACAGTGCAGGAAGCTCCCAGAGCCAGTCGGAGCAGCAGTACACAGATCCCAATGCAGGCTACAGCAGTGCAGACTATAACGGTGCGGGCGGCACGGACAGCGCTGGCAGCCAGGGACAGAGCGGGTACTATAATCAGAGCGGCCAGACCCAGTACCAGGATCAGTACCAGAACTACAATTACAGCCAGAATTATAACCAGAACGGCCAGAGCTACAATCAGAATTACAGCCAGAACTACAATCCAAACTATAATCAGAATTACAATCAGCAGTACGGCGGAAACGGCTATAACCCGCAGCAGTACGGCGGCATGGATACCAGCCCCATGTCCATGGGCGACTGGCTGCTCACCATCCTGGCCCTGATGATTCCCTGTGCGGGTATCATTCTCTACTTTGTGTGGGCCTTTGGAAAGAACGGCAACATCAACAGGAGAAACTACTGCCGTGCGGCTCTCGTCATCGATCTGGTGGTCATTATATTCTTCATCATCGTGACGTTTGTCTTCGGAGCGGCCCTGTTTAGCGCTTATCCGTCATATGGATATTGATTTTTGAAATAAAAGAACGGTTTACTTTGATGAACAGCAGATGCGGGAAGCTCCCTGTGTGAGAGGCACTGGAAAAGACAATGCCGGTCACACAGGGAGCTTCTATAATCCGAACATGTGGTTGCACATCCCAAAACGGTATGGTAGAATAGCAGATGTAGTATTTAGGAGAAAACGAAAGCAGTTATCATGAAAAAGCATCTGAAGATAAAAGATATCATACTGGTCGTACTGATCCTGGCAGTGGCCGGGGGAGCCTGGCTTCTCCACGAGGCGCTGAAGGATGCGGGCAGCGGCGTGGCTGTAATCCGCGTGGACGGCGTGATCGATGGCACCTATCCTCTGAGCGAGGACAAGGAGATCTCCATCAACGGAGGGACCAATATCCTCCGAATCAGGAACGGAAAGGCCAAGATGATGGAGGCGGACTGTCCGGATCAGCTCTGCGTGAACCAGAGAGCTGTGTCTGCGGACAGCGAGAGCATTATCTGCCTGCCAAATAAGGTGATCGTGGAGATCCAGTCCAAGCAGGAGAGTGAGTACGATGCCGTCACGAATTAGGAGGTGCTGCCCTTGAAGACGAGAGTTGCCTGTTTTGGAGTCTTCACGGCGCTGGCGCTGATCTTCAGTTATGTGGAGTCCCTGATACCATTTCAGATCGGGATCCCCGGAGTGAAGCTGGGGCTTGCCAATCTGATCATAGTGATCGCAC
Organism: uncultured Mordavella sp.; assembly: GCA_964652805.1. Lineage (GTDB taxonomy): Bacteria > Bacillota > Clostridia > Lachnospirales > Lachnospiraceae > Claveliimonas. The sequence continues at coordinate 9,841 of CAZZBJ010000018.1, read as the reverse complement.
TTTATAAGATGAGCCTCAGAGAGGCTTATCTTTTGTCTGTAACAAAAGTTGTCTTGGCGGGTTTTATTTTCGGGAGCATGTTCAGCATCCTCTACAGTCTTGCCGGCGCGCTCCTCAGCCTGACTGTCATGGCGCTTCTGAAAAGAAACGGCGGCTTCAGCATCCTGGGAGTCAGCATCGGAGGAGGCGTCATGCACAATGTGGGGCAGCTCATGGTGGCCATGTTCGTTGTCCAGACCTTCAGCGTGTCCTACTATATCCCGGTCCTTCTTGTGGCCGGGCTGCTCACCGGACTTGTCATCGGCATCGCCGCTGACGCCATGCTGCGGCGGCTGACAGGCGTTACATTGAAATGAAAAGGAGTTAGATGATATGATTTCATATATACGGGGCGAGCTTGCCGCGGTGGAAGAGGACAGGGTCGTGGTGGAGGCCGGAGGCGTCGGGTACGGTATTTTTATGTCCGGCAGCTCTATAGGCAGACTCCCTTCTGTCGGCAGCCAGGTGAAGATCCACACCTATTTCAGCGTGAAGGAGGACAGCATGCAGCTGTTCGGCTTCCTCAAAAGAGACGATCTGGAGGTGTTCCGGCTCGTCATAGGAGTCAGCGGCATCGGTCCCAAGGGAGGGCTGAACATTTTGTCTCAGCTTACGCCGGATGAGCTGCGCTTTGCCGTGTTCTCAGGCGATGTGAAGGCCATCTCAGCTGCGCCCGGCATCGGAAAGAAGACGGCTGAGAAGCTGATCTTGGAGCTCAAAGACAAGCTGAAACTGGAGGATGCCCTGGGCCACTCTCAGGAGGCAGACAGCGGGGCCGGGGCCGGCGCTGTCCTGTCCGGATCCATCCAGAACGATGCGGTGCAGGCTCTCGTGGCTCTGGGCTACGGAAATACGGAGGCTCTGAAGGCAGTGCGCCAGGCAGAGATCACAGAGGATATGCAGGTGGAGGACGTGCTGAAGAGAGCACTGAAATTAATGATGTTCTAAAAGCAGGTAGAAGACATGACACGAAGAATGATCACAACAGAAAATCTGGAAGAGGATGTTAAGATAGAAAACAGTCTCCGGCCCCAGTATCTGAAGGATTACATTGGCCAGGAGAAGGCAAAGGCCACACTGAAGATCTATATCGAGGCGGCGAAAGCCAGGGGGGAGGCGCTGGATCACGTGCTCTTTTACGGCCCGCCGGGTCTTGGAAAGACCACGCTGGCAGGCATCATCGCCAATGAGATGAACGTGCACCTGAAGGTCACCTCCGGCCCGGCTATTGAGAAGCCGGGGGAGATGGCCGCCATTCTGAACAATCTCCAGGAGGGGGATGTACTTTTTGTGGATGAGATCCACAGACTGAACCGGCAGGTGGAGGAGGTACTCTACCCGGCCATGGAGGACTATGCCATCGACATCGTCATCGGCAAGGGCGCAGGAGCCAGGTCCATCCGCCTGGATCTCCCCAAATTTACCCTCGTGGGGGCCACCACAAGGGCGGGCATGCTGACCGCCCCCTTACGGGACCGCTTCGGGGTGGTACACCACCTGGAATTTTACTCAGTGCCGGAGTTGAAGACCATCATCATAAACTCCGCCTCTGTGCTGAGTGTGGAGATCGACGAGGCGGGAGCCATGGAGCTGGCCAGACGTTCCAGGGGGACGCCCAGGCTTGCCAACCGGCTTCTCAAGCGGGTAAGAGATTTCGCCCAGGTGAAATATGACGGCGTCATCACAAAGGAGGTGGCGGACTATGCGCTGGACCTCCTGGATGTGGACAAGTACGGTCTGGACCACATTGACAGGAACATCCTTCTCACTATGATCGAGAAGTTCCAGGGAGGTCCTGTGGGCCTTGACACGCTGGCAGCCTCCATCGGGGAGGACGCAGGCACCATCGAGGACGTATACGAGCCCTATCTTCTGAAGAACGGCTTCATACAGCGGACGCCAAGAGGCCGCGTGGTGACGGGTCTCAGCTATGAGCATCTGGGAATTTCACCTGGAAATATTGAAAAATAGTTGGTTTTTATATGTAAATAGTTTATAATGAATTGCAGGATAAACGTAAAAGGGCGGGAGGTCATTTATGGCATCATCAAAAAATTATACGGAAGTTCTCATAGGGGGCAAGGTATTCACATTGAGTGGGTTTGAAAGCGAAGAGTATCTGCAGAGGGTGTCCACGTATCTGAACCATAAATTGGAAGAGTGTACTAACAGCGAGGGATACCGCAAACAGAGCGCCGAGACCAGGAGCATCCTCCTTGCGCTGAACATTGCCGATGATTACTTCAAGGCAAAGAAGCAGGGCGGCACTCTGGAGAGCGACATTGAGGCAAAGGACAAGGAGATGTACGACCTGAAGCACGAGCTCATCTCCGTCCAGATCAAGCTGGAGAACGCAGAGAAGGCTCTGGACCGGATGAAGGAGGAGAACAGAGAGCTTCAGATAAAGATCGTCAAACTGGAAACAGAGATGAAGAACAATCAGAAAAAATAGGCTGTCATGGGACAGCCTTTTTAAATGGCGGCCGAAAGACTGGTGTCTGAGAGACTGATGGCCAAAAAGAGAGGAAAGACAGATATGTCCTATCCGTATCAAGATCAAGCAGAAAAGAGAAAACCGGGGCAGAAGGGCGGTCCGGTGGAGATCCTGGCTCCGGCCGGCTCCCTGGATATATTAAAATGCGCTTTCGGGGCGGGGGCCGACGCGGTCTATGCGGGAGGCTCCTGCTTTGGAGCCAGGGCCTTTGCCACCAATTTTACTAAGGAAGAGCTCCTGGAGGGGATCGACTATGCCCATATCCACGGGAAGAAGCTCTATCTGACTGTCAACACGTTGATTAAGGAGCGGGAATTTGACCAGCTCTACAGTTACCTTCTCCCCTTTTACCGGCAGGGCCTGGATGCAGTCATTGTCCAGGACATGGGAGTGATGGGATTTATAAAAGAAGAGTTCCCGCTTCTCCCCATCCACGCCAGCACCCAGATGACCGTGACGAGTGCGGTCAGCGCCTCCTTTCTGGAGGAGAGGGGCGTCACAAGGGTGGTCCCGGCAAGAGAGCTGTCCCTTGGGGAGATCCGCCGGATCGCCGACGAGACAGACCTGGAGATCGAGTGCTTTGTACACGGAGCTCTCTGCTACTGCTATTCCGGGCGCTGCCTCATGAGCAGCATGATCGGCGGTCGGAGCGGAAACCGGGGTCAGTGCGCCCAGCCCTGCCGTCTCCCCTGGAAGGCGGAGCAGGCAAAGAAGGCGCAGGACCTCTTAAGCCTGAAGGATCTTTGCACGATTGAACTCATCCCGAAGCTGGTTGGGGCGGGCATCACCTCCTTTAAGATCGAGGGTCGGATGAAGCAGCCTTCCTACGTGGAAACGGTCACCTCCATGTACCGCAAGTATACGGATCTGTGGGCGAAGCTGCAGGGAGACCAAGACCGCTTCCGGGTGTCCCGGGAGGACAAAAGAGCCCTCATGGAGGCCTATCTGCGGCGGGGCTACACGGACGGCTATTACACCCGCCACAATGGCAGGCAGATGCTGTCCCTGAGCCGCCCTGAGCCTGCGCAGGGGCAGAGGGAAGCCCCCCCAAAAAAGGGGAGAGAAAGACAATTGCAGGAAAAAATTAATGGGAAATTAATACTTTCCCCTGGAAAAAGTGCTACACTTATCTTATCTTCCGGCTCTGCAAACGAGAGGACGGAGGTGACGGTCACGGGGGACACGGTGCAGGAAGCCCAGAGCAGGCCTTTAACCCGGGAGCAGATCCTGAAACAGCTCCAAAAGACGGGAAATACAGAATTCGCCTTTCAAAATCTGGAGATCTGTACAGAGGGAGACGTTTTTCTGCCTCTCCAGGCCCTCAACGCACTCCGGCGGGCGGGGCTGGAAAAACTAAGCGACAGGATCACCGGCAGATTCTGCAGGCCCTGTGGGACGACAGCAGGGTTTTTGAATGAGCCGGCGGCAAAAGAGAGCATTTCAAAAGTGACGTCTGTTTTATCCGGCAAGTCCCGGCAGGACAGGCTCCTCAGGGAAATCCCTCTCTTTGTGTCTGTCATGTCTGTGGAACAGGCCATGGCCGCCCTGACTATTCCATCTGTGAAGAGGATTTATCTTGCGGATACAGTCTGGGCCCGGAGAGAAGCAGTAGAAGTCCTGGTAGAGGCAAAGAAGCGACAGGTGGAGGTGTATGCCTCCATGGCGGAGATCTGCCGCAGAGAGGCGGAGGATTTCTACAGCAGAAATCTGGAAGCTATGGCCCGGGATTTTGACGGGGCTATGGTAAAAAATCTGGAGAGCCTTCTGCTTTTGAAAAGAGCGGGCTTTTCAAAGCCTGTGGACACCGGGGCTTCCGCCTACACCTGGAACCGGCGGTCAGCCGCATTCTGGAAGGAGCTGGGAGCCAGCCTTCTGGAGGCGCCCCTTGAGCTGAATGCCCAGGAGCTGAAGAGCCTGGAAGAAAGCCGGATGCTCCTGCCTGTGTACGGCTATCTCCCGGTCATGGTCAGCGCCGGCTGCATACGCAAGCACACAAAGGGATGTGCCGGGAAGGCGGGCTGGACCTCCATGACAGACCGGTACCACAAGAAATTTATGGTGCGCAGTGAGTGTCTTTACTGCTATAATGTGATATATAATACAGATCCTCTCGTTCTCCTTGGTCAGAAGAGAGAGATCGAGGCTCTGGCGCCGGAGGCTCTCCTGTGCGAATTTACGTGGGAGAGCAAGGAGAAGACAAGAGAGGTGCTGGAGCAGTTTTGGAAGTGGCTTTTTGCAGGGGACGCGCCCCGGTGGGAGGGCGTCTTTACCCGGGGCCATTTTAAAAGGGGAGTAAAGTAGGTGAAATTTTGGTAAATATTATTGTAGAGCTTTCTAAATATCTGATCATCATACTGATCATCATGTACACATACCTGTGCTTCACGATATTTGGCTATCACGATATGCAGAAGAAGCAGGACATGCTGCGCAGACAGAATATCCTTATGTTCCTCTTCCATCTGATCGCATTTCTCGTGCTGTATCTGGAGATGGAGGACATACAGATAGCGGGGCTGTATCTTGCCCAGGCGGTGCTCTTTGCGCTGACGATTCTTCTGTACACGAAGATCTATCCGAGAGTGTCACGGCTTGTGGTTAACAATATGTGCATGCTCCTGTGTATCGGGCTTGTGATGCTGACCCGGCTGGACTACAGCACCGCCATGCGGCAGTTTGTCTTTGCGGCTGCCGGCATTGCCCTGAGTCTTGTGGTGCCTGTCATCATCCGGAAGGTGAAGGGGCTGGCGAAGCTTGGAAAGCTGTACGCCATCGCCGGTATGGCGTCTCTCGCCGTCGTGGCAGTGCTGGGGCAGGTGTCCTACGGCGCCAGGCTGGGCTTCTCCATCGGTGGCATCAGCATCCAGCCCTCGGAGTTGGTGAAGATCATTTTCGTGTTCTATGTGGCCGCCAGCCTGAAGGAGTTCACTCAGTTTAAAAATGTGGTGATCACCACTATGGTCGCGGCCCTCCATGTGCTGATCCTTGTCATTTCCACGGATCTGGGGGCGGCCCTCATCATCTTTGTGGTGTATCTGGTGATGTTGTACGTGGCCACCAGGCAGCCCCTCTACATGCTGGCCGGGATCGGAACCGGGGCCTGCGCCTCGGTGGCCGGATATTACCTGTTCGCCCATGTGCAAACCCGCGTCAATGTGTGGAGAGACCCCTTTGGCACCTATGACAGCGGGGGCTACCAGGTGGCCCAGTCGCTGTTTGCCATCGGTACCGGAAGCTGGTTCGGCATGGGACTGTGCCAGGGCTCTCCGGAGAGCATCCCTGTGCGGGACTCGGACTTTATTTTCTCAGCCATCGCAGAGGAGTTGGGGCTTGTCTTTGCCCTCTGTCTCATCCTTATATTTGTGAGCTGCTACATCATGTTCCTGAACATTGCCATGCAGCTTTACAGCCAGTTCTACAAATTGGTGGCGCTGGGACTTGGAACCTGTTATATCTTTCAGGTGTTTCTGAATGTAGGCGGTGTGATCAAATTCATTCCGTCCACCGGCGTGACGCTGCCCCTTGTCAGCTACGGGGGAAGCTCTATGCTCAGCACGCTGATTATGTTTGCGATTATCCAGGGACTTTACATCTTAAGAGAGGACGAGGAAGAAAGCATTGAAAGAAGAAAAAAAGAACAGAAGCTACGAGCTCAGAAGAGAGGCAGAGCACCAAAAGAAGCAGCAGGAAAAAGCCTCCATGAGCCGTCAGGGCAAAAAAGAGTTAAAACAGCGGGAAAAGAAAGAAAAAAAGAAAAAACAGGAAGTAAACAAAGAGTTCGCTAGGGTGACCTACGCCTTTGTGGCTCTCTTCCTTGTGCTGATGGTCTATATCGGCTACTTTAACATTGTGGAGAGCGAGGATATCATAAACAGTCCCTACAACCCCAGGTTGGACTCCATGGCGGACCGGGTGGTACGGGGCAGCATCCTGGACAAGGACGGAAATGTGCTGGCCTCCACCCAGACAGCGGAGGACGGCAGCGAGTACCGCAGCTATCCCTACGGCAGTCTCTACGCCCATGTGGTTGGATATGATACCCAGGGGAAATCCGGGCTGGAGTCCACGGAGAACTTTGAGCTTCTCACCTCCAACGCCTTTTTCCTGGAAAAGCTGCGCAATGAGTTTCAGGATGAGAAAAACATGGGAGACACGGTGGTGACCACCCTGGACACGAGTCTCCAGCAGGCCGCCTACAATGCCATGGGCGACAACAAGGGGGCTGTGGTGATCCTGGAGCCGTCAACCGGAAAGATCCTGACTATGCTCTCCAAGCCGGACTTTGACCCCAACACAGTGGAGCAGAACTGGGACGCTCTGAACAGCGACTCGGACAGCAGCCTTCTGAATCGGGCTACCCAGGGGCAGTACACGCCGGGCTCCATCTTCAAGATCGTGACTGCTCTGGAGTACATGCGGGAGGATGCGGACTATGACAGCTACTCCTACACCTGCAACGGTTCTATCACCTACGACGGGGTGACAATTCCCTGCGCGAGCGGACAGGTTCATGGGATCGTCACTCTGGCGGACTCCTTTGCCTACTCCTGCAACTCATCCTTCTGCAACATCGGCCTGTCGCTGGATATTTCCAGCTACCAGAGCACAGCCGGGGATCTGCTCTTTAACAAGAGTCTGCCGGGAAACGATCTCTCCCCGGCTAAGAGCAGCTTTTCGCTGGAGAGCGGTGCCTCCTCCTCAGACCAGATGATGACCGCCATGGGACAGGGAGAAACTCAGGTCAGCCCCTACCACATGGCCCTCATCGTTTCAGCCATTGCAAACGACGGCAATCTGATGCGCCCCTACCTGGTGGAGCAGGTGACCAACTATACAGGCTCCATTGTACGAGAGGTGTCTCCTGAGAGTTATGGCTCCCTCATGACCTCCCAGGAGGCTGCCCAGCTGAAGGCCTACATGCAGGATGTGACAGACTACGGCACGGGCTCCGTCTTCTCCGGCGCAGGCTACAGCGTGGCCGGCAAGACCGGAACTGCCGAGTACGCGGACGGAGACTCCTCCAAAAACCACTCCTGGTTCGTTGGTTTTTCGAACGTAGACGATCCGGAGCTCGCCATCTGTGTGATCGTGGAGCAGTCTGACGGCGGTACAAAAGCGGTAGATGTTGCAAAAGAGATCCTGGACAGCTATTATTATAATCAGTAGGGAGAGGGCTTGTTTACCATGAAATTCGCAAGGCATCTGTACCTGTCAGAGGGGATGGAAAAAAAGAAGAGAAAAGTGATATACCGGCTGCGCCGGGGAAAGCTCCAGGTGCCAGTGTATCTTGTTGCCCTGTGCGATTACGGGCAGGAGCGGCTGGAGATCCTCTCCTCCGCAGAGCTGCTGCAGAAGGACTATCCCTCCGAAGGTCTGCTTATCGCAGGCATAGCCGGAGACTATGACGATGCTCTGGAACTGGTGCGCAGGATTGCCCAGGAGACCTTTGACGCCCTCATGGGGACAGATCTGTGCGGATACATACACCACAGGGAACAGGAAGAGTAATATGTTTCATATTTTATTATTGATCTTAAAAATTGCAGGCATCCTATTAGCGGTCATACTGGGCATACTCCTATTAGCGCTCCTTGTCGTCCTCTTTGTGCCCTTCTGCTACCAGGGCGCGGCAAAATGGGACGGCGGGCGAAGAGACCTGCGGGCCCAGGGTCGGGTTACCTGGCTGCTCGGCCTGATTGAGCTGCGGTTTGTGTTCCAGGACGGAAACGCCTCTGTGAAGGGGCGGGTCGCTTGGAAGAGGCTGGACGGAGCGCAGGCCAAAAGCTTGGAAGATGAGTCGGAAGCTGCGGAAGAGGAAAAGTCGGAAGAGGAGAAGAAAAAACCGGAAGAGGAAAGGCCGGTAAAGGATGAGAGCAGGGACCGGCAGAAGGAGGAAGAGCATGAAGAAAAACGTGAAAAGAATCAGCAGGGAACTGAAAAAACTGAAAAAGCTGAAGAAGCTGAAGAGACAGTTCCGGCGCCTGCAAAGGCAGCTGCGCAGGCTGAGAAAGACGCGGCCCGGGCTGACGAGGAGCACGGGAAGCTCCGCCGGACAGCTGAAAAAATATACCGGCGCTTTCGGCAGATCATTAAAAAGATAAAATGTACTTTTAAGAAGATCTGTGATAGAATAAATCTGATTACTGAAAAAAAGGAACAGATTGCAGCGTTTTTAAGCAACAAGACCCATAAAAAAGCGTTTGATATCGTGAAGAAGGAATGTATCCGCCTTTTCGGAAGCGTCCTGCCCAGACATTTCAGCCTGTCCATGCGGTTCGGCTTTGAAGAACCGCACCACACAGGACAGTTGCTGGCAGGAATCGCCGTAGTCTACCCCTTCCTCCCGGGAGACGTCCGGGTGGAGCCTGATTTTGAGGAACGGATCTTTCAGGGGAAGACTGTGCTGCGGGGGCGGCTGTATGTGGCCAGCTTCGTCTTTGCGGCTTTCCAGGTTCTACGGCGCAGTGCGGTGAGGGCGACCTACCGGGATATACGGGGATTGTTGCGGGCGAAAGCGTAAAAATACAGGAGGTTGATCAATATGGCTGACAATAATTTCAAAGGGACTGTGGAGGCGCTGTTTCACGGAATGGATGCGGTTATCTCTTCCAGGACAGTAGTGGGGGACGCCATCCATATCAATGACACCATCATCCTTCCCCTTGTGGACGTGTCCTTTGCCGTTGGGGCCGGCGCCTTCAACGGAGACAAGAGCGGGGAGAAAAAGGAGAAGGGAGCAGGAGGCCTGGGCGGCAGGATGACTCCAAGCGCTGTCCTTGTCATCCAGAACGGCACCACAAGGCTGGTGAATATCAAGAACCAGGATACCATTACCAAGCTTTTGGATATGGTGCCCGATGTGCTGGACCGCTTCACCTCAAAGGGAAACGGAAAGATGTCGGAAGATGATCTGAATGACATCCTGGACGAGGCGGAAGAGGAGAAAAAATAACAGATATGAGCTGTTTTTCTGCTGCAGGGGCGATAAATGACAAATATTTCGGAAAATCAAAAAGAAGTGCTTGCATTTTAAAAATTCTTCTGATAGAATATCATTGTTGCGAGTCTGGAGAACGGACTTATTATGAGCGTTAGGAGGTGCAGTCATGGCGAAATGTGCTATTTGTGAAAAGGGTGCTCACTTTGGAAACAGTGTCAGCCACTCTCATAGAAAGACACCGAAAATGTGGAAATCAAACGTAAAATCTGTTCGTGTAAAAACAGAGAGCGGAGCAAAGAGAATGTATGTATGTACTTCTTGCTTAAAATCCGGCAAAGTAGAGCGTGCTTAATCAGCGAGTGAGAAAA